>JBDIBD010000353.1:0-5536 GCA_039812725.1 Vicinamibacteria bacterium | reverse complement strand
AGGCCCAGGCCGTCCACGGCGCGCGCCGCCTCGGACGAAGGCGGCCGCGGCGCCACCAGCGTGACGGCGTGGCGTCGGCACAGCCAGCGCAGCTGCTGCCAGGCGCGCAGCTGATCGCCGCGCAGCGGCGGCTGCGGAAAGCGGCTGGCGACGAAGAGCAGCCTCAACCGTCGCCTTTCGGGCCCTCAGTCCCGGAGCGGTTCCGAGACGGGCAGGGCGGCCAGCTGGCGCTCGATCTCCTCGAGGGCCAGCGCCAGGCTGTGGCGCTGGACCTCCGAGGCGCTCGCCGCGTGGCGTCGCGACACGTCGGTGCGCGCCAGCTCCAGCGTCCGTCGCGCCTGCATCAGGGCGGGGCCCGCGGCGGGCGCCGCAGCCGGCCCGGCCGGCTTGCGCTTGCGTTGAGCCTCTTCCTGCTGGTCCTGAACGGCCTTGCTCTCAAAACCTCGCGCCACTGTCGTGCTCCTCGCGCGGGCGCGCGGCCAGCCACAGAACGGGCACGAGCAACAGGCATTCCCAGGTGGCGGCCAGCGCGTTGTTGCGAACCGTATCCCACTCCAGTGTACGCCCGATGTCCAGGAACAGCGGCACCGGCGAGGCGAACCAGCCGTGCGAGAAGGGCCACAGCGCCATCAGGCCGATGGGCGGGTTCGTGTCGCGGCCAAGCCAGTCCAGGAGCACGTGGCTGAGCCACGACAGCCCCACCAGCAGCCCGAGCCGCGAGGCGTCGCGGCGCCGGCCCAGCCGGGCCAGGGCCGCCACCGCCAGGCCCGCCAGCACCGCCATCCCTACGCTGTGGCTCTCGGCCCGGTGGTGGCCCGGCCCCACCAGCACGTTCAGCACGAGGTCGGCATCGGGCAGCAGCGCGGCCACCACGGCGGGCAGCGCGCCCCGGACGGAGGGACGCTCGCCCGCGCGGCGGACGCTAAGGGCGTAGACGGTCAGGCCGGCCAGCGCGTGTCCGACGGGCGAGGGCATGCTGAAAATGGGAAACGCCCGGCAGGGCCGGGCGTCGGGCGGGGCCTGGAGAGCGTCCTAGAGCTTGCGCTCGAAGATCTTGAAGTCGCTCTTCTCGGCCTCGACGATGTCGTCCAGAAGCGCGTAGATCGCGGCGATCTTGCGGTCCTTGTGGAACTTGTCGTCGAAGGCCGTGAACTCCGCCTCGTCCTTGAAGCGGAAGACCTCCATGAAGTAGTTCGGGCGGCTGCGGTCCTCGTAGACGATGCAGTCGGTCGCGCCGATGCCGCCCAGCAGGGGCTTCAGCTCGCGCATGAGGTCGAAGAACTCGCCCCGGCGCCCGTCGCGGATCGAGTAGGTGATGGCCAGCAGGATGCCGGCCTCGCCGAAGTCGGGGAGCACCAGGGGCCCGCGCACCGGCGGCGCCACGGGCTTGCGGATCTCCTTCGCGGCGGGCGGCATCGAGCGCGCCGGCGCGGCCACCACGGGGCGCGGCGGTGCGACGTGCTTGGTCGGGAGCGGGAGCGGCAGCGGCGCCGGCCGTCGGCGGGCCGCGGCGCGGGACTTGACCGCCACGCTGGTGGCCCGCGCGGGCGTGGTCGCCCGGGCGCGGCTGACGCTGCTCTTGGCGTTCTTGACAGACACGGTGGTGGGCTTCCTCCCTGCCGTTTCCTTGGAACCGGAGGTCTTGGCGGAGTGTCCTCGCCGGGCGACAGCGGCCGGGGCCTTCCGACCCTTCGCGCCGCTGTGGGTTGCTCGGTCTCTCAAGGCACCCCCGAAAAAATGGCGGGGCGGCTGGCCGCGCGGCCGTCGCCCGGTCGATCAAGCGAATTCTAGCAGAGCGCCTCCAAGCGAAGCCACAAAAATCGTGGCCCAGCCGGTCTGGAACGCGCAAAAGACTGGTGTTAAAAGATATATCCAAGGCCCAGGGACAGGTTGTCCGACCCGTCCAGCAGGCCGTGGGCATAGTCCAGCCGGAGCATCGGCCCGGCCCGGAAGCCCAGCCGCAGCCCCACTCCCCCGTCCAGGTAGGACTGGCGCCCCTCTCCGGCCGTGGGGCCGAGGTGGGCCCCGTCCAGGAAGGTCGCCAGGCCGATCTGGATGGCCGTCCCCCGGTACAACCGGCGGCGCCACTCGAGGTTGGCCAGGCTCGCCTCCCGGGTGAGCGGCGTGGGGACGCCCAGGGCCCCGTCCCGGTACAGGCGCCGGGCCCGCACCGGCCACTCCATCTCCGGGGAGGCCCCCACCCCCCACCACTGGTCGACCGGGGCCTCGGAGCCGAGCCAGCCGTGCTTGAGCTGCAGCGCCAGGACGGAGGGCTCGAGCGTCGCGCCCTGCGGCGGCGACAGGTAGGCCTTGTAGATCAGCCGGGCCTCCGCCCGGCTGAAGGGGAAATCGGAACCGAGCCAGCCGTCGGCCCGCGCGGCCGCCAGCCGCAGGTCCAGGCGGTGACGGAATCCGTCCACGATCCGGCTGTCGAGGGCCGCTTCGAGGCCGGCCACGACCCCGCCCTGCGCGTCCGGGCGGGGGACGTCGAAGCTCCGGTGCTCGACGGCGTAGGCGGCCTCGAGCACGCTGCGCGCGCCCAGCACGTGGCGCACGGCCACGCGCGCCCCGCGGGTGCGGGCGCCGAAGGCGCCGTCGGCCTCGTAGGGCTGCTCCCCGCGCACCCCCTTGACGCGCAGCACGACCGGCCAGCCGAACGGGCGCGGCCAGTCTCCCTCCAGGCTCAGCTCGGGCTGGTTCGGGGCGAAGCGGTAGCGCCCCGCGAGGTTCACGCCCCGCCCGCCCAGGTTCGCGTAGCGCAGCTGCACGTGGCGCTGGACCGCCCCCACGCCCAGGCTGAGGCCGGCGTCGAGGGGCGAGGAGAACAGGCCGTGGCGCTCGACGGCGGCCACCTGCACGTCGGCGCTGCCGCCGCTGCGCGGGACGGGCCGCACCGTGACCCGGTCGAAGATCCCCAGCTCGTTCAGGCGCAGGCGCGTCTCGCGCAGCTCGGAGAGGCGCAGCAGCCGGCCCGGCTGGAAGACCAGCTCGTCGCGCACCAGCGTCTCGCGCGTGAACTGCAGGCCCGTCAGCTCCACCTGGCCGACCAGCGGGCGCTCGAGCCGGTTCCACTGGGCCAGGGCCTCGTCGCTGCGGCCCGCCAGGTGCAGGGCCGAGGCCAGCAGGTCCCGGGTGTAGTCGTCGGGCGCGCGCGCCAGGGCCTGCTGCAGGTCGGCCACCGCCGCGGCGTACTGCTTCTCGAGGAAGCTCAGGCCCCCGCGCTCGAGCCAGGCCTCGGCCCGCGACGGGTCGAGCGCGACGGCCCGGTCGAAGGCGGCCCGGGCCCCGGCGTAGCGCTGCTGCCGCCCCTCGGCCAGGCCCAGCCTCAGCAGCCCGTCGTAGGTCGGCTGGCGGGCGTTCTCCGCGGCCAGCAGGGCGGCGGCCTCGTCCCAGCGCCCCTCCTCGTAGGCCGCCGCGCCGGGCGACGGCGGGGGCTCGGGCAGGAGCGCCGCTGACAGGAGCAGCGCGGCGATCACTGCGGCTTGGCCGGCTCGCCCGGCAGGACGAGCAGGGTCCAGTGGCCGGCCCCGCGCCAGCGCTTCTCGAACTCGGCCTCGGCCACCTCGCGCGCCGCCCCCAGGGCCGGGTCGTTGACGAGCAGCACGCGCCGCTCCTCGTCGAAGCCCACCACCACGACGTTGTGGTAGCGGTCGCGCGCGACCTTCCAGGCCACGATCAGCGGCCGGCCCTTGGCGAGGTAGTCCTTGAGCTGGGCCAGGTCGCCCTCGTAGGCGATGGCCACCAGGCCGCGCGCCGCGGCGAAGTCGCGCAGCCGCGAGCCGCGGATGGCCTTGAGCTCGCGATCGAGCAGCTGGCCGGCGATCTCGTCGTGCCCGACCGGGTGGCCCCAGTAGGCGGTCACCATGGCGAGCGCCGCCGCGCCGCAGGTGTCGGTCTTCTGCGGCACGAAGGGCACCTGCATCAGCGTGGCGGCAGCCAGGACCAGGGTCAGCATACGGGGCTCGATTCTACAAGCGGCGTGCCACCCCGTCGCCCTGCGATGGGCTTGTCCTTCAGCGACTTGCGGCGCCCGACCGGGGCGCCCCCGTCCCCCCGCGGGGACAGGCGCGCGTTTCTTGGGGGACGCGGACCCGGCGCGGCCCGAGTGCCGGTAAGATGCCCGCGAAACGAGAGAGCGCTCTCCCCAGGAGGACCGAAGCGATATGAGCGACGACCGCAACGAGCGAGCCAAGGCCATCGAGGCCGCTCTGGCGCAGATCGACAAGCAGTTCGGCAAGGGCTCGATCATGCGGCTGGGCAGCCGCGAGAAGGTCGAGGTCGCCGCCATCCCGACCGGCTCGCTGTCCCTCGACGCGGCGCTGGGCGTGGGCGGCATGCCGCGCGGACGCGTGATCGAGATCTACGGCCCGGAGTCCTCGGGCAAGACCACGCTGGCCCTGCACGTCATCTCCGAGGCCCAGAAGCGCGGCGGCATGGCGGCCTTCGTGGACGCCGAGCACGCCCTCGACTCCTCCTACGCCGCCAAGCTGGGGGTCGACATCGACAACCTGCTGGTCTCGCAGCCCGACAGCGGCGAGCAGGCCCTCGAGATCGCCGAGGTGCTCATCCGGTCGGGCGCGGTGGACGTGCTGGTGATCGACTCGGTGGCGGCCCTGGTGCCGCGCTCCGAGCTCGAGGGCGAGATGGGCGAGGCCCAGATGGGCTTGCAGGCCCGGCTCATGAGCCAGGCCCTGCGCAAGCTCACCTCGATCGTCTCCAAGAGCAAGACCTGCCTGATCTTCATCAACCAGCTGCGCGAGAAGATCGGGGTCATGTTCGGCAACCCCGAGACCACCACGGGCGGCCGGGCCCTGAAGTTCTACGCCTCCATCCGCTGCGACATCCGCCGCATCGCCTCGCTGAAGGACGGCGACGTGGTGATCGGCAGCCGGGCCAAGGTCAAGGTGGTCAAGAACAAGGTGGCGCCGCCCTTCCGCGAGGCCGAGTTCGACATCCTCTACGGCGAGGGGATCAGCAAGGAAGGCGACCTGCTCGACCTGGCCGTCGAGCAGAAGGTGGTCGAGAAGTCGGGGGCCTGGTTCGCCTTCGAGGGCGAGCGCCTGGGCCAGGGGCGCGAGAACGCGCGCCAGTTCCTGAAGGACCACCCGGAGACCCGCGACGAGATCGACACGCGCCTGCGCAAGGGCCTGGGCCTGCCAGTGGCCGAGAAGCCCGAGCCGGCGGCCAGGGCCGAGAAGGCCCCGGTGGTGCCGATGCCCGAGAAGAAGAAGGCCTGAGCCAAGAGGGTCCTGGCCCATCCGGGCCAGGACCTTCGACCGGCGGGGGCGGCTATGATGGTCGTCCATGCCCCGAGCCTTTCGCGCGGCGCTCGCAACGACGCTCGCGCTCGCCCTCTCCGCCCTCGGCGAAGGACAAGGCGCCGCCGAACGCGCCCGGCTCCTGATCGGCGCCTCCCCGGCCGAACGCCAGTCGCAGCTCGCGCGTTCCCCCGAGGAGCTGGGCGACGGCCTCTACCACGCGCTGGCCAGCGAGAGCCTGCGCCTGCAGCGCACCGGCCAGCTGGCCGCGGCCATCG
>JBDIBD010000352.1:0-5543 GCA_039812725.1 Vicinamibacteria bacterium | reverse complement strand
CCTCGAAGGCCCCCGGCTGGCCGGTCTCGCGCACCCGCCGCAGCACCTCCCGAGCGGCCGGGGGCAGGGCCCCGCCGGCCAGCTCGTCGAGCCTGCGGCCGCGGGCCCGGGCGGCCAGCCGCCCCGGGACGTTGACGAACTCCACCACGCCCTCCGTGGTGGTCGTCAGCACCACCACCGGCGCCTCCTCGACCAGCGAGCGCCAGCGCTCGCCGCTGCGCCGCAGCTCCGCCACCGTGGCCTGCAGGTGGGCCGCCATGTCGTTGAAGGCCTCCGCCACCTCCTGGAGCTCGTCCCCGGTGCGCAGGTCGAGGCGGCGCTCGAACTGGCCGCGGGCGATGGCCCCGACGCCGGCCGTGAGCGTGGCCAGGGGGCGCGTGACGCCGCGGGCCAGCACGATGCCGAGGCCCGCGGCCAGGGCCAGCGAGGCCAGGGTGAGGGCCAGGGTCACGAGGCTGGAGCGCCGGAACTGGCCCGCCAGCGCGCCGTAGCGCACGCGGTAGACCACCGAGATGCGGTGGCGGCCGAAGTCCTCGACCCACGGCACCACCACGTCGAGCCGCTCCCCGGCCTGGTCGCGGCCGCGCAGCTCGCTCGGCTCGATGGCGCGCAGGGCCTCGAGCACGGCCGGGTCGTCCCCGGCCAGGGCCGCGGCCTCGCCGCGCTCGAGCTCGCGCGTGTGGAACAGGACCTTGCCGTTCACGTCGAGGATCTCGAAGGCGGCCACGTCGGGGGCGCGCTGCAGCAGGCTCTCCGCCACCTGGCGGAAGCGGAAGAAGCCGCTGGCGTGGAAGGTCTCCCAGGCCTGGCAGAGCGGCTCCGTGGAGAGCGCGGCGAACAGCCGCGCGTTCTCCTCGAGGCGCTCGCGCAGCCGGGCCCGGGTGGTCAGGATCTGGTACGCGGCGTTGGCCAGCAGCACCACGGTGACCACGGCCGACAGCCAGGCTGCCAGGGTCGTCTTGAGGCTGCGCCTGCGCATGCCGGGGAGACCTCGCGCCGCAGATGTTAGCCCCGCCCCGGCCGCCTGGGAACCCGCGCCACGGGGCCGGGGGCGCGGGAGGTGTACGATGGCGCCCAGGTTCTCCCTCCCGAGCACCATCGAGGCCAGGATGGACGTGCGGCGACCCGAGGGGGCTGGTCCCCGCCGCGCCGGCGCGCTGGCGCTGCTGGCGGCGGGGCTGCTCGCGTGCGGCGCGCCGCCGCCCGTGTTGCGCGTGGCGCTGCCGTCGGACCTCGACACGCTCGACCCCCACCTGCGCAACAACGTCGCGGCCTACGAGGTCCTGTCCCACGTCTACGAGCCGCTGGTGCGCCTCGACCGGCGCATGCGGCCCACCCCGGCCCTGGCAGCGTCCTGGCAGAGCCCCGACTCGGTCCACTGGGTCTTCCGCCTGCGGCCGGGCGTGCGCTTCCACGACGGGACGCCGCTGACGGCCCGCGACGTGGTCGAGTCGCTGCAGCGGCCGCCAGGCGACGGGAGCCTCGAGACGCAGGACTTCCTCGGCAGCATCGCCGAGGTGGCGGCCCTCGACGACGGGCAGGTGGCCCTGCGCACCCGCTGGCCCAACGGCCTTCTGGCCAGCCGGCTGCACTTCCTGCTGGTCGCGCCGCGGGCTTCCACGGCGGCCAGCCTGGCGGCCCGGCCGAACGGCACCGGGCCCTACCGCGTGGCGGGGCCCTGGAAGCCCGGCGAGCCGCTGCGCTTGCGGCGCCACGCGGGCTACTGGGGGCCGCGCCCCGCGGTGGACGAGGTCGAGCTGCAGCTCGGGGCCAGGACCGCCGCGATCGTCCCCGAGGTGGAAGCCGGGCGCTTCGGCCTGCTGCACCTCTCCGCGCAGGACATCCTCGACGCGGCCCGGCGCAGCGGGCGCTACGTCGAGCGCTCCAACCCCGACGTGTTCCTGCGCCACCTCGGCTTCGACCTGGCCCGTGCCCGCACCCCCTTCTCGCCGGAGCCTCGCAACCCGTTCCTCGACCCGGCCGTGCGGGAGGCGCTGGACCTGGCGCTCGACCGGGAGGCGCTGGCCCGCGCCGTGAGCGACACCGCCGAGCCGGCCTGGCAGCTGGTTCCGCGCGCCGTGCTGGGGCACGACCCGTCGGTCGGCCCGCGCGCCTCCGACCGCGCCCGGGCCCGCCGGCTGTTGGCCGAGGCGGGCTACCCGCGGGGCTTCGAGGTGGTGCTGCACCGGCCCAACGGCTTCGCCCGCGCGGCCCAGGAGGTGGCCCGGCAGCTCGGCGAGGCGGGCCTGCGGGTGACGGTCGAGTCGCTGCCCAGCGCCGAGTTCTTCCGCCGGCTCGACCGGCACGAGCTGAGCTTCTGGCTCTCGGCCAGCGGCTGCGCGACCGGCGACGGCCTGGAGCTGCTCGAGAACGCCTTCCACTCCGCGGACGAGTCGCGCGGCCTGGGAGGCGACAACCACGGCGGCTTCAGCGACGGCGCGCTCGACGAGCGGGTGCGCGCGGCCGCGGCCCTGGCCGACGCCTCGGCGCGGCAGGAGGAGGTGCGCGCGCTGCTCGGCCGCGTGCTGCGCGAGCGGGCCTGGATCCCGCTCTACCACGACCAGTCCCGCTACCTGGTGGAGCGCCGCTGGAGCTTCAGCCCGCGCGCCGACGACTACTTCTCCGCCACCGACGTGGCTCCCGCCCGGCCCTGAAGACGGCTCACGGCCGGCCGGGGCGCTCGCCCGCGATCCAGGCCAGCGCCTCCGCGAGCCGCTGGTGGAAGTCCGGCTCGCCGCCGGAGAAGCGGTGGTTCGAGGCCTCCACCAGCCAGAGGCGGCTGGGCGGCCGGGCCTGGGCCATGATCGCCTGCACCTCCGCGACGGGGACGAACTCGTCGTGGGTCGAGTTGATCACCGCCAGAGGCGCCGGCGAGACCTGCGCGACCAGCCCGCGCACGCTGAAGAGCGGCTCGTTGGGGGTCTTCTTGGTGACGTAGATGAGCGCGTCGCGCCAGCGCCAGCCGAGCTCGTTGCGGTCGGGCAGTCCCAGCGCGACCACCCCGCTGATGCGCTCCTGCACCTCGGGCGAGGTGGCCCCCAGGACCGACAGGCCCGCTCCCTCGGAGACCCCCACGAGCACCGGGCGCCGCGGCGAGCGGGCCGCCGCGCGCTGCACCAGCGCCAGGTAGTCGCGCGGCACGTCCTGCGGCGACAGGGGCCCCGAGCGGGAGGTGAAGCCGGAGAGGTAGGCCTTGGCGTCGAAGCCGATCACGTACCAGCCCTGGCTGGCCAGCAGCTCGGCCACGTCGGGGCCGAGATGGATCCAGCCGCCGTCGCCGCTCGTGACGACGGCGGCGGGCCCGCCCGGCTGGCCGTAGACGTGCAGGGTCTGGTCGAGGCCTCGCAGGTTGATCGTCTCGGTGGCCTCCGGCGCGGCCGCCCGGGCGGCAGCGGACAGCGTGCCGAGCGCGAGGGTCAGGGCCAGGTGGCGGGCGCGGTGCATGGGCTCTCCGTTCCGGGGTCTAGGGCTCGCTGCTGCCGCGTTCGCGCAGCCGCACGGTGTGGGTGACGCGCAGGCCGCCGACCTCGCGGTACGCCACGGTGGCCTGCGCGCCCAGGTGGCGCACGAGGTGGTCGAGGGCCAGCCGGCGCGTCCCCAGCCAGGCGCGGGCATCCTCGGCGACGTGGTACGTGGTCCGCCCCAGCGCCGTCTGCACCACCAGCGCGCGCGCGGCTTCGTCGTAGGAGACCAGCCGTCCGGTGGCGGTGGAGTGGCTGGTAGGAGAGGGCGCGCTGCCCTCCGCCGGGCCGGCCTGGCCGTGTGGCGGCGGCGTCGGCAGCAGGAGCGCGGCCGCCAGCGTCACCACCGAGCCTGCTGCCGCCAGCGCCCTCATGCCCTCCTCCCGATCCCCGAGAGGGCAACCGCCGTGCCAGGCGCGCCTTCGGGCCTCCGCTGCAAGTGACTGACGCGCAAGGAAGACCTGGAGACCGGCCCGAGCTCCGGCCGGCAGGACGGCCACAGCCCTGCCGGCCTGCCCCAGCCCGCGCTATCGTTGGGGGGTGGCGATCTCGCTGCGCTCACGGCTCGGCCTCTCCGCTGCGCTGGTGGTGGCCGTGGTGGTGGGCCTGACGACCTTCCTGCTGACCCGCATCGTCGGCCGCACGGTGGAGGCGGAGGCCCTCGACGGGGCCGCCGCCATCGCGCTGGGGGTCTCGGCCGACCTGGGCGAGCACGCCGCCCTGCCGCGGGCCGAGGAGCTGGTCGACCTCCTGGGCGACTATCGCAAGGCGGTGCCGGCGGTGCGCTCGATCACGGTGGTCGACGCCGGGGCCCGGCCCGGCGGCGAGCTCACCAGCACCGAGGTCCCGCCGCCGGCGTGGGCCCTCGGGCTGGGGCGGCAAGCCGTGGCGCGCGGCGAGATCGTCACCTACGGCGACGATCCCGAGGGGCTGCACTTCGTGGCCGTGCCGCTCGAGCGCGAGCACCGCCGCTACGGGGCCGTGGTGGTGGCGGTCGGGATGGACGCGCTGCGGCGGGTCGAGGCGCAGAGCCGGCTGGCCGGGACGCTGGTGGCCCTGGGCGGGGTCCTGCTGCTGGCGCTGGCCCTCGACCTGCTCAGCCGGCGCCTGGTGCTGCGGCCCATAGAGGCCATCCTCGCCACCATGCGGCGCGCCGCGGCGGGCGACCTGCAGGCCCGCGCGCCCCTGGTGCGGGCCGACGAGATCGGCTCCGTGGCCTCCGGCCTCAACGCCATGCTCGAGCGCACGGCCGGCTTCAACGACACGCTGCGCGCCGAGGTCGAGCGCGCCACCGGCGAGCTGCGGGCCGCCAACCGCGAGCTGCTCGAGGCGGCCCAGAGGCTCTTCGCCGCGCGGCGCGAGCTGGCCCGCAGCCAGCGCCTGGCGCTGGCCGGCCAGATGGCCGCCTCCGTGGCCCACCGCGTCGGCACGCCGCTCAGCGTGCTCTCCGGCCACGTCCAGCTGCTGCGCGCCGAGCTGCCGCCGGGCTCGCCTGCGGCCGACCGACTGCGCGTGATCCAGGAGCAGATCGCCCGCGTGACCGCCACGGTGCAGGGGCTGCTCGACCAGGCCCGCCACCCGGAGCTCGAGCGCCGGCCGCTGGCCCCCGGGCCCTTCCTGGAGAAGCTGGCCGAGCTGGTGCGGCCGGCCCTGCGCGGGCGCGGCGTCGAGCTCCACCTGGAGGTCGAGCCCGGGCTGCCGAGCCTCTCGGCCGACGCGGCCCAGCTCGAGCAGGCCCTGCTCAACCTCGCCACCAACGCCCTCGACGCCCTGCCCGTGGGCGGCCACCTGGGCCTCGGCGTGCGGCGCGAGGGCGACCAGCTGGTCTTCACGGTCGAGGACGACGGGGCCGGGATCGCGCCGGAGGACCAGCCGCGCGTCTTCGAGCCGCTCTTCACCACCAAGCCGCGCGGCCGCGGCACCGGCCTGGGCCTGCCGATCGTGCGCGAGGTGGCCGAGGCGCACGGCGGCCGCGCGCACCTGGAGAGCCGGCCCGGGGGCGGGACCCGGGCCCGGCTCAGCCTGCCCCTGCCCGCGGAGCCGAGCGCATGACACGCATCCTGGTGATCGACGACGACCGCG
>JBDIBD010000351.1:0-5558 GCA_039812725.1 Vicinamibacteria bacterium | reverse complement strand
TGCTGGCCACCGACAACGACCCCGAGGCGGCCCTCTCCGCGCGCGCCCATGCCCGCCGCAACGGTGCGGCGCTCGCGGCGCTGGTGGCCGACGGGCTCGCGGCCCTGCCGGCCGCGCGCTTCGACCTGGTGCTGGCCAACCTGATGGCGCCCCTGCTCCTGCGACTGCGCGACGACCTCGGGCGTGCGCTGGCCCCCCGCGGCGCGCTGATCCTGTCCGGCCTGTTGGTCACCGACCTGCCCGAGGTCCGCCCGGCCTTCGCGCCCCTGGGCGTGATCCAGGAGCGCACCGACGGAGAGTGGGCGGCGCTGCTGGTGACGGCGTGAGCCTGCCGCGCTTCCACCTGCCCGAGGCGGCGCCCGGCGCCCGCCTCGAGCTGCCCGACCACGCCGCCCACCACGCCCGCGAGGTGCTCCGGCTGCGCTCCGGCGCCCAGGTGCGCGTCTTCGACGGTCGTGGGGCCGAGTTCGAGGCCGTGATCGAGACGCTCCACAGGCGCCAGGCCCTGCTGCACCTCGGGCACGCCGTGGAGGCCCGCCCGGAGGCCCCGCTGCGCATCGTGCTGGCGGTCTCGGCCCTGCGCGGCGACCGCATGGAGTGGATCATCCAGAAGGCCACCGAGCTGGGCGTGGCCGGGATCCGCCCCGTCGTCACCGCGCGCACCGACGCCGCCGCGCGGCCGGCCTTGACGGGCACGCGCCAGGAGCGCTGGGAACGGGTCGCCAGCGGGGCGGCGGAGCAGTGTGGCCGGGCGGTCGTCCCCGACGTGGCTCCCACCTGCCGCCTGGCCGAGCTGCTCAGGGAGCCCTTCGAAGGCTCGCGCCTGATCTTCTGCGAGACCGGCG
Organism: Vicinamibacteria bacterium; assembly: GCA_039812725.1. Lineage (GTDB taxonomy): Bacteria > Acidobacteriota > Vicinamibacteria > Fen-336 > Fen-336 > JBDIBD01. The sequence goes on along the minus strand of JBDIBD010000351.1, from coordinate 4,713 downwards.
GGGCGCCCCTGCGCTCCCTGGCCCCCGGCCCCGCGGCGCTCGTGCTCGTCGGCCCGCCGGGCGGCTGGGAGCCGGGCGAGGCCGAGGAGGCCGCCGGCTGCGGCTTCGAGCGCCTGGCGCTCGGCCCGCGCATCCTGCGCACGGAGACGGCGGCCGTGGCCGCCGTCTCCGCCCTGCAGGCGCTCTGGGGCGACCTGGGCTAGTCAGGCACCCCGGTGAGCCGCCTTGTTGCGAGTTCCGGCAGGTCGGGCTTCCGTCGTTGAGTCTGGGGGGCCTCGCGCCCCCAGACCCCCCTACTAACCGGCGGCCGCCAGTGCTTGCGCGACGGTCACGGTCGCGACGTCGGCGAAGTCCTGCACCGAGCAGCCGCGCGAGACGTCGTTCACGGGCTTGCGCAGGCCCTGCATGATCGGCCCGATGGCCGCGGCCCCGCCCAGCCGCTCCGTGATCTTGTAGGCGATGTTGCCGGCGTCGAGGTCCGGGAAGATGAAGACGTTGGCCTGGCCGCCCAGCGGGCTGTCGGCGCACTTGCGGCTGGCCACACCGGGGACGAACGCGGCGTCGAACTGCAGCTCGCCGTCGACCAGCAGGCCGGGCTCGAGCTCCCGGCAGCGGCGGGCGGCCTCGCGCACCTTGTCCACGTCGGCGTGCTGGGCGCTGCCGCGCGTCGAGAAGGACAGGAAGGCCACCTTCGGCTCGTGACCGAAGGCCCGGGCGCTCGCGGCCGTGGCCCGGCCGATCTCGGCCAGCGTCTCGGCGTCGGGCTGGATGTTGACCGAGCAGTCGGCGTAGAAGAGCGTGCGCTCGGGCCAGCACATCACGAAGACCGAGGAGGCGCGCTTGAAGCCCTCCCGCATGCGGATGATCTCGAAGGCCGGGATGAAGGGCTTGGTCTCGCTGCGCAGGCCCGCCACCATGCCGTGCGCGTCGCCCCGGGCCACCATGGCGGCCCCGAAGTAGTGCGGCAGGCAGAGCTTCTCGCGTGCCGTCTCGAGGGTCACGCCCTTGGCCGCCCGCAGCTCCGCGTAGTGGGCCGCGTAGCCCTCGCAGGCCGCGTCGGCCCGCGGGTCGCGCAGCTCGACCCCTTCGAGCGCCACCTGGCTGCGGCGCGCCAGGTCCTCGATCTCCGCCCTGCCGCCCAGCAGCACCGGCTGCGCCAGCCCTTGTTCCGCCAGCAGGCCGGCCGCGCGCACGGCGCGCTCCTCGCCGCCCTCCGGGAAGACCACCCTCAGCCCGCGGCCGCGCACCCGCTGCCGCACCGTGTCCATGAATGCCATCGCTGTCCCTCCGCGGCCCGCGCGGCACGCCGCGCGAGCCGGATGCTATACTCCGGCCGCTCCATGTTCCTCCTCGGCCAGACCGTGGGCAAGTACCAGGTCCTTGCCAACCTCGGCTCCGGAGGCTTCGGCACCGTCTTCCTCGCCAAGGACACCTGGGTCGACAAGAAGGTCGCCCTCAAGGTCCCCCACCGCCAGAGCGGCGACCTCGACGAGCTGCTGCAGGAGTCGCGGCTGCTGGCGGCCCTCGACCACGAGAACATCGTCCGCCACCTGACGACGGAGCGCATCGAGGGCGTCTTCTTCATCGTGATGGACTACATCAAGGGCGAGAGCCTGGAGGCCGTGCTCGACCGCGAGAAGTCCCTCGACGTGCCGCGCGCCCTGAACTACACGGCCCAGACCCTGCGGGCCGTCGAGCACGCCCACAAGCAGCAGATCCTGCACCGCGACCTGCGCCCCGCCAACGTGCTGGTGGCCGAGAGCGGGCTGGTCAAGGTGGCCGACTTCGGCACCTCGCGCTTCATGGAGAAGTCGCACGCCACCACGGTCATCGGCAGCCCGCCCTACATGGCCCCCGAGCAGTTCCAGGGCCGCGCGGTCTACGCCTCCGACGTCTACTCGGTGGGCGTGATGCTCTACCAGATGCTGACCGGCATGCTGCCCTACTTCAGCCCCAACCCGGCCCTGATCGAGAAGCTGGTGGCGCAGGGGCGCTGCACCCCGCCGCGTCTGCGCAACGCCCAGATCCCGAAGGAGATCTCGGACATCGTCATGAAGGCCCTGGCGCCCGACCTGGCCGAGCGCTACCAGCGCGCCAGCGAGCTGCTCGACGACCTCTCCACCGCCGCCGACATCGACCACCGCCAGACGGCCCTCGACGACATCCGCAAGCGCCTCAAGGCCCGCGAGGCCCCCAAGAAGGGCTTCTGCTGGAACTGCAACAAGCCGCTGCACGCGCGCTCCTCCGCCTGCCCCTTCTGCGGCGAGAGCCAGTGACCGCGGCGTCGCGCCAAACCGCCGCAGGTCAGCGACTTCGCGAGCGTCGGCGTTGACAGCGCCGACTTCCGCGGGCTAGACTTCCGCGAACCTTTGTCGCCGCGCGGCCGCGCGCCGGGATGGCGTGGCCGGGCGAGTCGTGGGCCTCTCGATCGCAGGAGGAACGGCCGCATGTCCTTCCCCAAGTCCGAGAAGATCTGGATGAACGGAAAGCTCGTCCCCTGGGACGACGCCCGCATCCACATCGGGACGCACGCCATGCACTACGGCTCGGCGGTGTTCGAGGGCATCCGCTGCTACTCCACCGGAGAGGGCCCGGCGGTCTTCCGGCTGCGCTCCCACTCGCAGCGCCTGTACGACTCGGCCAAGATCTACCGCATGGACCCGCCGCTGGCCCTGGCGGACTTCGACCTGGCCGTGCTGGAGACCATCGCCGCGAACGACCTCGAGGCCTGCTACATCCGGCCCCTGGTCTACCGCGGCTATGGCCAGCTCGGCGTGAACCCTTTCCCCTGCCCCGTCGACGTGGCCATCATGGTCTGGAACTGGGGCAAGTACCTGGGCACCGACGCCCTCGAGCAGGGCGTCGACGTCTGCATCAGCTCCTGGACGCGGCTGGCCCCCAACACCATGCCGGCCATGGCCAAGTCCTCCGCCAACTACATGAACTCGCAGCTGATCAAGATGGAGGCCATCAAGCTGGGCTACGCCGAGGGCATCGCCCTCGACGCCGCGGGCTTCCTGTCGGAGGGCAGCGGCGAGAACCTGTTCCTGGTCAAGAACGGGACCCTGCTCACGCCCCCGCTGGTGGACTCGGTGCTGCCGGGCATCACCCGCGACAGCGTCATGCAGCTGGCCCGCCGCCTGGGCATCCCGGTGCGCGAGGAGCGCCTGCCGAGGGAGGCCATCTACCTGGCCGACGAGGCCTTCTTCACCGGCACGGCGGCCGAGATCACGCCGATCCGCTCCGTGGACAAGATCACGGTCGGGCGCGGCGCGCGCGGGCCGGTCACCGAGGCCCTGCAGAAGGCCTTCTTCGACGTGGTCGAGCTGCGCGCCCCAGACGAGTTCGGCTGGCTGACCTTCGTGCGCGAGCCCGGGGCCCGCGGCGCGGTGGCCGCCGGCCAGGCCCGCGCGGCCCAGTAGCGGCGCGGCGCGGAGGACACATGCACATCAACGACCTGCTCAAGATCGCCTCGGAGCGCAAGGCCTCCGACCTGCACCTCAAGGTGGGGTCGCACCCGGTCCTGCGCATCAACGGCGAGCTGGTGCCGCTGGTGGAGACCAAGCGCCTCATGCAGGAGGACACCATCGCCATGGCGTTCTCCATCATGAGCAACCGCCAGAAGCAGAAGTTCAAGGACAACCTCGAGATCGACATCGCCTACTCGGTGCCGGGGCTGGGCCGCTTCCGCTGCAACGTCTTCCAGCAGCGCGGCACGGTCGGCCTGGTGCTGCGCGTCATCCCGGTCAAGATCCTGACCATCCGCGAGCTGGGACTGCCGATCGTGCTCGAGCGGATCTGCAACGAGCAGCGCGGCCTGATCCTGTGCACCGGGACCACCGGCTCGGGCAAGTCGACCACGCTGGCCGCCATGATCGACTTCATCAACGCCCAGCGCACCGAGCACATCATCACGATCGAGGACCCGATCGAGTTCCTGCACCGGGACAAGAAGTCGATCGTCAACCAGCGCGAGGTGGAGGTCGACACCCGCTCGTTCGCCGCGGCGCTGCGCAGCGCCCTGCGCCAGGACCCCGACGTGATCCTGGTGGGCGAGATGCGCGACTACGAGACCATCGAGACCGCCATCACGGCGGCCGAGACCGGCCACCTGGTGCTCTCGACGCTGCACACCCTGGACGCCACGGAGACGGTCAACCGCATCATCTCCGTCTTCCCGCCCCACCAGCAGAAACAGGTGCGCCTGCAGCTGGCCGGCGTGCTCAAGGCCGTCATCTCGATGCGCCTGATCCCGCGCGCCGACGGCCACGGCCGCGTGCCGGCGGTCGAGGTCATGATCGCCACGCCCTTCATCCGCGACTGCATCATCAACAAGGAAAAGACCAAGCTCATCCACGAGGCCATCGCCGCGGGCGTCTCGCAGTACGGCATGCAGACCTTCGACCAGTCGATCTTCCAGCTCTACAAGAAGGAGCTGATCAGCTACGACGAGGCCCTGCGGCGCGCCAGCAACCCGGACGAGTTCAAGCTCAAGATCCAGGGCATCCAGTCGACCTCGGACATGGCCGCCGAGGAGATGGAAAAGACCATGCAGTCGTTCGACATGGAGTAGGTGCGCGGCGCCCCCGGGAAGCGCGCCGCGGCCACGCCCCCCAGCGCCTGGGAGAAGGCCGTCGACCTGCTGGCCCGCCGCGAGCGCAGCGTGGCCGAGTTGCGCCGGGGCCTGCTGCAGCGCGGCTACCCCGGCGACGA
>JBDIBD010000350.1:0-5574 GCA_039812725.1 Vicinamibacteria bacterium | reverse complement strand
CCCGGCTGCCGAGGCGCCCGCGGCCCGCCCGGCGCCGGTGGCCAGCCCGAGTCCCGCCGCGGTCGAGCCCGTCGTGGTCGGGGAGCGGGAGGAGCGCGTCGAGGTCACGGGGGCGGCGATCGAGGTGGCGTTCAGCACGCGTGGCGCGCGCCTGCTCTCGTGGCGTCTGCGCCAGTACCTCGACCGGCGCGGACGCCCGGAGGAGATGGTCCCAGCCAGCGGTCCCGGCGCGGAGCCGCTCGACCTGGAAACCGGTGACGCAGCCCTCGACGAGCGCCTCCGGCAGGCGCTCTTCGTGGCCTCCACGCCCGCCCTGGAGCTGGCGGGCGGCAAGGGCGAGATTCGATTTTTCTTCTCCAGCGAGGGCCTGTCCGCGGAGAAGGTGTTGCGCTTCGAGCGCGACGGCTACCTGGTCGGGGTGCGAACGGTCGTGCGGCGCCAGGGGCAGGAGCTGCCGCACCGCGTGATCTGGGGCCCGGGGCTCGGTAACCCGACGCCGGAGGAGCGCGAGGTCCAGGGCTACCACCCGCCACAAGGGGTGGCGTACTCGCGTGCGGGAGTCGAGCGGCTCGTGGCCGCGAAGCAGCTGGAGCCCCCGCGGTCCTGGGCCGCGCCGCAGTGGGCGGGCATCGAGGGCCAATACTTCGCCGCGCTCTGGATCCCGGGCGGGGGAACCGTGATGCTGGCCCGGAGGGAAGTGCCGGCCCGGGGAGACGCCCCAGCCGAGCCCCTGCCGGTGGCCTCCGCCGAGGCGGGGCCGGGCCAGGAGCTGATCCTGTTCGTGGGGCCGAAGGACCACGGTCGGCTGAAGGCGCTCGGCCACGAGCTCGATCATGTCGTGCCGGTGGGCGACTGGATCGGGCCGCTGGTGGTGCCCCTCATGGCCCTGGTGCGCTGGGTGCACGGCTACACCGGGAACTACGGCTGGGCCATCGTCCTGCTGACCGTGCTGATCAACGTGGCCCTGGCGCCCATGCGCCACTACAGCATCGCCAACGGCCTCAAGATGGCGCAGATCGCCCCCGAGATGCGCGCCATCCAGGAGCGCTACCGCAAGCTGCCGATGCTGGACCCCAAACGCCAGGAGATGAACGAGGAGATCGCCCAGCTCTACGCCCGCCATGGCATGAGCATGGGGACGCAGATGATGGTCGGCTGCCTGCCGCTGCTGCTGACCATGCCCTTCCTGTTCGCGTTCTACCGCGTGTTGTCGGTCTCGATCGACCTGCGCGGCGCGCCGTTCCTCTGGATCCCCGACCTCTCCCACCGCGACCCGCTGTACCTGACACCGATCCTGATGGGCGTGTCGATGCTGATCATGCAGAAGACCATGCCCAGCAACATGGACCCGGCGCAGCAGCGCATCATGCTCATGATGCCGCTCATCTTCACGGTCATGCTCTTTGCCGCCCCGGCCGGGCTGAACCTGTACTGGTTCGCGTCCAACCTCTGCTCGATCGTGCAGCAGGGGGTGACGCTGCGTCTCGTGAAGTCCCGGCCCGCGGTGACCGTGGTGGACAAGGGGCGCAAGCGATGAGCGACCAGGTCTTCAGCGGCCGTGACGTGGCGGAGGCCTTGAGCCAGGCGGCCCGCGCGCTGGGTCAGCCCGAGGCCAGCCTGCGCTACGTGGTGCTCGAGCGGGAGACCGTGGCCCGGCTGGGGCTCACCGCGCGACCGGCGCGCATCGCGGTGCTGATGGGGGCGGCCCCGGCCCGGTCCTCCGAGCGGCGCTCCGACCGGCACGAGTCTCCGCCCCTCCCCCAGCCGCCCGCGGACGACGCGGAATGGTTGGAGCGAATCGTGGCCGCGCTCTCGGCCGTCGTGGGTGGACCGATCGAGGCCCGCTGGGAGGGCGAGAACGAGCTGCGACTCTCGGGCCGCGGCACGGCCCCCCTGCTCGATGGGGAAGGGCGCGTCCTGGATGCCCTGGAGCACGTCCTGGGCGCGATCGCCCGTGGCCGGATGGAGGGCCCGCACCTGCGTCTCGAGTGCGACGGCTTCCGCGAGGTGCGCGACGCCTGGCTGCAGCAGCGCGTGCGGGAGCTCTGCGCCCGGGTTCTGGAGACCCGCCAGCCGGTCGAGATGGAGCCGCTCAACGCCTACGAGCGCCGCCTGGCGCACATGACCGTGGCAGAGCACGCCAGCCTGCGCAGCCACAGCGAGGGCCAGGGGCGCGACCGTCGCGTGACCATCGGCCTGGCGGACGCCGGGCCGGCTTGAGCTGGTCGGCCCACCGCGCCGGCCTCGCCCTCCTGGGGCTCGAGGAGGCGCGTGTGGAGGCCCTGGCGACGTATCTCGACCTGGTCGAGCGCTGGTCGCCCCGGGTCAATCTGACCGGGGCCCACACCCCCGAGGAGCGGGTGTCGGTGCTGGTGGCCCCGGTCCTCCCGGCTCTCCCGGCCCTGACCGGGGCCCGCGAGCTGATCGACCTGGGCTCGGGAAACGGGTCCCCGGGACTGGTGTTGGCCCTCCTGGCCCCCTGGCTGCGGGTCCGGCTCCTGGAGCCGCGCACGCGGCGCTGGGCGTTCCTGCGCGAGGCGGCACGCGTGACGGGGGCCGCATGCGTGGAGGTGTTGCGCGAGCGGCACGACCAGCACCGAGGGCCCGCTGCCGAGCTCCTCAGCTTGCGGGCCCTCCGGCTGCCGCTAGCCGAGCTCGAGCCCCTGCTGCTGCCCGGCGGGAGGCTGTTGTCCTGGGGGCCCGCGCGGGAGGCCCGCCCCGGCTGGTGCGTGTCGTTGCAGTCTCCCGGCTTCCAGGTCCTCGAGCGCCGTTTCACGTGAAACGGCCCGGCGCCCCGCCGCGGTTCCACGTGAAACACGCACGCGCGCGGGGCCCCTGTGCTATCCTCCCGCCCCTCGCCAGGGGAGGACCATGGGTCGGGTGATTGCGGTGGCCAACCAGAAGGGCGGCGTGGGCAAGACGACCACGACCATCAACCTGGGGGCCTGCCTGGCGGCGGCCGAGCGTCGCGTGCTGGTGGTCGACGCCGACCCCCAGGGCAACCTCACCTCCGGCCTGGGCCGCAAGACGCGCGAGCGGCGGCCGAGCCTCTACGACGTCCTGATCGACGGCTTGCCGCTCGGCCAGACCCTGCTCGAGACCGACCTGCCCTTCCTGCGCCTGGCCCCCTCGGACCGCAACCTGACCGGGGCCGAGGTGGAGCTGGTCCCCCAAGAGCGCCGCGAGTATCGCCTGCGCGAGGCCCTGGCGGCCGTGCGCGACGACTACGACTACGTCCTGATCGACTGCCCCCCGAGCCTGGGGCTGCTGACCGTGAACGGCCTCGTGGCCGCCGACCGACTGCTGGTGCCCTTGCAGTGCGAGTACTTCGCCCTCGAGGGGATCTCGGAGCTGATGGCCACGCTGCAACGGGTGCAGCGCGGGCTCAACCCCGAGCTGGCCATCGAGGGCGTGCTGCTGACCATGGTCGACGAGCGCACCAATCTCACCCAGCAGGTCACGAGCGAGATCCGTAGCCACTTCAAGGACCAGGTCTTCCGCACCTCGATCCCGCGCAGCATCCGCCTGGGGGAGGCCCCCAGCTTCGGCAAGCCGATCCTGCTCTACGACATCCGCTCCCGGGGCTCCGAAGCCTACCTGGAGCTGGCGAAGGAGTTCATGGCCCATGACGCGAAAGGCCCTGGGCAAGGGGCTCAGCGCGCTACTGCCTGAGCTGCCGGCGCCCGCGCCACCGGCCCCGCCGTCGGGGGCCGCGGGCGTCAGCGACGCCGCCGTCGGGGACCTGGAGCCCAACCCGGCCCAGCCCCGCCACCACTTCGACCCGTCCCAGCTCGACGAGCTGGCCGCCTCGATCCGCGAGAGCGGTATCGTCCAGCCGATCCTCGTGCGTCGCCGCGGACAGCGCTTCCAGATCGTGGCCGGCGAGCGGCGCTGGCGGGCAGCCCAGCGGGCGGGCCTCGCGCGCGTCCCGATCACGGTGCGGGAGGTCCCCGACGAGCGCCTGCTCGAGGTGGCGCTGATCGAGAACATCCAGCGCGAGGAGCTGACGCCCATCGAGGAGGCCCAGGCCTACCAGCGCCTGCTCGACGCGAGTGGCCAGACCCAGGAGCAGGTGGCCCAGCGGGTGGGCAAGGACCGCTCGACCGTGGCCAACGCCCTGCGCCTGTTGCGCCTGCCGCGCGACGTGCAGGATCTGGTCGAGGCGCGCCAGTTGGACGCCGGCCACGCCCGGGCGCTGCTGGCGCTCGAGACCGTCGAGGCCCAGCAGGAGCTGGCCCGGGAGGCCGCCCGGCGCGGGCTCTCGGTGCGCGAAGTGGAGCAGCGGGTGGCCCTGGCGCGGGCCCCGAAGTCGGCCCGGGGCGCCAAGCGCAAGGACCCCAACACCGCCGCTGCCGAGGAGCGCCTCCGTGCCGCCCTGGGATCACGGGTCGAGATCCACCGCCGCGGGAAAGGGGGCGTGCTGCAGATCCGCTTCGCCGGCGAGGATGAGCTCAACCGGCTGTACGAGGCGCTGCTGCGCGCCGCCCGCGGGCGCTGAGGCCGCATGATCCGCCTCAAGGGGCTGGCGACGGAAGAGCTCAACGGGTTCCTCGACCAGGGCTCGGAGTTCCTGGGCGAGCTGCGCTTCCGCCACACCTTCCGCGTGGACGGCCACGTGCGCGGCAAGATCGTCTCCGACAACACCCTGATCGTGGGCGAGACCGGCCGGGTCGAGGCCGACATCGACTGCGGCGTGGTCTCGATCCGCGGCACCGTGGTGGGCCACGTGCGCGGCCGGCAACGCATCGAGGTCCTGGCTGGGGCCCGCGTGCAGGGCTCGCTCGAGGCCCCCAAGCTGCTGATCGAGGACGGGGCCAGCTTCCAGGGCGACTGCGACATGCCGCGGGAGGACCCGGGCGATCCGGGCCTGGCCGCGCTCAAGAATACAAAGTAGTATTCCAGAGATGAGCGACGAGCGAGAGCGCATCCGGCGCCTGACCGAGCGGGTGTCCTGCGCGGGTTGAGCCAGCAAGCTCGGCCCCGCCGAGCTCGCTCAGGTCCTGAGCGCGCTGCCGCCCCAGCACGACCCGCGCCTGGTCGTCGACCACACCACGGGCGACGACGCGGGCGTGCTGCGCCTGCCCGACGGCACGCTGCTGGTCCAGACCGTGGACTTCTTCACGCCCGTGGTCGACGACCCGTACCAGTACGGCGCCATCGCGGCGGCCAACGCCCTCTCGGACGTCTACGCCATGGGCGGCCGGCCGCTCTCGGCGCTCTCGATCGCCTGCTTCCCGGAGCGCGACTTCCCGGCCGAATGGGCCGCCGCCATCGTGCGCGGCGGCTTCGACAAGCTGGCCGAGGCCGGCTGCCTGCTGCTGGGCGGCCACTCGGTCCGCGACCCGGAGATCAAGTTCGGCTACGCGGTCACCGGCACGGTCGACCCGGCCGCCCTGATGACCAACGCCGGGGCCCGCCCGGGCGACCAGCTGGTGCTCACCAAGCCCCTCGGCACGGGCGTGCTGGCCACGGCCCTCAAGGCCGCCCAGGCCCCGGCCGAGGCGGTCGGCGCCGCGGCCGCCAGCATGGCCACCCTCAACCGGGCCGGGGCCGAGGCCGCGGCCCGGGCCGGCG
>JBDIBD010000349.1:0-5587 GCA_039812725.1 Vicinamibacteria bacterium | reverse complement strand
AGCGCCGCCAGGCCTTCGCCGGCGACGCCGTCTCCCTGGCGCGGGCCTTCACGCGCGCCGACGTGGTGGTGCAGTGCATCCAGTTTCCCAACCACCCGGTCGAGGACCCGGCCCGGGGCCACACCTACCTGGAGGTGGACGGGCGCGGCACGGCGGTGGCCGTCCGGGCCGCCCGCCGCGTGGGCGTGCGGCGCTTCGTCTACGTTTCGGGGGCGGGAGCGGGGCAGGGCCGGCCGCAGCCCTGGTTCCGCGCCAAGGACCAGGCCGAGGCCGCCCTGCGCGAGAGCGGCCTCGAGGCCGTGATCCTGCGCCCCTCGTGGGTGTACGGCCCCGGCGACCGCTCGATGAGCCGCTTCGTCTTCTTCTGCCGCCACCTGCCGGTGGTGCCCGTGATCGGCGACGGCCGCAACCGGGTCGAGCCGCTGCTGGTGGACGACCTGGCGCGCGCCCTCGAGCTGGCGGCCACCCGCGAGGACGCGCCCGGCCGCACGCTCGAGCTGGGCGGGCCCGAGAGGCTCTCGACCGACGAGATCCTGCGCACGATCCAGCGGCTGCTGGGACGGCGCCGGCCGCTGCTGCACCACCCGGCCGGACTGATGAAGCTGCTGGTGCGGCCGCTGGCGCTGCTGCCGGAGCCCCCGCTCTCGCCGGCCGCCGTCGACTTCGTGCTGCAGGAGGCGGAGATCGACCCGCGCCCGGCCTGGGCCTGGTGCGGCTTCCCCTTCACGCGTCTCGAGGACGGCCTGCGGCGCTGGCTGGCGGCAGGCGCCTGAGGCGCCCTGCGCATTTCCCGCCCCGCGCGGGCTCGATTATGCTGGCTGGATGACGGAGACGACCTACTTCCAGAAGGGCTTCAAGCTCAAGGCGGTGGTGGGGCCGATCCTGCAGGCCAACTACCACAGCCAGGTGGTCGAGCAGCTCAAGGCCTTCGGCTACGCGGCCCGGGCGGGCGACGTGACCCTGCGCCTGGCGCGCGAGTTCGGCTTCTGCTACGGCGTCGACCGGGCGGTCGAGTACGCCTACGAGACCCGCCAGCAGTTCCCCGACAAGCGCCTGTTCCTCTCGGGCGAGATCATCCACAACCCCGACGTGAACGGGCGCATGGAGGCCATGGGCATCGTCATGCTGCCCGACGGCCGCGACCCGCTGGTGCGCTACGCCGAGGTCCAGGCCGAGGACGTGGTCATCCTGCCGGCCTTCGGCGTGACCGTGGCCGAGATGAGGCACCTGCGCGAGAAGGGCTGCGTGCTGGTCGACACCACCTGCGGCAGCGTGCTCAACGTCTGGAAGAACGTGCACATCTACGCCCGCGAGGGCTTCACCTCGGTGATCCACGGCAAGCACTACCACGAGGAGACCAAGGCCACCGCCTCGCAGGCCCTGGCCCACCCGAACGGCCACTACCTGTGCGTGCGGGACCGGCCCGAGGCCCAGCTGGTGTGCGACTTCATCCTGGGCCTCTTGCCGGCCGCGGCCCTGCTGGAGCGCTTCCGCGAGGCCATGAGCCCCGGCTTCGACCCCGACCGCGACCTGCAGCGCGTGGGCCTGGCCAACCAGACCACCATGCTGATGTCGGAGAGCATGGAGATCCAGGAGCTGCTGCGCTCGGCCATGCGCGAGCGCTGGGGCGAGGCCGAGCTGAAGCAGCGCTTCCGGGCCTTCGACACCATCTGCTCGGCCACCCAGGACCGGCAGGACGCGGTCGGGAAGATGCTGGAGCAGGGCGGCCTCCACGTGATGGTGGTGATCGGCGGCTACAACTCGAGCAACACCCAGGCCCTGGCCCGGCTGTGCTCGGACCGCCTGCCGACCTTCCACATCAGCGGCCCCGAGGGCCTCGACGGCACGGGCATCCGCTTCCGGCCCGTGGGCGGCGGCCACGGCGAGGAGCGCCGCGAGAGCTGGCTGCCGGAGGGGCCGGTGGTGGTGGGCCTGACGGCCGGCGCCTCGACCCCCAACAACGTCGTGGGCGAGGTGGTCGAGAAGGTGCTGGCCCTGCGGGGACTGACCACCGCGGAGCTCCAGCAGGGCTGAGCGGCCCCGCCCCGGGCCGGCCTGGCCGCGCCACCGGGGTGCAGATGCCGTATCATCGGCCAGCCCTTCCAGGGCTGGGAGCCAGGCGCATGCGACCTTCGAGGGCCGTGGGCGTGCCCCTTTGCACGCCGCGGCCGGTCCGATGAGCGACGCCACGCGAGCGGCCCAGGCCGTCCTGGCCGCCTTCCGTACCTCCCTGCACCCGCTGCTGGCCTTCGAGCGCGTGGGCCAGGCCATCCTGGGCGCCAACCCCCGCGCCGAGGCCCTCTTCGGCTACCGGCAGTCCGACCTCCTCGGCCACCCTGCCAGCGTCCTGGTCCCCGAGCTGGGCGAGGGGCCCGGCGGGAGCCTGCCGCCGCAGCTGCTGGCCGGGCGGCCGCGGCGGGTGGAGGCGCGCGCCGCCACCGGCCGGCGGCTGGCCCTCGAGGTCACGGTCACGGAGGCCGAAGGGGAAGGCGGCGGCTTCGTGCTGGCCCTGTTCCGCGAGGGTGAGGGCGAGGGCGCCGAGGGCGGTGACGCGGCCGGCGAGCAGCTGCGCCGCTCCGAGGCCCAGCTGCGGGCCGCGGTCGAGGCCCTGGGCGAGGGCCTGGTGATCACCGACCTCTCGGACCGCGTGCTCTACGCCAACACCCGACTGGCGCAGCTGCTAGGGCGGCGGGCCGAGGAGTTGGTGGGACAGCCGGTGGCCGAGGTGCTGGTGCCCGACGCCCTCGACGGGCAGGGGCCGGAGCGCGTGCAGGTGTCCGGCCTGACCGACCAGTTCGAGGTGCGCCTGGTGACCCGCGGCGGGCGTCACTTCTGGGCCGACATCGCCGTGACGCCCCTCAAGGAAGGCTTCGAGGAGGTGGTGGGCGGCGTGGCCGTGGTGATGGACGTGACCGAGCGCAAGCGCGTCCAGGAGGAGCTGGTGGCGGCCATCGACGCGGCCGAGGACGCCAACCGCGCCAAGAGCAACTTCCTGGCGAACATGAGCCACGAGCTGCGCACGCCGCTCAACGCCATCATCGGCTACAGCGAGATGGTCCAGGAGGAGCTCGAGGCCCGCGAGCTCGACGACGTGCTGCCCGACGTGCGCAAGATCCACGGCGCCGGGCGCCACCTGCTGGCCCTGATCGACGACATCCTCGACCTGTCGCGCATCGAGGCCGGCAAGGTCGAGCTCAAGCCCGACGTCTTCCCGGTGGCCGGGCTGGTACGCGAGGTGGCCGACACCATCAAGCCCCAGGTGGCCCGGCGCGGCAACGCCCTCGAGGTGCGGGCCGAGGGCGCGCTGGGCGACATGCTGGCCGACCAGGTGCGCGTGCGCCAGGTGCTGCTCAACCTCCTCGGCAACGCCGCCAAGTTCACCGAGAACGGGCAGATCTTCCTGGAGGTCGAGCCGCTGACCCTCAACGGGGCTCCCTGGATCGCCTTCGTGGTGCGCGACACGGGCATCGGCATGTCGGCCGAGCAGGTCGGGCGGCTCTTCCGGGCCTTCACCCAGGCCGACGCCTCCTCGACCCGCAAGTACGGCGGCACGGGCCTGGGCCTGGCCATCAGCCGCCAGCTGTGCCAGATGATGGGCGGCGACATCACGGTCGAGAGCGAGCCCGGCCGGGGCTCGACCTTCACCGTGCGCCTGCCGCTCAGCCCGGCGGGGGCCGGCAACGCCCTGCCCGAGGGCGCCACCCCCACGCCACGCTACCTGCACCTGATGGGCGACACGCGCCCGCTGGCGCTGGTGATCGACGACGACCGGCTGATGCGCGAGCTGCTGGTGCGCTACCTGGCGCGCGAGGGCTTCCGGGTCATCTCGGCCGGCACGGGCGAGGACGGCCTGCGCCAGGCGCGCGAGGAGCGGCCGTCCCTGATCACCCTCGACGTGGTCATGCCCGGCATGGACGGCTGGACCGTGCTGCGCGCCGTCAAGGCCGACCCCGACCTGTCCGACACGCCCGTGGTGCTGGTCACGATCGTCGACAACCGGTCGCTGGGACAGGCCCTGGGGGCCGCCGACTACGTCACCAAGCCGATCGACTGGCGCCGCCTCTCGGCGGTGCTGGGCAAGTACAAGACCCTGCCCGGCGCCCAGGAGGCCGGCGCCTAGGGCCGCGGCCGCGCGTCAGCGCGCGAGGCCGGGGACGTCGAGCAGCAGCGAGGCCAGGACCGAGGCCGCCGACAGCGCCAGCAGCCCCACGGCCGCCAGCACGTGGTCGCCGCGTTCCGGCAGCAGGGGGTCGAGCCAGCGCGAGACCAGCCAGCCCCCCAGGAAGCCGCCGGCGTGGCCCCAGTTGTCGACGTTGCTCGACACCAGGCCGTAGACGGCCCCGTAGAGCACCCACTGCCAGGCGTAGTCCGCCAGATGGCGGCTGCCGCCCCGCCGGCCGTAGTACGCCAGCGCCCCCAGCAGGCCGAAGACGCAGCCTGAGGCGCCGATCGAGAACTGCGAGCCGTGCAGCAGCTGCGGCAGCCCGGGCAACCCCCAGCCCACCGCGCTGCTCAGCAGCGCGCCGCAGGCGCCCGCCAGCACCCACACGATCACCGTGCGGGCCGGCCCGTAGAGGTGCGCCACGGCCGGGATGAGCGTGCGCGCGGCCAGCATGTTGAAGACGATGTGCAGCAGGTCGCCGTGCAGCCAGCAGGCGCTCAGCACGGTCCACCAGCGGCCCAGGCCGAAGACCGGGACGGCGCCGGTCATGCCGAACTGCAGCAGGGCCCGCGAGTCGGGCGCCAGCAGTCCCATCAGGCCGCCCCCCGGCCGCGGCGTGCCGCTGGCCAGGGTGGCCACGTAGAGCGCCCCGCAGGCCGCCAGCACCAGCGTCAGGAAGCCCATGTCGTCGCCGGTGCGGCGCAGCAGGGCGGCGAAGCCCCACAGGCCGGGGCGCAGGCGGCCGCAGGTCAGGCAGCGGTCGTCGCCAACCCCCACCAGCGAGCCGCACGAGGGGCACAGCACCGAGCCCGACCTCTGGCGTCCGAGCATGGCGCCCATTATGCGCGAGACCGGCCCGGCCCCCGCTCGCGCGACAGGCGGGGGTCGGTTAGAGTCTGTGGCCCATGAGCGACCGAAAACGCCTGCTGCTGCTCGTCGTCCTGGCCCTGTGCGGGGCCGCCCTCTCGGCCCTGCTGCTGGCCCAGCACCACGGCGAGAGCAGCGCCGTGGCCGCCGTCGACCAGGTCTGCGGCACCGGCCAGAACGGCTGCGACCGCGTCAACCAGAGCGCCTGGTCCGAGCTGGGCGGCGTGCCCGTGGCCGGCCTGGGGCTGGTGTTCTTCCTGGCGCTGGCGGCCTTCTACGCGCTGGCCGCGCAGGCGCCGGCCGAGGCCGCCGCAGGCGCCGGCCGGCTGGGCTTCCTGGCGGTGGCGCTCGGCCTGGCCGTGGACGCGGTCCTGTTCGGCCTGCAGGCCTTCTCGATCGGGGCCTTCTGCAAGCTCTGCCTGGCCACCTACGCCGCCAACGCGGCCATGCTGGCGCTGCTCTGGCCCTGGCGGCGGGCCTCCGTGGCGGGCCTGACGACGGCGGCCGGACGGGTGGTCTGCTCCGGCTGGCTCCTGGCCAGCCTGGCGGTCGTGGCGG
>JBDIBD010000348.1:0-5603 GCA_039812725.1 Vicinamibacteria bacterium | reverse complement strand
CACCTCCGCCACGCAGGGTGTCACGGCCCCTTCCCTCGTCCCCATCACGGCCTCCTCGCCGGCTCGGGGGGGGGTCAGATTTACTGTCGTTTGGGGGTCAGTTTTGCTGTCGCCCTACACGAGGGAGTAGTCGTCCCCGCAGCCTCCCTCGTCGATGCCGTTCTGCCCGGGGCTCCAGACTCGCAAGCGCTCTTCGATGACGCCACTCAACGTACCGCGCCCGATCGACTCGGACGCTCTCGGCGGTGGGCCCGGCTGAGCCGGCGTCCGAAGCGCCAGTGCCGCACCGAGGACGTCCGCGCGCTCGAGAAGTCCGCAACTCATGAGGACGTAAGAGGTCCAGTCCCCAAGTTCTCGCGGTCGGGACGAATCGATCACCATCGTTCGACCCAGCTCGGCGATTCGCGCGCTCCGATCGTGACCAGGGTGAAGTCCCAAGACGGCCTCGATGGCGGCGGTGTTCGCGGCGAGTCGATCGACCTCGTGTCTCTTCTCGCTCAGCCGACCCCACGCCGCCCAGGGCCAGAGTGCCAGTGAGGCTCTTCCCTCGGATTCGGTCACGGCTTCAAGGATCGACTCGAGCCTGATCTGCCTCAGAGCGTCTGCGAAGGTCGGCAAGGCCGAACGCGCGGCGCTTAGCGCAGCTCCGGTCCGAGAGATCACGCCCTCGGGGACACCCTCGGTAGTGACCAGAGTGGCGAGGCTCTGGATACTCCGCGTGGCAACGGTTTGACCGGCCAAGTTCATCTCGAACGAACCGCCCCTCCCCAGCCGCAGACTCAAGGCGAGCGCATCGAGGTAGCGCTCGAGAGCGCCAAGGTGGTCCCGCTCTCTCAGCCGTCCATGCCCGCTGAGGATCAGACCGAGCCCGAGGGCCGTCGCGGCATCCGCCTCAGGAGTCGGGACGCCGCGGTCGGGATGTCGCAGCTCGTGGCCCCACGCACAGGAAGCGCGGTGCACCGCCTCCCGGACACGCCCCTCTTCAACTCGATTGGCCTCGAGGGCTTTCAAGACCCGCTCTGACGGAGCCTTCGCGCAGGTAACTGCCGCGTTCAGTTCGACCAGCAGGTCAGAAGGGAAGCCTCGCTGGGCAACAGCGTGAATGGCGTCGCGTAGCAGAACAGCCCCGTCCTCGCCGCTCAACTCACCAGCCAGCCGAGGAAACCTGTGCTTCGCATCGGCCGACTGCGTCAGTCTGAGTTCCTCCCTGGAGGAGGCTCTCGCAGAGGCTATCAACAGCCACGGAATCACCCAGCAGACGCAGACGGTTGAGCCGGCGAGTGCAAGAAGCACGCGCCAGCTCAGCCGAGTGGGCCTCAAGGCTGCGGCGAGGGACATCCGCGCGCCCCTGCCCCGTCAACCTGAGCGAGATGTTGGTCTGTGGCGATGCCGTGGATGAAACGCAAAGCGAGACCGTTACTGGCACGCTCCTCGGCCATCTCGACCGCATCGTACACGTGGTCGCGCGTGTTGGCGCCCCTGGACCTCCGACGATGGCAGGAGCCGGTTCGTTCGTGGTTCCCGGCACGGCGACCGGGCCTGCGTGGGTTGACGTCCCTCTCCGCCAGTCTCGCCGGGGCTCCGCCGGACCTCAGCGGACCTCCCCTGCCAGCATCTCCGCCGCCAGCGCGGAGCCGCGCGCGGACAGGTGCGAGTCCCTGGGCAGGAACAGCTCCTCGCCGGTGAGGCCCCGCTCCACCGCGTAGGGCTTGAGGTCGAGCACGGCCAGGCCCTCCCGCCGCAGCTCCTCCAGCACGGCGCCGTAGTAGCTCGGCCGCGGGCGCTCGGGGCGGTACTCCACCGGCCGCGGAACGAACAGCGTCAGGAAGCGCCCGCCGCGGCCGCGCTCGAGCGCGTCCAGCCGGCGCAGCAGGGCCTTCATGATCGTCTCGCCGTCGCCGGAGTAGCCCTGGCGGCCGGCCAGGCAGTCGACCTGCGGCCGCAGGCGCTCGAGGTCGGCCGGGTCGGGGCGCGGCGGGGCCCTGAGCCGCCACGAGCGGTGCTGCAGGAAGCGCCAGAGCTGGCTCCAGGCCAGGAAGCTCGGCGGCTCGGGGAGCAGGGCGTCCTCGGGCCAGCCCTCGACCTTGACCGGCGGCACGTCGCCCAGGCACAGCCGGCCGCCCTCGAGGGAGAAGCGCGGCTTGCCGACGTTCCAGGCGAGCGTGGACTCGTTCTCCGAGATGTCGTTCTTGAAGGCCACCTCGACCACCACGTCGGGCTCGTAGCGGCGGCCCTGCAGCAGGTGCTTCAGGAAGGCCTGGTCGGTGCCGTAGCCGCTGACGCCCAGGTTGACCACCTGCCAGGGCGCGCCGCCCCGCGCGTTGAGCCGCGCCTCGAGCTGCGCGCCGATGGTCTGGTCGTCGGCCATGCCCAGGCCCCAGGCCTGCGAGTCGCCCAGCAGCACCACGCGGCGCACGCCGGCCGGCTTCTCGAAGGGCACCTCCGGGCTGCGGTTGCCCTGCGAGTTGAGCGTCACCACCTGGCCGAGCAGCGGCAGGCGCACGCCCGGGATGCCGTCCCAGCCCAGCACGGGGTGGTAGCGCGTGAAGTCGGCCATCTCGCCGTGCGGGTGCGGGCGGCGCTCGGCGGCGCGGTTGGCCAGCCAGCCGGCCAGCTCCAGCCCGGCCAGGACCAGGGCCAGCGAGGCGGCGGCCAGCAGCAGCTCGGCCCGGCGGGCGCGCGGGCCCCGTCTCTCGGCCGTCATGCTGGTGCTCGCGCCCTCCCGGCGGTGGACTATACGCCCTGGGGCGGCCGGACGGGCCGCCCCGGGTGTCGACCCGTCAGCGCGGCGCCAGCTGCGCCTGGAGGCCCGCCAGTTGCCGCTCGAGGGCGTCCAGGCCCGCCGTGAGGGCCTCGATGCGCTCCTGCTGGGCGGCAATCTGCGCCTCTCTCTCGGCCAGGAGCTCGCGCAGGGCCTGGACGCCCGCCAGGGCCACGCCGGCCACGTCGCCCGGCCGCACGTGCCGCTCGTCGGGCCCCAGGCCGAAGAGGGCGTGGAAGTCCTGGGCCATGGGGCCGATGTGGCGCGCCACGCCGGACTGGTGCCGCCAGGTGGACAGTGGCAGGTCGCCCAGGCGGGCCAGCAGCGCGCGCGCGTCGACCGCCTCGACGTCGGCCTTCTGCTCGCGGTCCGAGGTCTCGACCAGGTCCACGACCGTCAGCACCCCGGAGGGCGTGAGCGTCAGGTTGAGCGTGGCCGAGCCCGAGTTGCTGACGAAGAAGTTGCCGGAGCCCAGCGATCCGAAGCCCCAGTTGACGCCGGTGAAGGTGTTGTCGAAGCGGAAGGTCGAGGCGCCGTTGTTGATCATGCGCAGCATGTTGCGCGACTGCGTCGTGGCGCTCGTCTCCTCCACCTGGACGAGCGTGCTCCCGGCGCTGCCCTTGACGTGCAGGCTCGAGCCTGGCGCGCCCGTGCCCAGCCCGACCCGGCCGTCGCCGTAGACGTGCAGGCTGTCGGTGGGCGCCCCCGCCCGGATGCGCAAGGGCAGGTGCGAGCCGGCCGTGGTGTCGCGCACGAACCAGTTGGTCTCGTTGCCCGCCACGTCCCAGGTGTAGGCCGGCCAGCCGTACGACGTGTCCTGCTCGAAGCGCAGGCTGGGCGTGTCGCCGAAGCGCTCGTGCAGGAGCATCACCGGGGCCGAGGTGCCGATGCCGACGCGACCGCTGTCGTCGACGTAGAGGGCGTTGGCGCGCGCGCCGGCCTCGACGGAGAAGACGGCGTTGCCGGTGCAGCCCCCCTGCGAGGACTCGCCGCAGTCCTGGAGGAAGAACCGGTTGGCGCCGCCGCTCTCCTGGTCGTTGGCGTTCAAGGACCAGTCGCGGTTGGCGAAGCCGGCCGAGCTGCTGGTGTCGTCGAACTTGAGCCGCAGGTTGTTCTCCATGGTGAGGATGGTGGTGTCGCTGAAGCTCGGGCTGGCCGGGCAGTCGAGGCCGACACAGAGGCTGTCGGCGATGTTGTAGTCCGGCTGCGGCTCCGCCCGCAGGGCCGGCGGCGTGGCGGGCTCGCGCGCGCCGGACGGCACCAGCCGGCCGCCTCTCAGGCTGAACCGTCCCGAGAGCGGCGCGAGCGGCGTGGCGGTCCCGGGGCGCCCCTCGCCGGCCAGCCCCGGGGCCGGCTCGAGCGTCAGGACGAGCTCCCAGGTGTACGAGCCGTCGGGAAAGGGCTGGCCCGCGTCATCCTGGAACGCGAGCACGATCGGGGCGCCGCGGCTGAAGTCGCGCTCGAGGATCCACTCGCCGGGCCCGGCTACCGTCAGGAGCGCGCGGTCCCAGGGCGCCTGCGGGCTGACCGCCAGCGCGTCGGGCGACAGCCGCACCGCAGCGCCCGGCGGCAGCGCTGCGGCGGGCAGGGCGAGGACCGCCGCGAACGTCCAGGCCAGCGCCGCGGCCAGGCCGGCCGAGCGCCACTTCGTCCAAGTCATGGTCAACCTCCCCCCGCTGGCCGGACGCCCGAACGCGGGACCGGGCGGAGGAAGGTCCGTTGGGACGGATGGGACCTCGCGGCGGGGGGCGGGCGCGTGGGGCGAGGGGAAGTCGGGGCCTGCCCCCGGGAGCGGAGCCCAAGGGCGAAGCCCCCGGACGGGCACGTGTCGAACCGGGTCGCGCCGGCCGGGCGGGACCTGCGGTCGCGCCGCGGGCTGCGGCGCTCAATTGTCAGGCTACGCCCGCCGCGACGGCGGGGTCAAGGGCGGCGCGCTACTTCAGGAAGCGCCCGTACCAGTCCAGGTAGCGCTGGTAGCGGTCGCGCTGGAAGCTGGGCCGGCCGATCGAGTGGTCCTCGCCGGGATAGACCACCAGCTCGGTCTCGACCCCCAGCCGCTTGAAGGCCTGGAAGAGCTGCTCGGAGTTGAGCAGCGGCACGTTGACGTCGTCCTGGCCGCACATCAGCAGCGTGGGCGTCTTGACGTTCTCGACGCTGAACCAGGGCGACAGCCGCCGCCACAGCTCCACGTTGCGCCAGGGCAGCCCCAGCTCGGTCTCCCACTCGTACTGGTAGTGGTCGGTGCCGTAGTTGGCGAAGTAGTTGGCCTCGGAAGCGCCCGAGACGGCGGCCTTGAAGCGCGTGGTCTTGGTGATGACGTAGTCGGTCAGGATGCCGCCGTAGCTCCAGCCGCCCACGCCCAGCCGCTCGGGGTCGGCCCAGCCGCGCTCCACCGCCAGGTCCACCGCGGCCATGACGTCCTCGAAGTCCTTGTTGCCCCAGTCGGCCCAGATCGCGCGGCTGAAGGCCAGGCCGCGCCCCGACGAGCCGCGCGGGTTGGAGACCACCACCACGTAGCCGGCCGCGGCCAGGAGCTGCTGCTCCAGGTCGAAGGTCGAGGCGTACTGGTCGACCGGCCCGCCGTGCAGGCGCAGCACGGCCGGGCGGCGCTGCCCGGCCTGGAAGTCGGGCGGGAAGGTGACCCACACGTCGATGGGCGTGCCGTCGCGGCTGGTGGCGCGGGCGCGCTCGACCCGGCCCAGCTTCAACCCCGCCAGCCAGGCGTCGTTCTCGCGCGTCAGGCGCTGGGGCCCCTGGGCCGTCACCAGGGACAGCTCGGCCGGCTGCCAGGGCTCGCTCGCGCGCGCCACGACGGCGCCGTCGCGGGCGACCTCGAAGCGCT
>JBDIBD010000347.1:0-5611 GCA_039812725.1 Vicinamibacteria bacterium | reverse complement strand
GGCCGTGGCCTTCGCGGCCCAGGCCGGCCCGCGGCCGGTGGCCGGTCCCGTGCGGCTCGAGCGCGACACGCGCACGCGGCCGTCGCTGGTCGAGCGCCTCGTGACGGTCGAGGAGGGCGACCTGCTGCGCCCGCGCGACCTGTCGGAGAGCCGCGAGCGCCTCTCCGAGCTGGCGGTCTTCCGGTCGGTGGACGTGCGCGGCCAGCCGCGGGAGGGCGACCCGGGCGTGCGGGACGTGCTGGTGGACCTGATCGACGAGCCCGAGGTGCAGGTCGAGTACGGCCTGCGCTACACGACCGAGGGGACCGGCGGGGCCGGCAGCGCCACCTCCTCGGCCGACGCCGGCCAGCTCCAGTTCGGCGGCGCGGTGGGGCTCGGCAACCTGTTCGGCCTGGGCTGGCGGCTGCGCACCTACGCCACCCTGACGACGGACCGCCAGACCTACGGCGTCTGGCTCGACAACGCCGCGCTCTTCGGCTGGCGCCTGCGCACCCAGGCGCGCCTGTTCGACGACAGCGACGACGACATCCAGATCAGCGGCCTGGCCAGCCGCGTGCGCGGCCTCACCGTGGAGCAGTCGCGCGTGCTGCGCCGCGACTACGCCGGCCGCCGCTGGCACGACCGGCTGCGGCTGCAGTGGGGCTACGCTTTCAAGAAGATCCGCTACGTCGCGAGCGAGGGCGAGGCCGCGCTGGCGGGCGACCGGGGCTACCTGACGCTGGCGCTGGTGGGCGACGAGCGCGACAGCCTGACCGATCCGCGCCGCGGCCTGTTCTGGTCGGTCGGGGCCGACCTGGCCGCCACCTGGCTCGGCTCCGAGGCCGCCTACGCCAAGAGCTACGCCCAGCTCTTCGCCTACCTGCCGCTCGGGCGCGGCGTGACCTGGGCCCAGGGCTACCGGCTGGGGCTGGTCCCCGGCGACGACCCGCTGCTGCTGCTCGAGGACCGGTTCCGGGCCGGCGGCAGCAACACCGTGCGGGGCTTCCCGCAGAACTACCTCGGGCCGCAGACCGCCGAGGGCGACTCGATCGGCGGGCAGGCCCTGATCGTGCTGAACCAGGAGCTGCGCTTCCCGGTCTGGAAGCAGCTGCGCGCGGCGCTGTTCTACGACGCGGGCGACGTCTACGGCCTGGCGCGGCAGGTCAGGCCCGGCAGCCTGCGGCACTCGGCCGGGGCCGGGCTGCGCTACATGTTCCCCTTCGGGCCGCTGCGCCTGGAGTACGCCTGGGTCATCGACCCGCGGCCGGGCGAGGCCCGCGGGCGCGTGGTCTTCGCCCTCGGCCACCCCTTCTGAGACTGCCAAGAAACCGTCAGGGCTCAGGGCGATGGGGGCAGGGCGGGGCTCTCCTCCGGTGGCGGCGGCGGTGGCGGGGAGGGCCCGGCGGCGGGCCTGGCGCCCTTGGGCGCGCCGGCCGGCGCGCCGTTGCGGGCGGCCCGCACGTCGGCCCCGTACCACAAGCGGTCCGCGTCGATCGACAGCGCCGTGGGCTGGACCTGCAGCGTGAGCCGCACGCCCTGCAGCTCGAGGGACTTCTGGACGCCGGCCGGCAGCCGCACCGGCTTGAAGATCTTGGAGGGGATCTTGACGTTGAATCCCTTGCCCAGCACCTTCTCGAGCTGCGCCCGCAGGTCGACCTTGTCGAGCGCCATGCGGCAGACCTTGCCGCGCTCGGCCACCACCTGCTCGACCACCTTCCAGGACTCCTCGTCGGGCTTCACGAAGATGCGCACCTGCAGGTCCTCGAAGCGAGGCGTCAGCACGATCTGCTGGCCCTCGGTCTTGAAGTGGAAGGCCCCGGCCACCTGGTAGTCGGTGGGCACCACGGAGCCGCTCACCTCCGGGTGCACCTCGACGTCGCCGCAGACCGCGTTGGCCATGCCCTTGCTGTCCCACTTCGCGTGCAGCGTGGCGCGGCCCGTGCCCGAGGCCACCCGCACCGGCAGCTCGATGCCGACCAGGTTGCCGCCGAAGGTCAGCTTGGGCGGACCGGGCTCGAGCAGCCCACGGATCTCGTGGATGTCGACCTCGAGGTCGATCTTGCCGATGGTGCGCTTCTTGACGACCAGCTTGGCCTTGACCTCCTTCGAGACGCGGGCCTTGAGGTCCTTGAGAGTGAGGGTGGTCTGGCCGAACAGGCCCGTCACGACCTGGGTCACGATGCTGGCGGTCAGCCGCGTCGGGACGCCGATCAGGATGCCGGCCCGGGGCGCCTTCGACAGGCCCTGGTCGTCCTTCTTGATCTCGGCCAGGATCGCGGCCCGGAGCGCGTCGCGCCGATCCTCGAGCGCCTTCAGCTCCGCGGCGGCGGGGGGCGGCGGCAGCGGCGGGTGCCTCGCGCTCCAGATCGACCAGGCCAGCGCCAGGGCGGAGGCGGCCAGGAGCGCCAGGGCCAGGACGAGCTTGAGGAAGCGCTTCACGGCCGGGCCGTCCTGGCCGCCGCGGCCTCGCGCGCGGCGGCCTTCCAGGGCCCCGCCGCGACGTCGATCGAGACCCACAGCCGGCCGTCGAGCGAGAGCGTGTTGGCCACCGAGGCGCTGAGCGGCAGGGTGCCCGGCTCCACCGATACCGGGCCGTCGCCCAGCCCCGGGATGGCGATGCCCTGCTCGACGCTGACGGGGATCACGATGGCCGGGATCGCGTCCTCCACCAGCGGGAGGTTGTCGCGCACGAGCTGCTCGAGGACGCTCCGCCCCATCTCGCCCAGGCCCGAGCCCAGCACCTCGAAGTAGTAGAGCTTGACGTGGGCCGACAGGCGGCCGTCCTGCAGGCCCACCCGGTCGATGCCGCCCGCCAGGCGAATCGAGAGGAAACGGTCGGGGTGCTCGACCCCCGCCAGGCGTCCCTCGAAAAGGACCACCCCCTGGGTGTAGCGGAAGTAGGCCTCGGCCTTCTCGAGGCGCAGGCTCAGCCGGTCCTTGATGGCCACCTGCAGCGGCAGCGTGGCCCCCACCACCTCGGTGAAGACCTGCTCGTCGACCGCCACCAGCAGGCGCCGCTTGCTGGGAGGCTCCTGGCGGAAGCGCGCCAGGGTCTGCTCGAGGCCCTGGATCTGCTTCTCGTAGAGGAGCTTCTTCGCCCGCGCCTGGGCGGCCTCCGGCGGCTCGGCGGGGCGGCAGGCGCCCACGAAGGCGGCGAGCAGGGCGAGGGCGGGGACGACACGGCGGCTCACGGTGGGCGGCTCCAGGGCGCGCGGAGGGCGGCGGGCCAGCCGCGATTATAGCCGCTTCAGCCCTGGGCCGGCTCTTTCCCCAGCCACGAGCTCATGTAGGCCGGGTCCTCCACGGCCAGGGCCTGCCGGCCGACCATCAGGGGCCGGAAGGTGTCGACCATGACCGCCAGCTCGTCGGTCCACTTCGCGCCGATCGACTCCTCGGTGCGGCCCGGCTGCGGCCCGTGCGGCAGCCCGTCGGGGTGCAGCGTGAGCGAGCCCTGCTCGATGCCCTTGCGGCTCATGAACTGCGAGCTGGCGTAGTAGAGCACCTCGTCGGACATGACGTTGGCGTGGTTGTAGGGGGCCGGCACGGCCTGCGGGTCGAAGTCGAAGGGGCGCGGCACGAACGAGCAGACCACGAAGCCGTCGCCCTCGAAGGTCTGGTGCACCGGCGGCGGCAGGTGGACGCGCCCGACCAGCGGCTCGAAGTCGCGGATGTTGAGCGCCCACGGGTAGTAGTAGCCGTCCCAGCCCACCACGTCGCAGGGGTGGTGGGCCAGCACCATCTCGGTCAGCCGGTCGTGCATCTTGACCACCAGCCTGAAGTCGCCCGTCTCGTCGCGCGTCTCCAGCTCCTGCGGCGCGCGCAGGTCGCGCTCCGAGAAGGGCGCGCCCTCGACCAGCTGGCCGTGCTCGTTGCGGTAGCGCTTCGGCGTGCGCACGTAGCCGGCGCTCTCGATCACCAGGAAGCGCCAGGGTCCCTTGGCCAGGTGGTAGCGGTGCAGGATCCCGCGCGGGACCACCACGTAGTCGCCGGGCCCGAAGGCCAGCCGGCCGAGCGGCGTCTCGAGCGCGCCCGTGCCCTGGTCGACGTAGACCAGCTCGTCGCCCTGGCCGTTGCGGTAGAAGAAGTCGTCGCCCCGCTCCGGCGTGCAGAGCGAGAGCGCCACGTCGGCGTTGAACAGCAGCGGCACGCGGTCGAGCACCGGGCTGGGCCCGCCCCGGAGCCGCGCCGCCCGGAAGTGGCGGTGGCGCAGGGTGCGGTCGGGGTCGCTCTCCCAGCGCAGGTCGCCCAGGCCGCGCACCGACTTGACCGTGGTGGGCTGGCGCAGGTGGTAGAGCAGCGAGGCCGGGCCGGTGAAGCCCTTGTTGCCGATCAGCTCCTCCGGGTAGAGCGAGCCGTCGGGCTGGCGGAAGACCACGTGGCGCTTGCGCGGGAGCTGTCCGCGCTGCTGATAGATCGGCATGCCTCTCTCGACCTCCGGGCCGCCAAGCATCGCCGCAGGCCCGGGGCGGGGTCAAGGTGCCCGCCCCGGGCCCGGCGTCAGCGGCGCATGAGGACCGAGCCCGCCTCCGACGTGAGGCCGAGGGCGTGCTCGCCCACCATGGCCTGGCGGGCCGAGCCGACGAGCGCGGCGAAGTCCGTGTCTACGGGGGCGCTCGTGCAGTAGGCCCGGGTACAAGCCATCGGAGAGACCTTCAAGGCGCCCTCCGCGCCGGCCTCGTACGAGGCCCGGCAGACGTTGCAGTCGGCCTGCACCAGCAGCTGGCCGTCGGCCCGGAACTCGGCCGAGAGCGCCACGCCCGCCGGGGCGGGCACCTGGGCCTGACCGGTGCGCTGCAGCGAGACCATCTGCCAGGTCCCCGTCAGGCCCGGCGCGGCCTGGGTGGCGGCGCCGTCCCGGATCGCCGGCAGCTGCGACGCGAGCGGATTGGAGCCGCCCTCCGAGGCCGAGCAGGCGGCCAGGAGCACGAGCGGAGCGACGGCCACGAGTGCGAGCGAGCGCTTCATCGAATCCTCCTTCACGGCCCCATCTGGCCGTCTGGAGTATCAGACGAGGCCGGCCGGCGGGCGCGCCAAGGTCCCGGGAACCGGATTCCAAGAGATTTCCTAGGAGGGGTCCCCGGCCGCCTTGAGGGCCGGGCGCACTTCCGGCATAGTCCCCCCGACCATGGCTGCACCCGCGGCGTTCGAGTTCGGCCCCTACCGGCTGGACCCGCGCACGCGCGTGCTGTGGCGGGGCGACGAGGTGGTGCCCCTGACGCCCAAGGCCCTCGACCTGCTGCTGGCCCTGGTCGAGAAGCGCGGCGAGGTGGCCACCAAGGCCGAGCTGTTCGCGCGGGTCTGGCCCGACGTGGTGGTGGGCGAGGCCAACCTCAGCGTGACCGTGGCGGCCGTGCGCAAGCTGCTGGGCCGGCAGGCCGACGGCAAGGACCACGTGGAGACCGTGTCGCGGCGCGGCTACCGCTTCGCGGCCCCGCTGACGGGCCCCGAGCACGCGCCGCTGTCGCTGGTGGTGCTGCCCTTCCGCGTGGCCGGCGGGCGCGCCGACGACCCGCTCGGGCTGGGGCTGGCCGAGGCCGTCAACACCCGCCTGGCCGGGCTGGCCGGCGTGCGCGTGCGCTCGGCCGGCAGCGTGGCGCGCTTCGTGGACGCCGACGCCAGCCCCATCGACGTG
>JBDIBD010000346.1:0-5623 GCA_039812725.1 Vicinamibacteria bacterium | reverse complement strand
CGTGCTGCTGGTCGACGACGAGAAGAACATCCGCACCACGCTGGGCCTGTGCCTGGAGAGCCTGGGCTGCCGCGTCTCGGCCGCGGCCACGGCGGAGTCGGCGCTGGCCAGCCTCCAGCGCCAGCCCTGCGAGCTGTGCTTCCTCGACCTGCGCCTGCCCGCGACCGGTCCGGTCTGCCAGAACGAATCGAATCAGAATCGAGTCAGCCGCGCGCGCGGCGACGCCCGCGGGCGTGACGGGCCGCGAAGTCGCGGGGCGGCTCGCCCGTCCAGCGCTTGAAAGCGCGAGAGAACGGTGCGGGATCCGAGAAGCCGGCCGCGAAGGCGGCTTCCTTGACGGACAGCCCACGGTCGCGCAGGGACTCCATCGCCGTCGCCCGGCGCGCCTGGTCGAGAAGCTCCGCGAAGGTGACGCCGTCGGCCCGCAGGCGCCGGAGCAGCGTCTGCCGCGTCACCCCCAGCTCCGACGCCACGGCGTCCATCGAGGTGTCGCCTCCCGCCAGGTTCGAGGCGAGGAGCCGCTCCACGCGGCTGCGGGTCGACCTCGATGCTTCCAGCTCCCCGAGAAGCCCGTCGGCGTGAGCGGCCAGGATCCCGGACACGTACGGCGACTGGCGTGGGATCGTCTGCCGCCACCAGGCGGCGTCGTAGACCAGCGCGTTCCGGGCGCTCTCGAACAGGACGGGGGCCTGGAAGACGCGCGCGTACTCGTCCCGGTAGGCAGGCGCAGGGTGGGTCACGTGCACCACCTTCAGCAGTCCGGCCTCGCCGAAGAAGCGGCGCGCGCCGCACACCATGCGTGCGAAGCCCGACTCGGTCAGCTCGGGGAAGTCGTTCGGCGAAGGTCTGCGGTCGACGATCCAGACCGCGCCACGGCGTCGTTCGACGAGCAGCCGGGGGCAGGGCCCGCCCGTGTCGACCACCAGGCTCATGTACCGGTTCAGGTGGGCGAAGACGTCGCCCATCGTCTCGATCCCGTGGTCCAGGAGGCCGAGGATGGAGATCTGTCCGAGCTCCACGGCTTCGCCGAAGTGCAGCGCGAGCGCCGGATCGCCCGAGAGGTCCTTCGCTGTGCGCATGAGCAGCTCGTACTTCCGGAGGGGGATGCGGTCGTCCTGCCGTTGCAGGTCCGCCGCGCCCAGCGCGGCGCGCCGAAGGAGGGCCTGACGGCGGACGCCGCGCGTGGCCGCGAAGTCGACGAGCCCGCGCGGGACGCCGGCGCTGATCGTGGGTTCGAACGGCCCGGGGCCCCTGAGGCGCGTGGTCATGGTTCTGATGCGAGCGGTCATGCGCGGCGTCGTCCGCGCCACCTAGTCTAGCCGCGACGCGAAGGAGGAGGACGACCCATGGTTGCGGATCGAAGCGGCACCGCGCGCATGGCGGGTGGCCTGTACCTGTTGGTGATCATGACGGGGGTGTTCGTGATGCTCTACGCCCCGTCACGGCTGTACGTGCCCGGGGATGCGGCGGCCACCGCGGCCCGCATCCTGGCTCGAGAAGGCCTGTTCCGGGCCCAACAGGCCGTGGCCCTGGTCTCCGAGCTCCTCTTCGTCGCGCTCGCCCTGCTGCTTCATCGCCTGCTCGCCGACGTCGATCGCGCGCACGCGGCGCTGATGGTGGGGATCGTCCTCCTGACGGCACCCCTGGCGTTCCTCAGCGTGGCCTTCGGGGCCGGCACCCTGGGGCTGCTCCGCGGTGCGGAGGCGCTGGCTGCCTTCGAGCCGCGGCAGCGCGAGGCTCTGGCGCTCCTGCTCCTCCAGGTGGAGCAGGAGGGCCTCCCCGTCACGACGCTGCTCTGGGGGGCCTGGCTGCTGCCGCTCGGGCATCTCGTCCGTCGCTCGGGATTCCTGCCGCCGCTGCTCGGCGCCTGGCTCGTGGTGAACGGCCTGGCGTACGCCGCGATGGGCGCGGCCGGGCTGCTGTTCGCCCAGGGGCTGCAGACGGTCTCCGTCTTCGCGCGTCCGCTGCTCCTGGGCGAGCTGGTCTTCGCCCTCTGGCTCGTCACGCGCGGCGTGCGCACGCATCCCCTTCCCTCCGCGGGCGCCGTCTCTCGAGGAGGTCGGCCATGACGGCCCGCGAGGCGCAGCAACACACCGCAGGGAGGGTCGCGGGGTTCCTCCTCCTGTCCTCCCCCGTGACCATCATCGCCGTGAGCTACGGCATCGTGTGGCCGCTCGTGTCCGGTGTCGACGCCACGCGGGCCGCGCACAACATCGTGGAGAACGAGGCCCTGTTTCGGATCGGCCTCGTGGGGAACCTGGCCTACACGGTCGAGATCCTGGCCCTGAGCGCGGCCCTGTACGTGGCGCTCCGCGCCGTCGATCCGCTGCTCGCGCTCCTGGCCGCGCTCGGCCGGTTGCTCCACGCCGTGACCTGGGTCGTGATCTGCGTCGGCCTCTCTGCTGCGCTCCGGCTGTTGACCGACGTCGAATACGGCCGCGTGCTTCCCGCCGACGAGCTGCACGTGCTGGCCCGGCTCTGCCTGTCCGGCTTCGACCGGTACTACGTCGCGTTGCTGTTCTGGGCGCTCGGCACCATGGTCGCGGCGTACGCGTGGCTCATCTCGAGGACGATCCCGCGCCCGCTGGCTGCATTCGGCATGCTGGCCAGCGCCTGGGCCGTGTTCTGCACCGTGAGCCTGTTCCTGGACCCCAGGTTCCAGGAGACCGTCCACCTGGCCTGGTTCGACGTGCCCATGCTGGCGTTCGAGCTGGCGGTCGGAGGGCTGCTCCTCCTCCGTGCTCGGGAGCCGGGCTCACTCGCCTGACACCGTGTCGACGCGGAAGGTCGTGGGCAAGACGCGCGTGAGATTACCGAGCAGCGCGCCGTCGACGCTGACGCGGGCCTCGCCCGCGAGGCGATAATCGGACCCGTGAGCCCCGACGCCACGCCCCTGCGCGTGCTGCTGGTCGACGACGAGAAGAACATCCGCACCACGCTGGGCCTGTGCCTGGAGAGCCTGGGCTGCCGCGTCTCGGCCGCGGCCACGGCGGAGTCGGCGCTGGCCAGCCTCCAGCGCGAGCCCTGCGAGCTGTGCTTCCTCGACCTGCGCCTGGCCGCCGGCAGCGGCCTCGACCTGCTCCCGCAGCTGCTGCAGCTGCAGCCCGGGCTGTCGGTGGTGGTGGTCACGGCCTACGCCACGGTCGACACCGCGGTCGAGGCCATGAAGCGCGGGGCCCGCGACTACCTGCCCAAGCCCTTCACGCCGGCCCAGATCGCCCACGTGGTCGGGAAGGAGCGCGAGCGCCGCAGCCTGCTCAGCCGCGTGCGGGTGCTGGAGGGGCGGCTCGCGGAGCTGCCGCCCGAGGTGGACCTCGAGAGCGGCTCGCCGCGCCTCCTGGCGGCCCTCGACCTGGCCACGCGCGCCGCGGCCTCGGACGTGGCCGTGCTGCTGCGCGGCGAGAGCGGCACCGGCAAGGGCGTGCTGGCGCGCTTCGTCCACGCCCGCAGCGCCCGCTCGGCGGGGCCCTTCGTGGTGGTCAACTGCCCCACGCTGTCGGGCGAGCTGCTGGCCTCGGAGCTGTTCGGGCACGTGCGCGGGGCCTTCACGGGCGCGGTGCGCGACCAGCCTGGCCGGGTCGAGGCGGCCGAGGGCGGCACGCTGTTCCTGGACGAGGTCGGCGAGCTGCCGCCGGCGCTGCAGGCCAAGCTGCTGCGCTTCCTGCAGGACCGCGAGTACGAGCGCGTGGGCGAGGCGCGCACGCGCACCGCCGACGTGCGGCTGATCGCGGCCACCAACCGCGACCTGGAGGCCGACGTGAAGGCCGGGCGCTTCCGCGAGGACCTCTACTACCGCCTCGACGTGGTCCAGATCGCCCTGCCGCCGCTGCGCGAGCGGCCCGACGACGTGCTGCCCCTGGCGCGCCACTTCGCGCGCTTCTTCGCGGCCCAGTCGCACCGGCCGGTGCCGGCCCTGTCGCCGGCCGCCGAGGAGCGCTTGCGGGCCTACGCCTGGCCCGGCAACGTGCGTGAGCTGCGCAACGCGGTCGAGCGGGCCGTGATGCTGTGGCCGGCCGCGGTGCTCGAGCCCGAGGCCTTCCCCGAGCGCATCGCGGGCGCGGCCGGCCGGGCGCCGCAGGTGGGCGAGGACTGCACGCTGGAGGAGCTCGAGCGCCGCCACGTGCTGCAGGTGCTGGCGCGCGCGCCGACGCTGGAGGAGGCCGCCCGCGTGCTGGGGGTCGACGCCTCGACGCTGTGGCGCAAGCGCAAGAAGTACGGAGCCTGAATGGAGGCCCGCATGGACGCGAAGCGCGAGTTCCTGCGCCACACCCTGGCGACCCTGGCCTACCGCGGCGGCAAGGCCGTGCGCGGCGTCCCGCCGGGCTTCGCGGCCTTCGCGGCCGGGCCGGGCAGCCGCAGCGCCGGCCAGATCCTGGCCCACGTGGGCGACCTGTTCGACTGGGCCCTCTCGATCGCGCGCGGCCAGCAGGCCTGGCGCGACTCGGCCCCGCTGCCCTGGGACGAGGAGGTGGCGCGCTTCCACGCGGCGCTCGGGGCCTTCGACGAGTACCTGGCCTCGGACCAGCCGCTGGGCGCCCCGGCGGAGCAGCTCTTCCAGGGTCCGGTCGCCGACGCGCTCACGCACGTCGGCCAGATCGCGCTGCTGCGGCGCCTGGCGGCGGCGCCGGTGCGCGGCGAGAACTACTTCAGGGCCGAGATCACGGCGGGCCGGGTCGGGCCGGAGCAGGCCCCGCCGCGCCGCGAGCTCGACTAGCCCACGGGCGGGAGCTGGATCCAGAAGCGGCTGCCGCGCCCGGGCTGGCTCTCGGCCCCCGCGCCGCCGCCGTGGGCCCGGGCCACCTCGCGCACGATCCAGAGCCCCAGCCCGGAGCCCTGCGAGCCACCTCCCGGTACGCGGTAGAAGCGCTCGAAGACGCGCGCCAGGTGCTCGGGGCCGATGCCGGCGCCCGTGTCGCGCACCTCGAGCCGCGGGCCAGCGGCCTCCTCGTGGCAGGCCAGCGTCACGTTCCCGCCCGGCGGAGTGTGGCGCAGGGCGTTGGCCACCAGGTTCGAGAGCGCCACCCGCAGGCGGTCGCGGTCGGCCCGCAGGGGCGCCAGGCCCGGCAGCAGCTCGACCTGCAACCGCACCGACCCTGCCTCGGCCGCCGAGCGGTGGGCCCCCGCGACCTCCTCGAGCAGCGCGCGCGGCTCCACCGGGGAGATCTCGAGGGCGCCCGACAGCTCCGGCCGCAGCGAGCCGAGCACGTCGTCCACCAGCGCCTGGATGCGCTCGCAGTCCTGGCGCGCGCTCAGCACCAGGTCGGACTGCTTCTCGGCCAGCGGCCCCGCCACGCCCTCCGCCAGCAGGTGCAGGGCCATGCGCAGCGAGGTGAGCGGGGTCTTGAGCTCGTGGGCGACGGTGGCCACGAGGTCCGTCGCCGGGTCGCCCGCCAGCGGGGTGGAGCGGGCCGCCAGGGCCTGGCGGGCCTGCTCCAGCTGCTCGGCCTGGGCGCGCTGCAGCGCTTCCAGGCGCTCGGCCATGGCGTTCCACTCCCCGGCCAGCCGGGCCACCTCGTCGTCGCCGGGCAGGCGCGCGCGGGCCTGGAGGTCGCCCGCGCCGAAGCGCCGCGCCGCCTGGCGCAGCACGCCCAGGGGCCGCAGCACGCGCTCGGTCAACCGCAGG
>JBDIBD010000345.1:0-5635 GCA_039812725.1 Vicinamibacteria bacterium | reverse complement strand
GCTGCCGAAGCGCCGCTAGCCGCCCGGCTCGGGCCGCAGACACGAAGGGCACAGGAGAGCGGGGCCGGGCCCCGGTCCTGTGCCCGTGCGGCGCGCGGACTACAGCTGGCAGACCGTGGCTTCGGCGGCGGACACCTTGAACTCGCCCGGGGCCTCGACGTTCAGCTCCTTGACCACGCCGTCCTCGACGATCATCGAGAAGCGCTTGGAGCGCACGCCCATGCCGAACTTGGCGAAGTCGGCCTCGAGGCCCAGCGCCCGGGCCCAGTCGGCGTTGCCGTCGGCCAGGAGCAGGATCTTGTCGCCCACGCCGAAAGCCTTGCCCCAGGCGTCCATCACGAAGGCGTCGTTGACCGCCACGCAGGCGATGGTGTCGACGCCCTTGGCCCTGAACGCGTCGTACTGCTTCAGGTAGCCGGGCAGGTGCTTGATCGAGCAGGTCGGCGTGAAGGCGCCGGGGACGGCGAACAGGACCACCTTCTTGCCCTTGAACACCTCGTCGGTCGAGATGGGCGCGGGGCCGCCCTCGGTCATGCGGGTCAGGGTGCCGGCCGGGACGCGCTCTCCGACTTGGATCGACATGCGGATCTCCTCCTTGGAAAAAGACGAAGCTGGCGCGGCCGGGCTTGGATGAAGGGGCCGGCCGCCGGCCCGCTCCCATTCCTAACACGGGCCCGCGCCGCGGCCAAGCCGCGGCGCGCTCAGGCCAGGGCCACGCGCGCGTCCACCGCCACCACGCCCTGTCCGGCCGGGCGCGCCACCAGCGGGTTGAGGTCCAGCTCGCGCAGGCGCGGCAGGTCGGCCACCATGCGGTCCACGCGCAGCAGCGTCTCCACCAGCGCGGCCCGGTCGGCCGGAGGGGCGCCGCGGTGGCCGTCGAGCAAGCGGGCCCCGCGGATCAGCTCGAGCATCTCGCGCGCGTCCAGGTCGGTGATGGGGTGGACGCGGAAGACCACGTCGCGCCAGACCTCGACGTCGACCCCGCCGCTCCCGAAGGCGATCAGCGGGCCGTAGGCCGGGTCGTGCGCCACGCCCACGAAGGTCTCGACGCCGCGCGGGGCCATGGCCTGCACCTGCACGCCGGCCATCTCGGCCTCGCGCCCCAGGGCTCGCAGCCGCTGGCGGATCGTCCCGACCGCCGCGGCGACGGCCTCGCGGTTCGGGAGCCCCAGCACCACGCCGCCCACGTCGCTCTTGTGCGTGATGCTCGGCGAGTGCAGCTTGACCGCCACCGGGAAGCCGACGTGGGCGGCCAGCTCCGCGGCCGAGTCGGCGTCGGAGGCCAGGCCCGAGCGCAGCGTGGGGATGCCGTAGCAGCCCAGCAGCTCCTCCACGCCGTCGGGGTCGAGCCAGCCGGCGGGGTGGCGCTCCACCAGCGTCCGGGCGCGGGCCGAGTCGACCCCGGCCAGCTCGGGGACGGTCCCTTCCGGCCGCGCCAGCCAGCGCCCGTAGCGCACCGCCGCCCCCAGGGCGCGCGCGGCCGACTCGGGGAAGGAGTACGAGGGGAAGTTGCGCGAGCGCAGCGAGGTGAGCGCCCCGGGGACGCCGTGCACGCCCATGAAGCAGGTCAGCACGGGCTTCGGGCTGCTCTCGGCGCCGCGGCAGATGGCTGCGGCCACGTCGGCCGCCTGCGTGACCACCGGCGGGACGAACAGGGCCAGCACGGCGTCCACGCCGGGGTCGGCCAGCACCAGCTCCAGGGCGCGCTCGTAGAAGGCGGGGCGCGCATCGGCCAGCATGTCCACGGGGTTGCTGAGCGAGGCCTCGGCCGGCAGGAAGGCCGCCAGGGCCTGGGCGGTCTCGGGGGCCAGCTGCGCCACTTTCAGGCCGTGGCTCTCGCAGGCGTCCGAGGCCATGATGCCGGGCCCGCCGGCGTTGGTGAGGATGGCCACGCGGTCCCCGGCCGGAACGGGCTGGTTGGCCAGCAGCAGGGCCAGGTCGAAGAGCTCTTCGATGGTGTCGGTGCGGATCACGCCGGCCTGGCCGAAGAGCGCGTCCACGGCCACGTCGAGGCCCGCCAGCGAGCCGGTGTGCGAGCTGGCGGCGCGCGCGCCGGACTCCGTGCGGCCGCTCTTGACCACCACGATGGGCTTGCGGCGGGCCACGCGCCGCGCGATCTGCATGAAGCGCCCGGGGCGGCCCAGGCTCTCCAGGTAGAACAGGATCACGCGCGTGTCGGGGTCGTGCTCCCAGTACTCGAGCAGGTCGTTGCCCGAGACGTCGGCCTTGTTGCCGACGCTGATGAAGTGGCGGATGCCGATGCCGAGGCTGCGGGCGTGGTCGAGGATGGCGACACCCAGGGCCCCCGACTGCGACGAGAAGGCCACGTTGCCGACGGGCGGCCAGACCGGCGCGAAGGTGGCGTCGAGCTGCACCTCCGGGTCGGTGTTCACCAGGCCCAGGCAGTTGGGGCCCACCAGGCGCATGCCGAAGCGGCGCGCGCGGCGGAGCACGTCGTCCTGCAGCGCGCGTCCGGCCGGGCCGACCTCGGCGAAGCCGGCGCTGATCACCACCAGGGCCGTGACGCCCTTGCGGCCGCAGTCCTCGACCGCCTCGGCCACCTGGTCCTTGGGGACCGCCAGCACGGCCAGGTCGACCGGCTCGGGGATGGCGCTCACGGTGGGGTAGGCCCGCACCGACTGCACCACCGTGGCCGAGCGGTTGACGGGGTAGACCGCGCCCGTGAAGCCGTGCGAGATGAGGTTGCGGACGATCTCGGCGCCCAGCGAGCCGGGACGGCGCGAGGCGCCCACCACGGCCACGGCCCGCGGCCGGAACAGAGTCTCGAGGCCCTTGGGCATCAGGCCGCGTCGACCGCCAGGTGGAGCTCGGTCGTGGCGCGCAGGGCGTTCGAGATGATGCAGTACTTCTTGGCCTTGTGCATCAGCTCGCCGGCCCGCTCCACGTCGGCGGCCGCGACCGCGAGGCGCACCCGCAGCACGATGCTGGTGAAGACCAGCCCCTCGGCGGTCTTGTCCAGCACGGCCTCGGCGGCGGTCTCGTAGCCCTTCACCTCCAGGCGCGCCCTCCGGCAGAACGAGTCGAAGGTGGTCTGCAGGCACAGCGCCGAGGCGCCCAGCAGCAGGTGCTCGGGCGTCCACCAGTCGCTGCGGCCGCCGAACTGCGCCGGGGCCCCGGCGGACAGCACGGGGCGCTGCTCGGAGGCGAGCTGGGCCGGCTGGCCCTGGGCCCAGGTCAGCCTCAGGTCGTAGTGGTGGGGGAAGGGGGCCGGAGAGGGCTGTGTGCTCATGCGGGAAGCATAGCGCCCCGCAAATTGAAACGCCCGGGGCCTCGCGGCCCCGGGCGTTGCTTCGGTCAGTGGAGCGGGTTCGTCAGACGCGCTGGACGTTGGCGGCGCGCGGACCCTTCGGGCTGTCGACGATCTCGAACCGGACCGCCTCGCCCTCGTTCAGGGTGCGGAAGCCCTCGGCGCGAATCTCCGAGTGGTGGACGAAGACGTCCGGGCCACCCTCACGCGAGAGGAAACCGAAACCCTTGGACTCGTTGAACCACTTCACCTTGCCTTCGATCATGTACGTACAGGCCTCCTGGCCTCTTGCTGTCGCCACGTCCCCTGCACGTCCACAAAGCAAAGGCCGCCCACCGTGGGCGACCTCCCTGGCAACGCCAAAGCAACGCCGACGAGCAAATTCAGGATACCCAAGACCAGGGCTCCCGTCAACGGAGAAAAGAAGAGGGGGGAGGGAAGGCCGCCTGAGTTTCCCGTCCCGGGGCGCCGGGGCGGCGCTACACTCGGTAGCAGCGCTTCCTCGTCACCTTCCCGGGAGGGGGCCATGTCCACCAGGCTCACGATCTTCTTCGCCGCGGTGCTCTCGTTGCTGGTGCTCCTGCTGGCCGGCAACCTGTTCCTGCGTCCTGCGCCGCGGGCCAGCACTCGCGCCGAGGCCGACCCGGCCTACCGCCACGTGCTGGCCATGCTGGACGACAAGTGCCAGCAGTGCCACAGCTCGCGCGCCGCGCTGCCGTACTACGGCGGCCTGCCGGGGGTCGAGCGGCTCATCGCCGCGGACCGCGCGCGGGCCTGCCGCGCCTTCGACCTCGACGCCGAGCTGCCGCCCTCGTCGGCCGGACCGGTGCCCGCGGCCACGCTGGCCAAGCTCGAGACGGCGGCGCTGGGCGAGCGCATGCCGCCGCTGCGCTACCGGGCCTTGCACCTCAACGCGATGCTGGACCGCGCCGAGGCCGTCAGCCTGGTGGAGTGGGCGGAGGACGAGCGCCAACGCAGGCCGGCTCGAGTCAACTGAGCGGCCGAGCGCACGGGCACCGCGCCCGCCGCCCGGTCCGACCGGCTCCCGTCGCGACGGGTGGCGGCGAGCCCGGGACCGGGGCGAACGCCGCCCCAGCGGGCTCCGTTTCCTCTTGCATGCCGCTGGTCCCTGAGTAATACTGAACCGAATGGTTCAGTATGGTCGGGCCGACCTCAATGCCTCTTTCGGCGCGCTCTCGGACGCCACCCGACGCGGCGTTCTGGAGCAGCTCGGACGTGCGGACGCCTCGATCACGGATCTGGCCGAGAAGTTCCACATGACCCTGACGGGCATGAAGAAGCACGTCGGCGTCCTGGAGCAGGCGGGGCTCGTGACCACGGAGAAGGTCGGGCGCGTGCGGACCTGCAAGCTCGGCCTGCGCCGACTGGAGGAGGAGGCGGCCTGGCTCGAGAGGTGCCGCCAGCTCTGGGACGCACGCTTCAACGCGCTGGACGAGGTTGTCGAGGAGCTGAGCCGGAAGGAGAGGGGCGATGGACGCAGGAAGAGAGAGTGAGCCGACCCGATGAAGAACCGCACCACGGCGGAACGAAAGGGCGAGCGTGAGCTGGTCGCCACGCGGACGTTCGACGGCCCCGCACGTGTCGTTTTCGAGGCCTGGACCAGGCCCGAGCTGTTCAAGCGCTGGTGGGCGCCGAAGTCGTTCGGGCTGTCCCTGCTGGCCTGCGAGATGGACGTTCGCGTCGGGGGCCGCTACCGCCTCGTCTTCAGCCACGCTTCTGCCCCGGAGCCCATGGAGTTCTTCGGCCGGTACCTCGAGGTGATACCCGACTCGCGCCTCGTCTGGACCAACGAGGAAGGTGGGGACGGTGGGCAGGTCACCACGGTGACTTTCGAGGAGAGGGACGGCAGGACGCTGCTGGTCATGCACGACCTCTATCCCTCGAAGGAAGCCCTGGACGGCGCTATCGCCTCCGGGAGCACCGCTGGGGCGGATGAGACCTTCGACCAGCTCGACGAGCTTCTCGCCCACCTGCGCACGGGCCCGGGACGGTGACGGAGTTCGGCGCACCGGTGAACGGTGCCGAAAGCCGACCGGTGACCACGCGCTAGCCCGAGCTGACGCCGGGCGCCGTCGACGCGTGCGGCTTTGGTTGGTGACCCGCCTAGGACTCGAACCTAGAACCCAGAGATTAAGAGTCTCTTGCTCTACCAATTGAGCTAGCGGGCCAACTGGTGGGACGCGTTTTATACCCAAATCGCGGCCGCCGCGCAAGCCCCCTCACGGGAGCGGCGCGAGGGTCAGGCGCTCGACCCGCGCGCCCTGGTCGGCGGGCTCGCCCGCGCGGCTCCAGGTCGGCGCCCGCAGCTCGAACACGAGCGCCTGGCCCGCCGGGGGCGCGTCGACG
>JBDIBD010000344.1:0-5651 GCA_039812725.1 Vicinamibacteria bacterium | reverse complement strand
GGGGCCCGCGTCGGCCGCGCGCGCGTCGCGCAGGGCCCGGCCGGCCAGCACCGCGTCGGCGATGCGCCCGGCGAAGAGCTTGATGGCGCGCAGGGCGTCGTCGTTGCCCGGGATGACCAGGTCGACCTCGTCGGGGTCGCAGTTGGTGTCGACGATCCCGACCACGGGGATCTTGAGCTTGCGGGCCTCCTGGACGGCGATGGACTCCTTGCGCGTGTCGATCACGAAGACCGCGTCGGGCAGGGTGCGCATGCCCTTGATGCCCACCAGCGTCTTCTCCAGGCGGGTGCGCTCCTTCTCGAGCCGGGCGACTTCCTTCTTGGTCAGGCGCTCGTGGCGCCCGTCCACCGCCATCGTCTCCAGCTCGCGCAGGCGCTCCAGGCTGCGGCGGATGGTGACGAAGTTGGTGAGCAGCCCGCCCAGCCAGCGCTCGGTCACGAACGGCATGCCGCAGCGCTCGGCCTCCTCGCGGATGGCGTCCTGGGCCTGGCGCTTGGTGCCCACGAACATGATGTTGCGGCCCGCGCCGGCCAGCTCCTGCACGAACTGCAGGGCCTCCTCGAACAGCTTGTGGGTCTTCTGCAGGTCGACGATGTAGATGCCGTTGCGCTCGCCGAAGATGTACGGCTTCATCTTGGGGTTCCAGCGGCGGGTCTGGTGGCCGAAGTGGACTCCGGCCTCGAGCAGCTCCCTCAGGGTGATGCTGACGCTCGACAAGTGTGGCCTCCTGGCAGCCCTGGCCGTGGCCGGGCTTTCCGGCCCCTCGCGGGGCTCGAATTGAAAGTGACTAGCGCTTGGAGAACTGGAAGCGGCGGCGGGCGCCGCGCTGTCCGTACTTCTTGCGCTCCTTGACGCGGGCGTCGCGCGTGAGCAGGCCCGCCTTCTTGAGCTTCTTGCGCATCTCCGGGTCGTAGGCGCACAGCGCCCGGGCGATGCCGTGGCGCAGGGCGCCGGCCTGCGACGAGACGCCGCCGCCGTCGAGCGTGGCGATCACGTCGAAGCGCTCCAGCGTCTCGGTCAGGACGAAGGGCTGCCGGACCAGCATCTTCAGGGCCTCGATGCCGCCGAAGTACTCGTCGAGCGAGCGCTCGTTGAGGTTGATCTGGCCGTTGCCCTGGCGCAGGTGCACGCGCGCCACCGAGCTCTTGCGCTTGCCCGTCCCGTAGAACTCCTGAATGCCGGTGTTCAAAGCTCGTCTCCTTGACTACTTGACCGCCAGGGCCTTGGGCTTCTGGGCCTGGTGCGGGTGGGCGGCGTCGGCGTAGACCTTGAGCTTGAGGAACATGGCCCGGCCCAGGCGGGTCTTGGGCAGCATGCCCCGCACGGCCTCTTCGACCAGACGCTCAGGGTGCTTGGCGCGGCGCTCCTCGACGGACTCGGACTTCATCCCGCCCAGGTAGCCGCTGTGCTGGTAGAAGACCTTGGTGCTCTCCTTGCGGCCGGTGACGGCCACCTGGGCCGCGTTGATCACGATCACGTGGTCGCCGGTGTCCAGGAAGGGCGTGTACTGCGGCGTGTGCTTGCCGGTCAGCACGCGCGCCGCCAGCGCCGCCAGCTTGCCCAGCACCTGGCCCCGGGCGTCGATCACGTACCACTTCCGCTCGCGCTGGAGCGTCGCGGTGTTGGGAAGAAAAGTCGGCATGGGTACCCCGTGGCGCCTCCGGGCGCCTAAGTTGCAAACGCTGATTTTAGGGGCTCAGGAGCGGCGTGTCAACACTATCCCTTGGACTTGCGCCGGGTTGCGGGGCCCGCCGGGCGGGTCGCGGGGCGCTGGCGTGCCGCCCGGGCCGGGGCCCGGCCCAGGGCCCAGGCCTGGCGCTGGTCCCAGGCGCACAGGTCGAAGAGCGGGCAGGCCCCGCAGCTGGGCCGGCGGGCGTCGCAGACCCGCCGGCCGTGGAAGATGACCAGGTCGGTGGTGCGGGTCCAGCGCTCCGGGGGGACCAGCAGCATCAACCGGGCCTCGACGGCCAGGGGGTCCTCGCCGGCGGTCAGCCCCAGGCGCGCGGCCACCCGCAGCACGTGGGTGTCGACGGCCACGCCCTCGGCGATGTCGTAGGCGTGGCCCAGCACGACGTTGGCGGTCTTGCGCCCCACGCCGGGCAGCTCGACCATCTCGGCCACGCTGCGGGGCACCTGGCCCCCGTGGCGCTGCACCAGGGCCCGCGCGCAGCCGATCAGGCTCTTCGCCTTGGCCCGGAAGAAGCCGGTGGAGCGGATGATCTCCTCCAGCTCGGCCGGCTCGGCGGCGGCCAGGTCGGCCGCGGCCGGGTAGCGCGCGAAGAGGCGCGGCGTGACCATGTTGACCCGCTCGTCGGTGCACTGGGCCGAGAGGATGGTGGCCATCACGAGCTGGTAGGCGTCGCGGTGCTCCAGGGCGCAGCGGGCGTCGGGGTGGAGCTGCTCGAGCCGGTCGAGGATGGCGGCGGCGCGCGCGGCGGCTCTGGCATCCGACTCGCGCGGGCGCTGGGGCTTGGCGCGCGCCGCGAGGGCGGTCTGCTCGGCGGTCAGGGACATGCCCGGATTCTAGCGGAGCGCGGCGGCTAGCCGAGACGGCGGAAGAGCGGCGCCTGGGCCTGCGGACGCTCCAGCCGCGACAGCCGCAGGCGCAGGGCCCTCACGCCGCGGGCGGGCTCGAGCAGCGGCCCCGCCAGGGTGGCCAGGGTGGCGGGATCGAGGCGCAGGGCGTCGTCGTCGGCCAGGTCGAGCGAGCGCCGCTGGCTCCCGTCGCGCCGTTCGACCTCCAGCGCGAGCGTCCGGGGGGCGAGGCCGAACGGGCGCACGCGCCGAAGGGCCCGCTCGAGCAGGCCGCCCAGCAGGCCCTCGACGAGCGCCCGGTCGGGCTGGGGGGTGCGCACGGTCGCTTCTTCCTGCACCCAGGCCGGTGGGGCCGCAACCTCGACGGGTTCGTGGTCCTCTCCGCGGGCGGCCTCGAGCAGCCGCCGGGCCACTGCCGGTCCCACCAGCCTTTCGAGCTGGCCCGGGTCGGCGGCGGCCACGGCGCCGAGGGTGGCGAGGCCCCCGCGCTGCAGGGCCACGAGGGCCGCAGGGGGCAGGTCGTCCACGGCCGAGACCGGCTCTGCCGAGAGCAGCGAGGCCTCGTAGCCCGGGAGCACCACCAGGAGGCCCCGGGGCCGGGCCCAGCGCGAGGCCACCCGCGCCGCCAGGCGGCTGCCGGCCAGGCCCAGCGAGGCGTCGAGGCCCAGCCGGCGCTGCAGCTCGTCCTTGATGGTTTCGGCCAGGGCCACGGCGCTGCGCTCGGGGTGGGCTTCGGGCCCGAGGTCGAGAAAGGCCTCGTCGGCCGAGGGGCGCTCGATCCGCCGGCTGGCGGTCAGCAGCACCGCCGTGACGTCGTTGCTGAAGCGGGCGTAGGCCTCGAGGTCGCCCGCCCGGAAGAGGGCGGCGGGGCAGAGCCGGCGAGCCTGCACCAGCGTCTGGCCCGGCCGCACTCCGGCCTGGCGGGCCTCGTCGCTGACCGCCGCCACCACGCCGGAAAGGGAGGCGGGGTCGCCGCCGACCACCAGGGCCTGACCCCGCAGGGACGGGTCCTGGCTGCGCTCGACCGAGATGAAGAACGGGTCGAGGTCGACGTGCAGGAGGCTGCGGCGCGGAGCGCGTCCCTTCATGGCCCCAGCCTAGGCCGGGGCCGGGTCGCGGCAGGTCCGTCAGTTCATCGGCGCGCCGGGGCCGCCCGAGCCAGCGGCCTGCTGGTACAGGCGGAAGTTCTCCTGCAGGGCGGCGATGAGGCCCGGGATCATCTGGACGGGCAGGGCCAGGCGCGCCCGCACCGGGGCCTTGACCACGCCGCTGGCCTGGGCGGCCGCGACCTCGGCCTCGGACAGCGGCTGGACCTCGCAGAAGGACAGCGTGAAGTCGAAGGGCGAGTGCTGGATGGCGCAGAAGTTGGCGTAGGTGCGCGGCGCCGGCTCGGACTCGTCGGGGACGATGTTGAAGCTCAAGCCCACCTCCTGGCGGTGTCGCCCCGTACTCTAGTACTTTCGCAGCACGCCGATCACGACCCCCTGCACCTGCACGCGCTCGGCCTCCACCACGATGGGCGCCAGGCGGGCGTTGGCGGGCTGCAGGCGCACGCGCCCGTCCTTCTCGCGGAAGAGCTTCTTGAGCGTGGCGCGCTCGCCGTCGAGCAGCGCGATGACCATCTCGCCGTCGCGCACGGCCCGCCGGCCGTCCACGATGACGTAGTCGCCGTCGCGGATCTGCTCGTCGATCATCGAGTCGCCGCGCACCTGCAGGACGTAGGTCTCGCCGCGCCCGAGCATGTCCTCGGGGATCGAGATGGTCTCGGGGCTGGTCACGGCCTCGATGGGGATGCCGGCGGCCACGCGGCCCAGCAGGGGCACCTCGATCGCCCGCACGGCCACGGCCGCGGGCACCAGCTCGAGGGCCCGGCTGCGGTGGTTCTCGCGCTTGACGAGCCCTTTCGACTGCAGGTTGGCGAGGTGCTTGTGCACCGTCGCCAGCGAGCTGAGGCCGAAGTGCTCGCCGATCTCCTCGAGCGTCGGGGCGTAGCCGCGCCGCTCGATGTGCCGCGCGACGAAGTCGAGAATCTGCTTCTGGCGCCGGGTGAGGTGCATGTCACCCCTCCTGGCGGCAGTCTAGGCGAAGATCAGGCGAAAATCAACCCTGGTTTCCCACGGCGCCCTGGCGGCGCGGGACGCTCGACCGGGGCTGCGGCTGGGGCGCCGGCGTGACCAGCCCCTGGCCGGGGGGCTTGGGGCCGGACTGCTGCTGCGGTGGTGGTGGTGGCGGCTGGTGGGGCCGCGTGCCGACGCAGGGACAGCCGCGCTGGCAGTCGTAGTAGCAGCCGTAGCCGCCGCCGCCCACACCCCACAAGGGCAGCCCGTCGTCTCCGTCGTCGGCCTCGCGGGCGCGCTCCTCGGCCTCGCGCTCGCGGTCGTCGGCGGCCGCGGCGGCCTCCTCGGCCCGGCGGGCGCGGTTCTCGGCCTGTCGCTCCCGCCGCGCGGCGTCGTCGGCGGCCATCCGGGCCTCGCGCTCGGCGGGCGACATCCACTGTCCGTCGAGCTCCACCAGGCCGCGTTCCGCCTGGCGCTCGGCGAACGTCATCCAGCGTCCCTCGTAGAGCTCGCGGCCCAGGCCGCGCTGCGCGGCACCGTAGGCCGGGTCGAGGCGCAGGGCGTGCTCGAAGGCCTCGCGGGCCTGGGTCTCCAGGCCCTGCTCGCGGGCCCAGTAGCCCAGCTCCGTCCAGCCAGCGACATCGTCGGCGCGCAGGCGCGCCGAGCGGTCGCGGTAGGCGGCCAGGTCGGACTCGGCGCTCACAACCTTGACGACGGTCGACAGGGGCAAGCCCACGCGCCCCGGCCCCACGTCGACCACGAGGGTGGTGGCCGTGCGCTCGACGACGACGCCCGTGACGGTGCGTCCGCTCTTCAGATAGATCTCGTCGGCCGCGGCCAGCGGCGCCAGCAGCAGCAAGGGGATCAGAAGCCGCTTCATGTGCGCGCCTCCCTCGCCTGCCAGTGTGCGACCTCCACCCGTGCAGGTCAAGGAGCCGCTAAACTCCCGGCCGGTGAACCTGCGCGAGGGCGTGCCGGGCCGGCTCGACTGCGCGGGCTGGGCCTGCGTGGCGGGCCTGGCCCTGGCGGCGGCCGGCGGGGCGGCCACCCGGCCCGGGG
>JBDIBD010000343.1:0-5679 GCA_039812725.1 Vicinamibacteria bacterium | reverse complement strand
TCTATGGCAACATGTTCCATGGCTAGCCCTTGTTTGCGCCCTAGAGCGCGTGTTTCTCTTGTGGGACAAGAATGTCACCACGCGAGGGCTAGCCGCTTCATCCCATCTGAGCGACACCGTCTGGCCGGGAGCGAAGGATCTGCCGGGTCGTACGGTCCGAAAAATCCTTCGTCGCCGACTCGGACGGCGGCGGCTCAGGATGACGACGACGGGGAAGGCGGCGGGGCCGGCCCGGCTTCGCCCCGCACGATCTGGCGGAACAGGCTCGACTCGCGCCGGAAGAAGCCCTCGGTGTGCAGCGAGTCGCCCAGCTTGAGGTGGTGGTAGTCGAGGTGGTGCACGACCTCGTGCAGCAGGGTCCGCAGGAAGGTGCGGAAGGCCACCACGCGCCCCTGCCGGGCCGTGCGCATCCAGACCCGGATGACCGGCGTGCGGCGCTCCTCGGCGGTGTAGAGCCCGTGCAGCTCGCCCCAGCCGCTGGAGGGGCGCACGGCCAGCACCGTCACCTTCACCGGAGGCACGCGCAGCAGGCGCGTGATCCCCAGGGCCACCGCCTGGGCCGTGGCCTGCACGGCCTCGTGCCGGTCCTCGGCCAGGGCCTGCCGCAGCAGCTCCACCAGGTCGTGCAGCAGCTCGGGCTGCGGCAGGCGGACCTCGGTCACGCGGTCGCTGGAGCGGTAGATGGCCTGCTGGCGGCGCGAGAGCCGCTCGTAGTACGGGAA
Organism: Vicinamibacteria bacterium; assembly: GCA_039812725.1. GTDB lineage: Bacteria > Acidobacteriota > Vicinamibacteria > Fen-336 > Fen-336 > JBDIBD01. Next base: position 4,957 of record JBDIBD010000343.1, on the reverse strand, counting down.
GGGCACGCGGGCCGAGTCTAGCCCGGAGGCCGCCAGGAGCGGGCCGGCCGCGATGCGCTAAGATTCCCCTCTGGAAAGCGAGGCGCTGCCATGAAGCTGACCCCGATGGGCAAGGCCATCCTGGTCCTGCTGGGCCTGGTGACGATCTACTTCGGCGTGCGGAACTTCGCCCCCGACATCAAGAAGTGGGCGCTGGGCGACAAGGCCGACAAGCCGACGGTCAAGGAGCCGGTGGCCAGCGACGACTTCGGCGCGCTCAAGGGCGCGCCGGCCGACCCCGAGCGCGGCAAGGGCGCCACGGGCGTCACGGCGGCCAGCCTGCAGGGCGGCGGCAAGCTGGGCCGGCCGCTGGTGGTGGCCATCAACACCTGGGCCGGCCACGCCCCCGGGATCGTCTTCAACGGCGGCATGGACCCCTCGGCCGCCTCGCTCTACAAGAAGATGTACGGCCTCGAGGTGAAGTTCGTGCTGCTCGAGGACCCGGCCGCCAAGCTGGCGGCCTTCCGCAAGGGCGACGTGGACATCATGTGGAACACCATCGACAACTGGGCCCGCGAGGCCTCGATCCTGGCGGAGCAGAACCAGCAGGCCAAGTCGATCGTCATGCAGGACTGGTCGCGCGGCGGCGACGGCATCGTCTCGCTCTCGTCGATCAAGTCGATCGAGGACCTCAAGGGCAAGAAGATCGCCTGCACGCAGTTCACGCCCTCGCACTTCCTGCTGCTCTACCTGCTGGCCCAGTCGGGGCTGAGCCCCGACGACCGCGCGGCGGTCGAGCGCAACATCATCTTCACGCAGGACGCGCCGGCCGCCGCGGCCATGTTCAAGGCCCGCCAGGTGGACGCGGCCGTGACCTGGGAGCCCGACCTGTCCGGCGCCGTGACCGCCCGCGGCGACGAGGCCCACGTGCTGGTCTCGACCACGGCCGCCACCAACATCATCGCCGACACGCTCTGCGCCCGGCAGGACCTGATCGACAAGGCCCCCGAGACGGTGCGCGACTTCGTGCACGGCTGGCTGGAGGGGATCGAGATGATCAAGCGCGACCCGGCCTCCTCCTACGCCGTGGTGGGGCGGGCCCTCAAGCTCGACGAGGAGACGGTCTCGGGCATGCTCTCGGGCCTCAAGCTGACCCCTTACGCCGACAACGCCCAGTTCTACGGCCTGGCCGGCGGCAAGGCCCACTACCAGACCCTGTTCGACACGGCCTTCGTGATCTGGCGCAAGAAGGGCCTGGTGACGCGCAGCGTGGAGGCCAAGGACTGGGTCGACACGCGCTTCCTCTCGGCCCTGGCTTCGGCCTACCCGGGCGAGAAGGTCGAGGAGCCGAAGATGGCGGCCAAGGCCCCCTCGGCCAACGACCGGGCCATCATCAACAAGCAGATCCAGATCCACTTCACCCCCGGCTCCGACGAGATCATGCCCGGCTCGTTCCTGGTGCTCGACACGCTGGGCGACACCATGACCTCGTTCGGCAACACCTACCTGCGCGTCGAGGGCAACACCGACTCGACCGGCTCGGCCTCGGCCAACCTGACGCTCTCGGAGCGCCGGGCCCTGGCGGTGCGCAACTACATCCTGAAGAACTTCCCGCACATCCAGCCGGCGCGCTTCCAGGCCATCGGGCGCGGGTCGGCCAACCCGGTGGCCTCGAACACCACCGAGGCGGGGCGGCAGCTGAACCGCCGCACCGACATCAAGGTCGTCCTGGCGAGCGAGTAGCGTGGGCGAGAACCCCGCCCCGCGGCGCCGGCAGGAGCCCCTGCTGGCGCTGCGGGCTCCGCTCAGCCAGCGCCGCTCCTTCCTGCTGGGCCTGGTGGCCCCGGCGGTGGTGCTGGGGGCCTGGTGCGCCAGCACCTACGGCGGGCTGGTGCCGCCCGACTTCCTGCCCTCGCCCACCGAGGTGCTGCGCGGCACGCTGCAGCTGTTCCTCGAGCACGACCTGTGGGGCGCCATCCTGGTCTCCTCGCGCCGCATCGGCATCGCCTTCCTGCTGGCCGCCGCGCTGGCCCTGCCGCTGGGCGTGCTGATGGGCTCCTACGAGGCCGTCAGCCGGGTCTTCGAGCCGGTGGTCTCGCCCCTGCGCTACATGCCGATCTCGGCCTTCATCCCGCTGCTGATCCTGTGGTTCGGGATCTACGAGAAGCAGAAGATCGCCTTCCTGTTCCTGGGCGTCTTCGTCTACCTGCTGCCGGTGGTGGTCTCGGCCATCAAGGGCGTGCCCGAGGAGCTGGTGCAGACGGCCCTCACGCTGGGGGCCTCGCCGGGCCAGGTGGTCCGCAGCGTGCTGGTGCCGGCGGCCCTGCCCGAGATCTGGGACTCCTTCCGGGTCATGAACGCCATCTCGTGGACCTACGTGATCCTGGCCGAGGCGGTCAACCCCGAGCACGGCCTGGGCTACATGGTCGAGCTGGCCCGCACCCACCAGAAGGCCTCCTGGTCCTTTGCAGGCCTGCTGGTGATCGGCGGCATCGGCCTTCTCACCGACGTGGTCATCCGGCTGGTGGGCGGCCTGCTCTTCCGCTGGAAGGAGAAACAGGCGTGAGCGCGCCACAGAAGGGCGAGCCCGGCACGGTGGCGGTGACGGTCGGCAACGGCGCGGCCCAGGCGGGCAGCTACCAGGCTCCCGCGCCAGGCCCGCGCTCGAAGCTCAGGCTGGACGGGCTGCACGTCTCCTACATCGACCGCAGCGGCCGCGAGACCGAGGCCGTGCGCGACGTCTCGCTCGAGGTGGCCGACAAGCCCGGCGTGGGCGAGATCGTGGTCTTCCTGGGTCCCTCGGGCTGCGGCAAGTCGACCATCCTCAAGGCCGTGGCCGGCCTGCTGGCGCCCACCCGCGGCAGCGTGCTGGTGGACGGCCAGCCGGTGGGCGGGCCGGGCCGCGACTGCGGCATGGTCTTCCAGGCCTACACCTCCTTCGGCTGGCTGAGCGTGCGCCAGAACGTCGAGTACGGCCTGGCCCTGCGCGGCGTGCCGGCGCGCGAGCGCCGCGAGCGCTCCGACAAGTACCTGCACGCGGTCGGCCTGCACGACTTCGCCGAGCGCTACCCCAAGGACCTCTCGGGCGGCATGAAGCAGCGCGTGGCCATCGCGCGCACGCTCATCAACCAGCCCCGGCTGGTGCTGATGGACGAGCCCTTCGGGGCCCTCGACCCGCAGACGCGCTGGGGCATGCAGGCCCTGCTGCTCGACATCTCGCGCAGCGAGGACAACACCATCCTGTTCGTGACCCACGACGTCTCGGAGGCGGTCTTCCTGGCCGACACGGTCTACGTGCTGTCGTCGCGCCCGGCCCGCGTCCTGCACCGCGTGGACGTGCCGGTCTTCGCCGAGCGCGACATCTCGCTCAAGGCCAGCCCGCAGTTCCGGGCCGTGGAGAAGGACCTGCTCGACCGGCTGTACGCCTCGAAGTAGCGCGCCGGGGCGGCGTGCCATGGTCGCAGGGTGGAGGGCGTGATGGCGCGAAGGCCGACGACCTGGCTGCTGCTGGGCTGGCTGGCGCTCCCGATGGCCGCGGCGGCCCAGGGGGCGGCCGACTGCTCGACCCTGGGGCAGGTCGGCTACGTGCGCGACGTGATGCGCGACATCTACTACTGGTACCGGGAGCTGCCCGACCCGGCCCCGGCCCAGTTCGACTCGCCGGAGGCCTACCTCGAGGCCGTGCGCTACCGGCCACTCGACACGAGCTTCAGCTACGTCACGGCCGCCGCCAGCGACCAGGCCTACTACGGCGACAGCCAGTACGTCGGCCTCGGCCTCTCGACGCGCTTCGTCTCCGAGGACGAGCTGCGCGTGAGCCAGGTCTTCCCCGACACGCCGGCCTCGGAGGCCGGCCTGGAGCGCGGCGCGCGCATCCTCTCGGTCGGCGGCCGCGCGGTCGGCGACTGGGTGCGGGCCGGCCAGGCCGGCGACATCTTCGGGCCCTCCGAGATCGGCGTGGCGGTCGACGTGGTCTTTCGCCGTGGCGACGGGCGGGAGGTCTCGGCCCACCTGGTCAAGCGCCTGGTGACCATCCCGACCGTCTCGCACACGGCGGTCTTCGAGGTCGAGGGGCGCCGGGTCGGCTACGTGGGCTTCCGCAACTTCGTCAACCCCTCCTTCGCGGCCCTGGCCGCGGCCTTCGGCCAGCTGCGGGCCCAGGGCGCCGACGAGCTGGTGCTCGACCTGCGCTACAACGGCGGCGGGCTGGTCTCCGTGGCCCAGTACCTGTCCGACCTGATCGGCGGGCCGCGCGCGCTGGGGCAGCTCTTCTGCCGCTTCCAGCACAACGACAAGAACTCCTTCCGCGACCAGGACCTGTTCTTCGGCCAGCAGGCGCAGGCCCTCGACCTCAAGCGCGTCACGGTCATCACCACGCGCGCCTCGGCCTCGGCCAGCGAGCTGGTCATCAACGGCCTGCGGCCCGTCATGGACGTCAAGGTGGTGGGCGACACCACCTACGGCAAGCCCGTGGGGCAGTACAGCTTCAACTTCTGCAGCAAGGTGCTGCACCCGGTGGCCTTCTCGCTGAGGAACGCCCTGGGCCAGGGCGACTACTTCGGCGGCATCCCGGCCGACTGCGCGGCCGAGGACGACCTCGAGCACCAGCTGGCCGACCCGGACGAGGCCTCGCTGCGCGAGGCCCTCTACGTGACCGTGCGCGGGGCCTGCAGCTCGGGCTCGAAGAGCCTCGCGCTGCGGGGCGTGCGGCGGGCCCTGCCCGTGAAGCGCGACGCCTGGCAGGAGCTGGTCGGGGCCTACTGACCGCTCCCGTCGTCCTGAATCGCCGCCGTCCAGTCCGGCGACGAAGGATCTCCCGGGCTGTACGACTCGCGAGATCCTTCGCTCCCGGCCAGGCGGTGTCGCTCAGATGGGATGAAGCGGCTAGCCCTCGCGTGGTGACATTCTTGTCCCACAAGAGAAACACGCGCTCTAGGGCGCAAACAAGGGCTAGCCATGGAACATGTTGCCATAGACC
>JBDIBD010000342.1:0-5694 GCA_039812725.1 Vicinamibacteria bacterium | reverse complement strand
GGCGGCGACCGGCCCGACGGCGCGCACCCCGCCGGCCCTGCCGGCCGAGTGGACCTACGCGCTGGTGCTCGACGACCTGCACCTCGTCCCGCGCCAGGCCACCGACGTGAAGAAGGCCGTGGGGGCCCTGCTCGACGGCCTGCCGGCGCAGGCCCGCGTGATGCTGGTGCTGCCGGGCGCCCGGCGCGTGACCAGCCAGCTCCTGCCCGAGGGGCGGGCCTCCCTGAACCAGGTGCTCCAGGCGCTGCGCGGGCAGATCTCGGCCGACCGCGGCGAGGAGCTGATCAGCGACCAGGAGGCCTACGACATCCACGTGCGCCGCGACCCCCAGGTGGAGGACCTCGTCACGCGCCGCCTGGTCCGGCTGGACCAGGGCGCCTCCCTCGACGGCGGCACCGGCCGGATGGACCGCGGGGAGGTGCTGCGGGCGCTGACGGACACGCGGGCCCGGGCGGGCCGCCGCTACCAGACCATGCTCGCGCGCACGCGGGCCGTGCTGGCCGTCCTGCGCAGCACGCTGCAGGTGCTGGCCCGGCAGGGCGGACGCCGCGCGGTGGTGCTGGTCTCGCGCGGCTTCCTGCTCGACCCCGCGGTGCGCGAGTTCGAGGAGCTCCAGCGCGACTCGCTCCTGACCGGCACGCCGGTCTCGTTCCTCGACACGCGCGACCTGGGCGGCCTGACCCCGTACGCGGGGGCGGAGTTCGGCCCCTCGCTCGACCTGGAGGACTTCTCGCACCTGCTGACGGACCGCTTCTCCGAGGCCTCCGGCAGCGAGCACCTGGCCCTCGACAGCGGCGGGCTGATCATCCACCGCGCGGGCAACCTGGCGCAGGGCCTGGGCGAGCTGGTGAGCGCCGCGCGCGCGACCTACCTGCTGGGCTTCCAGTCCAGCGACCCGCGCCGCGACGGCGGCTACCGCAAGCTGCGCGTCCGGCTGGCCACGCCCCGCCCCGGCGCGCGCGTGAACGGCCGCCGGGGCTACTACGCTCCCCGCGACAGGCCCTGAGACGACGGGCGCGAGCGGCGTGCTAGCATCGCGCATGCCCGGCGACAACATCCTGTCGCGCCTCCTCGGCGGTGGACGGGCCGCCGTCGGCCCCGACCTCCAGGTGCACCTCTCCGAGCGCGAGGGGGCCGACCCGCACCACAAGATGCGCCAGGCCTACTGGTGGATCGTCAACAACGCCGTCTTCTGCCCGTACTACGACATCGAGTTCGGCAGCGGGGCGGAGCTCAGGAACAAGGCCGGCGACCGGCTCATGCTGCACGAGGAGATGAGCTACAGCTCCTTCGTGCTGCTGCCGATGCTGACGCTCTTCACCTGCCGGCGGGCGCTCCTGGTGGGCGGGCCGGGGCGCGGCAAGACCACCTCGGCCATCCTGATGGCGCTGGTGGCCGGCATGCCGCGCGAGGAGGTGCGCCGCACCATCCAGCGCGGCCACCCGCAGCTCTCGATCTCCGACCTGCTGGGCTCGCCGCTGCCGTCCGACATGCTGAAGGCCGAGGACCTCTCGCAGGTCAAGGTCGGCTGGCGGCGCTGGATCGCCGCGCGCGTCAAGATCGTCGACGAGTACAACCGCATCCCGACCAAGACCCAGTCGGCGCTGCTCTCGCTGATGGCCGAGGGCTACGCGGAGATGTTCGACCAGTTCGTCTACGCCGGGAGGTCGAGCTGGTTCCTGACCGCCAACGACGACGCCGGCGGCGGCACCTTCCAGGTCATCGAGGCCCTCAAGGACCGCATCGACGTGGTGGTGCGGGCGGTGCCCTTCAACTCGGGCTTCCTGCAGGCGCTGCTGCGGCGGGTCGAGGCCGACCGGCAGCCCGAGGAGCTGGTGCCGGCGGAGATCGTCTTCACGCCCCAGGAGCTGGAGGCCATCTACGCCGCCATCCTGGCCGTGCGGCTGCCGGAGCCGGTGCTCGAGAAGCTGGGCTTCTTCCTGGGCCAGCTGGACTTCTGCCGGCGGGCCTCGCCCCAGTTCGAGGCCAAGAGCAAGGACACCCTCAAGCTGCACGGCCAGACCGTCAGCCAGGTCTGCAACGAGCAGTGCCCGCTGGACAAGAAGGTGCACCTGTGCACCCAGACCGAGAACGGCGTCTCGGCCCGGGCCTACCAGACCGCGCTGCACTACGCCAAGGCCCTGGCCTACTTCCGCGGGCACGCCGAGGTGGGCGAGGACGACCTGCGCCAGATCCTGCCCTGGGTGCTGCACGACAAGCTGGTGCCGAACGGGCGCAGCCCGTTCTTCGAGGCCGAGGACCACCGGGCGCTGCTGGGCGACCGGGTGGCCTGGATCCGCGCCCTGTGGGACGCCGCCATGGAGCAGCACGCGCGCCACGAGCCCACCCGCCGCAAGGTCACGGCCCTGCGCGACGAGCTCGACCGCGGCCTCGAGGGGCTGGACGAGGCCACCACGAAGAAGCGCATCGGCCAGGCCAGCAACCTCCTGGACCTGCTCATGACGAAGCACGAGCTGTCGGGGCCGGTCTACGAGGACCTGATCCACCTCAAGTCGATCTACAGCCGCTACCGCAACTACCTGCAGTGGGTGGCCCAGCAGCGGAGGTAGGCCTTGCTGCCCGAGGAGATCGAGGCCGCGGCCCGACGGCGCTTCGTGAAGTGGGACGCGCAGCTCTGGCGCTTCGTGCTGGACGGGCCGGCCCTGGCGCTGGCCCGGGGCCTGGCCCGCGCCGGCCTCGACGAGCGGCGCGCGGGGGCGCTCGTCGAGAGCTACCTGCGCCTGGCGGCCGAGGGGATCGGGCTGGGCTACCTGTTCCCGAGCTCGAGCGGCGCCCAGAGCTTCCTGACGCAGGCCTTCTATCGCCTGCTGCCCGAGACGCTGCCGCAGCAGGCGCCGGAGTCCGCCGCGCGCGCGCTGGCCACGGCCTGGAACCTGGGCGAGAACCTGGAGCGCTCGCCGGCCTGGCTGCGACGCCTGTTCGTGCGGCTGACCGCCGGACCCGAGGCGCTCCTCGACCTGGAGCGCCTGGTGGCCGACGTCGAGGCGCGCGCGCTGCGCCCCCCGGCGAAGCGGCTCGAGGGCGCCTGGGCGGTGCACTGGCTGCACCTGGCGGAGGAGGACCCGCGCTTCCTGCCGGGGGCCGTGCACTTCGTGGCGCCCACCGTGGCCTGCGTGCACGACCGGCACCGCGGCACCGCGCAGGCCGGGCGCGAGGGCGTCAGCGTGGGCGTCTGGCTGGACGAGAAGCCGCTGCTGCTGGGGGCCATGGGCTGCGGCGAGACGCCGGCCCTCGACCCGGGCCTCGACCTGCCGCTGCTGGAGAGCGTGGCGCGCCGGGACCGGCGCGTGGACTCCTGGCTGGCCATGGCGCGCAACGAATGGCGCGCGGCGGTGAGCCTCGAGACCTCGCAGTTCCTGGTGGCGCTGCTGCCGGCATGAGCCAGCCCGACTTCAGCGCGGACGAGATCGGCCGGGCCTGGGAGGCCGCCCAGCAGGTCTGGGACATGCACGTCACGCTCAGCCGGCCGGCGGCCTTCACGAGCGGCGGCCGGGAGTCGCACTGGCAGGGCGACGAGCCGCTGGCCTACATCGACCTCGAGACACGCCAGGTGGTGGTCAATTACCCCCTGCTGACGCGGCTGGGGGCGCGCGGCAGCCTGGCCGCGGTGCTGGCCCACGAGATCGGCCACCACGTGCGCTTTCCGCACACGCTGGGCGAGGCGGCCCAGATCCAGGCCCTCGAGCAGCGCCTGATCCCGGGGCTGGGCCACTCGCTGGCCAACCTCTTCTACGACCTGCTGGTCAACGAGCACGTCGGGCGCACCCACGCCCCCCAGCTGGCGGCCGTCTACCGCGGCTTCACCTCGGCGCCGGGGGCCGAGGCCGTCTCGCCCCTGTTCGGCTTCTACCTGGCGGTCTACGAGGAGCTGTGGGGCCTGCCCGCGGGGAACCTGTCGAGCGAGAAGTCGGCGCGCCAGCTCGAGAAGCAGTACCCGGGCTTCCGGGCCGACGCGCGCCTGTTCGTGCAGACCTTCTACTCGCTCGCGACGGTGCAGCGGCAGTTCGTCTACTTCTGCAGCCGCTTCATCCGCTACGTGCCCGAACCGCAGAAGCTGGCCTTCCACATCCCGCTGGCGGGCGACCTGCCCCAGCCGGGGCCCGACGACCTCGACTCGGTCGTGCGCGGGGCCGGCGAGCAGGAGGCCGACGACGCCCTCCGCGAGGCGCGCGAGGAGGGCTGGCTGAAGGACGGCGGCCTCGAAGACCAGAAGGAGACCGACCCGCTCGGCCAGGTGAACCGGGTCACCAGCCACCTGCCCGGCCACCAGAAGGCGGCCTTCAAGCTGGCCCTGGTGAGCAAGCACTACAAGCGCCTGGTGGACCAGCACCTGATCGAGCTGCCGGGGACACCGCGGCCGCAGGAGCCGCTGGTGCCGACCGTCCCGGAGGACTGGCAGTGGGGCGACAGCCCGGGCGAGATCGACTGGACGCTGAGCGTGCTGCAGCAGGGCCACCTGGCCGGCCTGCAACCGCTCAAGCGCGAGCGCGAGCCCGACCCGCCTCCGCCCGCCGCGACCGACTTCCCCGCCGTCGAGATCTACCTCGACACCAGCGGCTCGATGCCCGACCCGCAGAACGCGCTCAACTGCATGACGCTGGCGGCCCAGGTCCTGGCGGCCTCGGCCCTCCGCCGCAACGGCATCGTGCGCGGCGTGGTCTACTCTTCGGGCAAGCCGCTGCTGTCGGAGTGGCTCTACGACGAGGAGAAGGCGCGCCTGTTCTTCCTGCACTACGCCGGGGGCGGCACGGACTACCCCTTCGCCCTGCTGCGCCGGCTGGCCAGGGAGCGCGGCGAGGTGCTGCGCGTGATCGTCTCGGACAGCGACTTCCTCTGGAACGTCCGGCGGGACGGCGCCATGGAGGCGCTGCTCTACGGCTGCGAGCGCTCGCGGCTGCTGGTGGCCTTCCTGGCCTGCCACGCGGGCCAGGCCCGCGAGGCCCTCGCGCCGGCCCTGGCCCACCCGCGCTTCCGCCTGGCGCTGGTCGAGGACCTGGCGGCCTTCGGAGCGGCTGCCCGGCGCCTGGCCGACGCGCTCCTCCCGCCCCGGAGCTGAGATGGCCTTCGACCTGAAGCGCATCGAGGACGAGATCGGCGCGGCGGCGCTCGAGTCGCCCTACTCCGTCGAGCTGGCGGCCGCCGTGGTCAGCGACACCTTCCGCCTGGGCGGGCTGGCGCCGCCGGCGGCCGCCTGGTGGCGTCACTCCCGCGGGGGCAAGGCCGCCGAAGCGCTCTTCGGCGAGCAGGCGGGCATGCTCGGCTGGCTGCTCAACACCACCAGCCTGCGCGAGGGGGCGGTGGCCGCCCTGCGCGCGGGCCAGCCCGGCCCCAAGCAGCTGCTCGAGGGCTTCTTCGAAGCGGTGCGGCCCCTGACCGGCGAGATGATCCGGGCCAACGCCTTCCGCCGCGAGGAGTTCCTGCGGCGCTTCGTCGAGGCCGTCGGGGGCCAGGTGGCGGGCGAGACGGCCGAGCAGTCGCGCCGGCGCCTGGAGCAGCTCGACTATCGCAAGACCATGGCCGACTACAAGGCCGCGGAGAAGGCCCGCAAGGAGGAGGCCGACCGGCGCGCGAAGCTGCTGGCCGAGGCCGCCGCGCGCGAGGCCGAGGCCCGCGGCTGGCGCGAGTGAGGACCGCGGCCGGGCCGCAGCCGCTGCAGGCGCCCGCGCGCATCGC
>JBDIBD010000341.1:0-5710 GCA_039812725.1 Vicinamibacteria bacterium | reverse complement strand
CGGAGCTGGCGCCCGGCATCCTGCCGCCCATGGGCTCGGCCCGCGTGGCCCCGCCCGTGCCCGCGGCCTGGCCGCCCCAGGGGCCGACGGCGCTCGTCTTCCACGTCTACACGGCCGTCTTCGACCCCTCCCTGCGCGACGGCGAGCGCATCCAGTCGAGCTGGGCCCTGGCCACGCTCGAGCCCGGGGCGCGCGAGGCCAGCCTGCGCACCCTGCGCCGGCCAACCCGTGATCTGGGTATCCAGGGTGTGCGGCCGCTGAAGGCCGACGAGCAGGCGGCCCTGTCGGTGACCCGCCGCGACCGGGCCGAGGAGGCGCTGGCGCGCCTGGCGAGCGAGGGGCGCGCCGACGGCCCCGAGGTCGCAGAGGTGCGCGGCTATTACTGCGCCTGGCTCTCGGTCAACGGCGTGATCGCCGGCGAGCTCAGGGACGCCGGCGCGGGCTTCTTCGCCTGGCTGGCCTGCCGCTGAGGGGGCGCGATGAGCGAGCGGGACCTGCAGCGACGCGTCGACGAGCTGGAGCAGGAGGTGGCGCGGTTGCGCCAGAGCGGCCCTCGCGGTAAGCGCTGGCGCTCCGCTTTCGAGGTGTGGGGCCTGCCCCTCGTCTCGGTGGCGATCGGTCCCGACCCCGAGAGGGGCGAGTGGCGCGGGCACGCCCGCGGCGTCTTCGCCCTCGGTGACGTGGCCACGGGGGTCTTCGCCGTCGGCGGCCTGGCGCGGGGCGTGGTGGCTCTCGGCGGGCTGTCGCTGGGGCTGGTGAGCTTCGGTGGCATGGCGATCGGACTGCTTCTGGCCATCGGTGGCGGGGCGGTCGGCGGCCTGGCGTTGGGAGGCGCGGCCGCGGGCGGCGTGGCCGTCGGCGGCGCCGCTGCCGGGCGCTACGCCTGTGGCGGGGGCGCCTACGGGACGGCCGTGATCAGCCCGACGCGCAGCGACCCCGAGGCGCTCGAGTTCTTCCGGGACCAGGGGCTCGAAGGGCTCTGCCGGCCACGCCCGCGCTAGGGAGCGGGCTGCGTGTAAACTGGCCGGCGGCCCGCGGGGCGCGGGCCACCGGAGGAACCGCATGCGCCTGCTCACCCCGCTCTTCTTCTCGCTCCTGTGCGCCGGGCCGGTCCTGGCGGCGGAGACCCATCCCTTCTCGGTCGACGACATGCTGGCCATGGAGCGCATCTCCGACCCGCGCGTCTCGCCCGACGGCTCGCGGGTGGCCTTCACCCTGCGCGCCACCGACATGGCGGCCAACAAGGGCCGGCTCGACCTGTGGCTGGCGGCCACCGACGGCGCCTGGATCCGGCGCCTGACCAGCCACGAGGCCGCCGACCAGGGGGCGCGCTGGTCCCCCGACGGCCGCACGCTCTACTTCGTCTCCACCCGCGGCGGCTCGGCCCAGGTCTGGAAGATCGGGGCCGACGGCGGCGAGGCCGAGCAGGTCACGCGCCTGGCGCTCGACGTGGACGCGGTGGAAGTGGCTCCCGACGGCAAGCGCCTGTTGCTGGGCCTGGCGGTCTTCCCGGGCGCCACGCCGGAGCAGACCCGCGAGCGGCTCGAGGCCGAGGAGAAGTCGCCGGCCACGGGCCAGCTCTACGACCGGCTCTTCATCCGCCACTGGGACACCTGGGGCGACGGCACCCGCAACCACCTCTTCGTCTACGACCTGGCCAGCGGCCAGGCCACCGACCTGATGCCGCAGATGGACGCCGACTGCCCCACGAAGCCCTTCGGCGGCAGCGAGGACTACACGGTCTCGCCCGACGGCAAGACGGTGGTCTTCTCGGCCAAGGACGTGGGCCGCGAGGAGGCCTGGTCGACCAACTACGACCTGTTCGTGGTCCCCGTCGACGGCTCCGCGGCCCCGAAGAAGATCACCAGCAATCCGGCCTGGGACGCGCAGCCGAAGTTCTCGCCCGACGGGCGGACGCTGGCCTACCTGGCCATGAGCCGGCCCGGCTACGAGGCCGACCGCTTCCGCATCGTGCTGCGCGACTGGGCCACGGGCAGCGAGAAGTCCCACGACCTGCGCGTCGACGCCGGCCCGGCCGGCGACCGCTCGCCGGGCGAGCTGGCCTTCACGTCCGACGGCCGGGAGCTGCTGCTGACGGCCGACCACCTGGGCCAGCACCCGCTCTTCGCCTTCGACGTGTCGAGCGGCAAGGCCCGCCTCCTGGCCAGCGACGGCCAGGTCTCGAGCGCCCAGTCCCTGGGAGCCACGCGCGTGCTGTTCGCGCGCAACTCGCTGCTGGGCCCCACGGAGCTGTACACGGTCGGCCGCGACGGCACCGCCCCGAAGCGCGTCACGAGGATCAACGACGCGCGGGTGGCCGCGGCGCGCTTCGGCCAGCCGGAGCAGTTCAGCTTCAAGGGCGCGAACGGCGACACCGTCTGGGGCTACCTGGTCAAGCCCGCCGACTTCGACGCCACGAGGAAGTACCCGATCGCCTTCCTGATCCACGGCGGGCCGCAGGGCTCCTTCGGCAACGACTTCCACTACCGCTGGAACCCGCAGGCCTACGCCGGCCGCGGCTACGCGGCCGTGATGGTCGACTTCCACGGCTCGACCGGCTACGGCCAGGCCTTCACGGACGCCATCAACGGCGACTGGGGCGGCAAGCCCTACGAGGACCTGGTCAAGGGCCTCGACTTCGCGCTCTCCAAGTACCCCTTCCTGGACGGCTCGCGGGCCTGCGCCCTGGGCGCCTCGTACGGCGGCTACATGATCAACTGGATCGCCGGCCAGCCCCTGGCCGAGCGCTTCAAGTGCCTGGTGGCCCACGACGGCAACCTCGACGAGCAGGCGGCCTACTACCAGACCGAGGAGCTGTGGTTCCCGGAGTGGGAGCACGGCGGCCTGCCCTGGGAGAACCAGAAGGGCTACCAGGAGCACAACCCGGTCAACTTCGTGAAGAACTGGAAGACGCCCACGCTGGTGGTCCACGGCGGCCGGGACTACCGCGTGGTCGACACCTCGGGCATCGCCACCTTCACGGCCCTGCAGCGCAAGGGCATTCCCTCGAAGTTCCTGTACTTCCCGGACGAGAACCACTGGGTGCTCAAGCCCCACAACTCCAAGCTGTGGCACGACACGGTGCTGGGCTGGCTGGACGAGTGGACGAAGAGGTAGGCTGACGCTCCGTCGGCGCGGCGCGAGAGGCGGTGCGTGGAGCCACCGGGCTCGGGGCCGACGAACGGGGGCGACTTGGAGCGCGCCCGGCGCCTGCTCGAGCTGGGGCAGCCGGGCGCCGCCTTGCGCTGGGCTGACGCCGTCCTGGCCAGCCAGCCAGGCGACGTCTCGGCCCACCTCGTGCGGGCCGCGGCCCTCCTGGAGCTCGAGCAGTTCGACGCGGCCGGCGAGGCCTCGCGGCAGGCCCTGGCGCTGGCGCCGGAGGACCCGCGCACCAGTCGCATGCGGGCGCTCACCCTGCTGCGGGTGGGGTCGCCGAGCGAGTGCCTGCGGATGGCGCGGCTGGCCTGCCAGCTCGACCCCGAGTCTCCCCAGGCGCTGCACGTGCGGGTCGACGCCGAGTTGCTCAACAACCTGGCGGCCGCGGCCCGCTCGACCGCCGCCCGCCTCCTGCAGGCGGCGCCACACCAGCACTCGTCTCACGAGGCCGCGGGGCGGGCCGCCCTGGCCGCGGGCGCCTGGGCCGAGGCCGACGGCCACTTTCGGCGGGCCCTGGAGCTCGACCCGGAGTGCACGGGCAGTCTGGGCAATCTGGCTCTCAGCCTCGAGCTCCGCGGACGGCTGGGCGAGTCGCTCGATCTGCTGCACCAGGCGGCTCGCATCGCGCCCGACGACCGGCACGTACGCTTCAGCCTGCGGCGCGTGATCGGGCTGCGGGCGGCCCGGCAGTTCCGCCCGTTTCTGGCGGGGGCCGGTGCCTGGCTCGCCTACCGGCTCCTCACCCGGAGCGGTGGCTGGCTGTCCCTGGCGCCGGCGACCCAGGAGTATCTCGACAGCGGCTGGCTGGTCGTGCTGGCGGTCCTGCTGGGGGTGTCGCTGCGGGCCACGTGGCGCGCGCGGCGCGACTTGCACCCCGAGCTGCAGGCCTTCGAGAGGGCGGCCGATCGTCGGGCCTGGCCCGGGGCCTGGCGGGCCGGCGGCACCTGTCTGTTGCTGTGCGCGGCCCTGCTGCTGGTCGACCAGCAACTGCGGCCCTGGGGGCTCGACCCCCTCACCTACGTCGTGTGCGCCGCGCTGGCTGGCGCCCTCGTGGCCAGGGCTGTGAGGACCCTCCTCGCGGGGCGGCGGATCGGGCATCCCCGACTGGAGCCACAGCTGCCGATACTCCTGCTCGCTCCGCTCCTGACCGCTTGGCACAAGCTCGTGAACCCCGTGGCTCCGCCGCCGTGGCCGGGGCGCGCGCTGCTGCTCCTCTGCCTGAGCGGTCTGGCTTGCCTGGGCCTGGGCCTCGCGATCCAGCGCGGCCGGCGCCCCTGACTACTTCGCGGCCAGGTTCTCCGCCGCGAACTCCCAGTTGAGCAGCTTGTCCAGGAAGGCCGTGACGTAGTCGGCCCGGCGGTTCTGGTAGTCCAGGTAGTAGGCGTGCTCCCACACGTCGATGGTCAGCAGCGGCTTCTGGCCCGCCGCGGTCAGCGGCGTCTCGGCGTTGGCCGTCTTGGTCACCTTGAGCTTGCCGTCCTCCAGCACCAGCCAGGCCCAGCCGCTGCCGAACTGGCCCGTGGCCGCCGCCGCCAGGGCCTCCTTCAGCTTCTCGATCGAGCCGAAGTCGGCGTCGACCCGGTCCTTGAGCGCGCCGGCGGGCCGGCCGCCGCCCTTCGGGCTCATGCTCTTCCAGTAGAAGGCGTGGTTCCAGGCCTGGGCGGCGTTGTTGAAGAGCGCCTGGTCGCCCTTGGCGGCCGCGGCGCGCACGATCTCCTCGAGCGGCCGGCCGGCCAGCTCGCTGCCCTTGAGCAGGCCGTTGGCCTTGTCCACGTAGGCGCGGTGGTGCTTGCCCCAGTGGATCTGCAGCGTCTGCTGCGAGACGTGGGGCGCCAGGGCCGTGTCGGGGTAGGGCAGCTCGGGCAGCGCCAGCGGCGCGGCCTGGCCCTGGGCGAACACCGTCGGCCCGGCCAGCGTGGCCACGCCTGCCGCCACGGCGGCGCCGAGGAACTCGCGCCGGCCGGTGGCCGGGACGGAGAGGGAATCGGGGGCGCGGTGGTTCATGCGGTCCTCCTTGCGGCGCGCGCGGGCGCGCCCCACCAGTCTATCCGAGCGCGCGGTTGACAGGGCCGCGACGGCGGGCCTAACGTGCCGCGCATGGCCTCGACCCACGACGCGCTCCCCGACCTGCGCCCCTTCACGCGCGCCCACCGCCAGGCCCTGCGGGCCCGGCTGGACGACGCCCCCGTCCTGCTGGGCTCCGCCCCCGAGGCGCCGCGCAACGGCGACGTGACCTACCCCTATCGCCAGTCGTCCGACCTGCTCTGGCTCACGGGCGTGTCCGAGCCCGGCTACAGCCTGCTCCTGGACGCGCGCACCGGCCTCGAGACGCTGTTCGTCCCGAGGCTGACCCAGAAGCACGCGGTCTGGCTGGGTCACGTCCCCAGCCGCGCGGAGGCCCGCCAGGCCTTCGGCATCCGCGACGTGCGCTACCACGACGAGCTGCCCCAGCTCCTCAGGAAGGCGGCCCAGGGACGGCGGCGCGTGCACGCCGACGCGCACGCGCGTCCGGCCGCCCGGCGGGCGCTGCCCACGGCCCGGCTGGCGGCGGGCG
>JBDIBD010000340.1:0-5714 GCA_039812725.1 Vicinamibacteria bacterium | reverse complement strand
GCGCGTTCTGCCCAAGGTCGGCCAGCGCCTGCGCCAGGTGGTGCCCGAGTCCCTGGCCGCGCCCCTGCGCCTGTGGCTGGTCGAGCGGCGCGTGCAGCGCCTCGAGGCCGCGGCCCTGGCCGCCGGCGGCCGGCGGCTCGCCGACCTGCCGGAGGCGGAGGCGCGGGGCTTCGAGGCCCACCTGCGCGAGGTCGTCGAGCTGCTCCAGTCGCACGGGGTCGTGCCGGTGCTGGCCACCTACCCGACGCTGGGGGCGGAGGGCCAGCTCGAGCAGCACCGTCTGCTCGTGGCCCACCAGCGCGCGTGGAACCCGATCCTCTCGGCGCCCGGCCTGGTGCGGGTGGCGGCCCGCCTGAACGCCGTCATCCGCGGCCTGGCGGCCGAGCGCGGCCTGGCCCTGGCGGCCGCCGCGGCGGCCGTGCCGCTCGACGAGGCCCACTTCGCCGACTACGTGCACTACACCGACGCGGGCGCCGAGCGCGTGGCCGAGTGCGTGGCCGGAGCCCTCGAGGGCGCAGGCCTGCTCGAGGGCGGCCCGCCGTGAGCGCCATCAAGTGGGCGGCGCTGCTGGTGGGGCTCGTCTCGGCCTACCCCTGCGGCCGGCTGCTGCGCCGCCTGCCGCGGCTCGAGAGCGCGGCCTGGTTCCTGGCCGGCCTGCTGCCCTTCCTGGGCACGCTCGACATCGGCCTCGTCACCGACGTCAGCTTCGCCGGGGACTCGCACGGCCTGGAGGTGGCCCTGCTCGACTGGCTGGCCCTGGTGCTGGTCTGCACCCGGCCGCTCTCCCTCCGCCTCGTCCCGTACCGGGCCTCGCTGGCGCTGTACCTCCTGGCGGCGGCCGGCTCGGCCCTGTCGGCCGTGGCCCCGGTGCAGGTGGGCTACTACGCCTGGAAGCTGCTGCGCGGCTACCTGCTGTTCTTCGCGGTGGCGCGCGCGGGCGGCAGCCTGCCGGTGGCCCTGGCCCTCCTGAGGGGCATGGCCGCCGGGGCCTTCTACGAGTTCTACCTGGTGATGCAGCAGCGCTACTCGGTCTACCAGTCGCCGGGCAGCTTCGCCCACCAGAACTCGCTGGGCATGGCCGTGAACCTGTGCCTGGTGACGCTGACGGCCCTGCTGCTGGCCCGGCGCAGCGACTGGTTGATGACGCTGGCTCCGGGCGCCGGCCTGATCGTGGTGCTCCTGACGCGCTCGCGCGGGGCCCTGATCTTTCTCTCGGTCGGCGTCGGGCTGGTCTTCGTCCTGTCCTCGCTGCGGCGCTTCACGGGGCGCAAGGCGCTGGTGGCCGTGCTGGGCGCGACGCTGGCCACGGGGGTGCTGGCCTGGTCGGCGCGCCGGGTGGTCGAGCGCTTCGAGCGCGCCCCGGCCGCGTCCATGGACACGCGCCGGCAGTTCGAGGAGGCGGCCGCCATGATGCTGCGCGACCACCCCTGGGGCGTGGGGGCCAACCACTTCTCGTGGTCGATGCGGCACGGCGGCTACGCCGACCGGGCCGGGCTGACCTACGGCGACCGGGTGGCCACCGTGCACAACCTCTACTGGCTGACCGCCGCGGAGCTGGGCTGGTTCGGCCTGGCGGCGCTGCTGCTGATGCTGGTGCGGCCGCTGGTGGACGTGCTGCGCGGGGCCTGGCGGGCGGCGCGTGACGACCTGCGCGGCGACCTCCTGCTGGGCCTGGGGGTGGCGCTGCTGACGTGCTACCTGCACTCCACGGTCGAGTGGATCTGGCGCGACACCGAGGTCTCCTACGTGTTCTGGACCGTGGTCGCGCTGGCGGGGAGCCTGGCCGCGGCGATGCGCCGCGACACGCCCCGCCGGGCCAAGCACCGCCGCTCGCCCCGCCCCGTGGCCGGCACGCCTATCCCGCTGGCGGGCGCGGAACGGCCAGCCAGTTGAAGGCCTGGAAGGGGTAGCTCGAGCCGGCCCGCTCGAAGTCGGCCCGCCCCACGGGCCGGCCGCCGCCCAGGAAGTCCTTCAGGAAGTAGACCTCGTAGCCCGTCTCCGCGGACGTGAAGAAGTCGTGCAGGTCCCCGGGCTGGTAGCCGAAGGCCTGCGGTCCGCCCGGCCCGCACTCGAACAGCACTACGGGGCGGTGCCGCGCCAGCGTGGCGCGGGCGCCGCGCAGCACCGGCAGCTCCGCCCCCTCGACGTCGAGCTTGAGGAAGTGCCAGGCGCGGTCTTTGGGCAGCACGTCGTCGAGGCGCGCCAGCGTGGCCTCGATGCGCTCTGCCCCGGCCTCGCCCTGGCGCGACAGGCTGCTGAGGGCCGTGGCCCGCCGGCAGACGTAGAAGGTGGCGCTGCCCGCGCGGTCGAACAGCCCCAGCTCGAAGACCTCGACCTCGGGGAACTTGCGGCGCAGGAAGCGCACCTTGTCGGGCACCACCTCGAAGGCCGCGTGGCGGCCGCCCGGGGCCAGCCGGCAGATCTGGCTGAGCATCGAGCCGTAGTGGCAGCCGGCGTCGATGCAGTTCGAGCCGGGCCGCAGCACCCGCGCGAGCACCGCCTGGAGCCGCTCGTCCTCGAGGTGGATCTCGCGCAGCTCGGGGTGGCGCCCGCGCCCCAGCGCGCCGAGGGCCCGGCGCAGGCGCTGGAGCGGCCGCTCGAGCGGCGTGCGGATGAACTCGTACTTCAGCTCGGCCAGGCGCATCGGCAAGGCACAGCTATCACGGGCGTCGAAGCGGGCGCAAGCCTGCGCCGGGGGCGGCCCGCCGCGGCCGCTGTGCGCCCCGTCACCAGCCCGTCGCGGGATGCGCCCGCCTGTGACTGCAGTCACCGCCGCGCCCGCGGGCCGGGCCTATGTTGCGTGGGACGCGAGTTCGGGTCGGTTCGGGTCGGTTCCCCGAGAGCGACGACGCACGAGCTCCGGCGGGGGTGCCGACAGGCCGGTTCCCCGCCGGGATGGCCGCCGCACGCGGCCGACCGAGGGGAACATGCAGTACCCGGAACGTGCCACCCTCCTGGCGCGGGCCGTCCTGCCCGCAGCGATCTTCGTCCTCCTGGCCGCACCCGCGCCGGCCCAGCCCGAGGCGGACTCGTCCCGGCCCGCGTTCGGGCAGGCCGAGTGCGCCACCTGCTACACCTGGAAGCCGCTGCGCATCGGCGCGGGCGGCTGGCTGACGGGCCTCGACATCTCCCCCGACGGCGCCACCCGCGTCGTCCGCACCGACACGTACGGCGCCTACGTCTGGGACACGAGCGAGTGGCGCCAGGTCGTCACGGCCGCGGGCCTGCCCGCCGGCGACGTGGGGGTGGAGAAGAACGCGGGCGTCTACGAGATCCGCGTGGCGCCTGGCCAGGTCAGCCGCCTGTACATGGCGTACCGCGGCTACGTCTACCGCAGCGACGACCAGGGCCGCAGCTGGACGCGCACGGCCTTCGCCAAGGTGACGATGGACCCCAACGACTCCTACCGCACGCTCGGCGAGAAGCTGGCGGTCGACCCCGCCAACCCCGACGTGGTGTACGTGGGCACGCCCCGCAACGGCCTGTTCGTGACCGAGAACGGAGGCGCGACCTGGACGGCCGTCTCCGCCGTGCCGGCCGGCCTGCAGGCCAGCAACGGCTGGCCCGGCATCACGGGCATCGCCTTCGACCCCTACGCGCGCCGCACCGGGGGGCGGGGCGGGATCGTCTACGCCTCGAGCTGGGGCAACGGCGTCTGGCGCAGCCGCGACGGCGGCGCCTCGTGGGTGCGCCTGGCCGGAGGGCCCGCGTCGGTGAGCCACGCGGTGGTCGCCCGGGACGGGGCTCTCTACGTGACCGCCGGCGACGGCAGCGCCGTCTGGCGCTTCTCGCGCGGGGCCTGGGCCAACGTCACGCCGCCCTGGGGGCAATACTGGCACGCCGTGCTGGCCGACCCCTACGACGCCAGCCGCGTGCTGGCGGCCACCGACGGCGGCTACCTGACGCAGAGCTACGACCGCGGCGCGACCTGGAGCGAGATCGCCTGGAACGTGAGCCGCAACGCCAGCGACGTGCCCTGGCTGGCCTGGACCAACGAGAGCTACATGTCGAACGGCGACATGGCCTTCGACCCGCTCGTCCCCGACCAGCTCTGGTTCGCGCAGGGGATCGGGGTCTGGACGGCGAGCGTCCCTCGCCAGGCGACGTCCGTGGCCTGGAGCTCGCGCAGCGTGGGGATCGAGCAGCTGGTGGCCAACGCCATCGCGGCCCCGCCCGGCGGCCGGCCGGTGGTGGCCTCCTGGGACCGCCCGCTGTTCTACAGCGCCAACCCCGACACCTTCCCCGCCCGGCACGGCCCCAACAACGCCCACTCCATCGTGATGGGCTTCCAGGTGGACTACGCGGCCGGCACGCCGTCCTTCCTGGCGGCCGTGGCCGACTGGTGGGGGGTGGAGGAGTCGGGCTACTCCACCGACGGCGGCCAGACCTGGACGCGCTTCCCGAGCATGCCCGCCTGGTGGCCCGGGGCGCCCGGCCTGGGGACGCTGGCCGTCAGCACGCCCGACAACATCGTGTGGGTGGCATCCAACGGCAAGGCCCCCTACGCCACCACCGACCGCGGGCAGTCCTGGCAGAAGCTCAGCCTGCCCGGCGTGGCCGACTCGACCGCCGGCTGGTCCGGCCTGCACTCCGCCTACTACCTGAACCGGCACGTGGTGGCGGCCGACCGGGTCACGCCGGGGACCTTCTACCTCTACCACACGCCCAACGGGCTCTACCGCTCGACCAACGGCGGCGCGGCCTGGACGCTGGTGCGCTCGGGCGAGATCGCTCCCTACTCCGGCTACAACGCCAAGCTCGCGGCCGTGCCGGGCCGGGCGGGGCACCTGTTCTTCACCTCCGGCCAGCAGAGCGGCACGAGCCCCAGCGGGGCCTTCATGCGCTCGACCGACGGCGGCGCGACCTGGAGCGCGGTGCCGAACGTGCTCGAGGTGTACGCCTTCGGCTTCGGCAAGGAGGCTCCGGGTGGCAGCTACCCGAGCCTGTACGTCGTGGGCTGGGTGAGCGGCGTCTACGGCGTGTGGCGCTCGGACAACCAGGCCCAGTCGTGGACCCAGATCGGCGACTACCCGCTCGGCAGCCTGGACGAGGTCAAGGCCGTGGAGGGCGACAAGAACGTCTACGGCACCGTCTACCTCGGCTTCGCCGGCTCCGGCTACGCCTACGGGGGGATCAACTAGGGGCGGGCGCACCCCGCCGGTGTCAGCTCGGCCCCGCGTCGACGTCCGCGGGGCCGAGCACGCGCGCCTCCGGGAAGGGCGAGCGCCGCTGCGTGACGAGCGGGCTGGGCCGGTCGCGCAGCCAGGTGTCGAAGAAGGCCAGCAGCCAGGCGTCGACGATGGCGCGCTGGCGCTCCGGCGCGATCAGGGCCCCGCGCCAGGGGCGCCAGGAGCGCCAGCGGTCGGGCGCGTGCAGCTCGTCGGTGAAGTCGCCGTGGCCGGCGCCGGCCACGAACACGCTCAGCGTCAGCGGGCGGCCCGCCTGCGCGCGCTGGCGCTCGTACTCCTCCAGACCCAGGCGCTCGGCCGTGGCGCGCGAGGCGCTGAGCCAGGTGGTCAGCCGCGCCAGCCACGGGTGCGCCGGCGGGTACCCGGAGTTGAGGGCCAGGTAGGGGCCGTCGACGCCGAGCCGGGCGGTCTCGCCGTAGGTGCCGCCGTCGAGGTTGACGACCGCCCGCAGGCGCGGGTCGTGGCGGGCGGCCTCGGCCGCGGCCGAGCCGCCCAGCGAGAAGCCCAGCATGCCGCAGCGCCCCG
>JBDIBD010000339.1:0-5784 GCA_039812725.1 Vicinamibacteria bacterium | reverse complement strand
CCGCCTGGGCCAGCCGGGCCCAGGCCTGGCCCTGCAACACCCAGGTGCCCGGCTCGGAAGGCAGCCGCTCCGCCAACGACAGGGCCTGCGCGGCGTCGCCCTGCTGGAGCGCCGCCCGGACCGCGTCCTGGGGCGTCGTGGGCGGGGGCGGCGTGGCCTTCGGGCCCGCCTGGCAAGCCAGGACGAGCGCGGCAGCGGCGCACAACGGCAGCGCTCGCGCCGGCCAGAGTGCGATCAACGCTCGCTCCCCCGCTTGAGGCGCTCCACCGCCCGGTTGGCTCGGTCGGCCACCTTGGAGCTCGGGTCCTGGATCAGGGGGGCCAGCTTCTCGACCGCCTCTTTCTGCCCGAGCGAGCCCATCACGTCGCAAAGCGTCGCGCGCACCTCGGCGTCGGGGTCGGAGAGGTAGGGGTAGAGCTCGGGCAGCACGGTCGGCCCCAGTTCGACCAGGTAGTCCTGGCAGCGGCGGCCCAGGGTGCGCGAGGCCAGGCACAGCACGAGGCTGTCCACGAAGGCAGGGTCGCCCAGTCGGGCCGCGGCGAAGGCGAGGGCCAGGCGCAGCTCCTCGTCGCGCGTGCGCTGGAAGTCCTTCTTGAAGCCCGGCAGCGAGCCGGTGTCGCTGATGCGCGCCAGCCCCTCGACGGCCAGCCGCTTCCGGTCGGGGTCGGAGGAGTCCTGCAGCAGCTTCTTGAAGAAGTCGCCCTGCCCCGGGTCCCCCACGCGGGCCAGGGCGTCCAGCACCTTCAGGCCCGTCTCGCGGTGCCGGGTCCCGTCGTAGGTCTCGCGCAGCGCCGCCCCGGCCTCGGTGGTGCGCAGGGCCCCGAGGGCCCGCACCGCCCGGGCGCGCACGTCTCCGGACTCGTCCGTGAGCAGCGCGATGACCGGCCGCCCGTCCTCGGGGCTGCCGATCTTGCCGATGGCGGAGACGGCGGCCCCGCGCACGTCGGCCACCGGGTCCTGCAGGGCCGCCGTCAGGTCGCGCAGGGCCGGCCGGCCGTCGAGCAGCCCGAGCGCAAAGGCTGCCTGGGCCCGCAGCGACCGCTGCTCGTCGCGCAGGAGCCGCGCCAGGCCCTCGTAGACGGCGGGGTCCACCGGCACGTGGGCCAGCAGCGGCGCCCGCGGGTCCTCGTCGGAGAAGCCCTGAAGGAAGCGTCCCGCCGGACCGCTGCGTTCCCGCTCCGAGTAGAGCTCGACCAGCGTGCCCGTGGCCTCTTCCCGGATGCCCGCGTCGCCGTCCTGCAGAGAGCTCACCAGCGCCGAGACCGCGGAGAGGTCGCGCAGCGCGCGCAGCGCGCGCACGACCTCGAGGCGCACCTTGGGCTCGTCGTCACGCACCAGGGCCGACAGCGGCGCCACCGCCTCGCGCCGGCGGCTCTGCCCCAGCTGCTGTGCCGCGCTGACGCGGGTGCTGGCGTTCGGGCTCTTGAGGTTCGCCACGAGGTCGTCGAACGACAGCTTCTCGGCCCCGGCCCCGGGCGCGGCCAGGACGGCCGAGGCGGCGGCCAGCAGCAGGCACCTTCCCATCTTCATCGCTTCGCTTCTCCCGTGGCCGCGGCTCAGGGCCGCGCCGCGCCGCCCGCCTGCCGCAGCTCGGCGGCGCGAACGGCGATGAAGGCCTGGGGGTCCTTGAGCAGCCGGTCGGCCGCGCCCACCGAGGCCAGGGCCTTCTGGAACTGGACGTCCCACTTGAAGGTGCGCCGGCGCGCCTCGCCCTCTCCGAAGACCTGCCGCAGGACCTCCTCGAGGATCAGGCGCGAGACCACCTCGCGGTTCTCGTCGAGCTCACGGTCGTCGACCCGCAGCTGCTTCTCGTGCACGAACGCGCGGAAGTCCGCCAGCACCTCAGGGGTGACCTCGAAGTCGCGGCTCACGAGGGTGACCTTGCCCGTGGCCACGTCGGGGCGCGAGCCGGCCCCGGCCACGTCGGTCCGGCCGGCGTTCTCGGCCGAGGCGTAGCGGCGCGAGAAGCCCACGAAGGCCTGGCGCGCGATCAGCCGCGAGACCACCGGGCTGGGCTTCTCGGGCTCGACGCAATAGTCGGGGGCGATGCCGTCGCCGCCGAACACCTTGCGGCCGGCGTCGGTGAGCTTGGCCTCGCCCGGCCCCTGGGCGCAGGTCGGCCGGTCGCGGGGGCCGGCGTAGTAGTCCTCGAGCGCGGTCGAGCCGTAGTCGCGCTGGATCGAGCGGCCCGAGGGGGTGTAGTAGCGCGCCGTGGTGAGCGAGAGCGCGTAGCCGCGCACGTTGCGCAGGGGCATGACGGTCTGGACCAGACCCTTGCCGAAGGTCGTCTCGCCCACGATCACCGCGCGGTCGTGGTCCTGCAGGGCGCCCGCCACGATCTCGGAGGCGCTGGCGCTGTGGCGCGAGACCAGCACGACCAGCGGCATGTCGACCCAGGCCCCGTCGCGCTCGGTGATGTAGCTGAACTCGTCGCGCCGGCTGCGGCCGCGGGTGAAGACCACCAGCTGGCCCTTCTTGAGGAAGAGGTTCGAGACGGCGATGGCCTGGTCGAGCAGGCCGCCGGGGTTGTCGCGCAGGTCCAGCACCATCGACGAGGCCCCCTGGCGCTGCAGCTCGGAGAGGGCCCGCTCGAGCTCGTTCTGGCAGGAGGGTGGCTCGTTGGGGCGGCAGGCCGTGGTCTCGTTGAAGTCGGTCAGGCGCACGTAGCCGGTCTGGGACGAGACCATGAAGTGGTACGGCACCGAGTGCAGCGGGATCTCGTCGCGCAGCACGGTGAACTCCAGGGGCTGCTCGTAGCCCTGGCGCACCACCGAGATGTGCACGGCCGTGCCCTTGGGCCCGCGCAGGCGCTTGACCGCGTCGTCGATGCTCATGCCGCGCGCGTCCTCGTTCTCGATCCGGCTGATGACGTCGCCGGCGCGGATGCCGAGGCGGTGGGCCGGGGTGCCCTCGAAGGGCGCCACCACGGTGATGTTGCCCTCGATCGACTGCACCTGGATCCCCAGGCCGTAGTAGGAGCCCTTCTGGCGCTCCTGCAGCGAGGAGTACTCGCGCGTCTCGAGGAAGTTCGAGTGCGGGTCGAGGGAGCGCAGCATCTCGCGCACCGAGGCCGAGACCAGGCGGTCGGCCGGCACCTCCTCGACGTACTCGTCCTGGATGGCGCTCAGGATGGAGGTGTAGAGCCGCAGCTCGTCGTTGAGCTTGCCGCCCCCGCCGGCCAGCGCGCTGCGCCCGAGCAGCCCGCCCGCGAGGGTCGAGCCCGCCAGGATTGCCAGGCTCAGCCTGCCGATGCGCGTGAGTCGCATGCTCCTCCCACTCTGCCCCACGCGATCATAGCAGAAGGCGGCGGCGGACCAGGGCGCCGCCGCCCGCCCTTCAGAACCTGAGCCGCACGCCCACGGTGGCGGCGATGCCCGAGACGTCGATGCGGTTCTGGTCGAAGTCGTCGCCCATCCCGACCTCGTCGGCGAAGTTGTAACGGCCCTCCAGCGTCACGCTCAGGTCGTCGCTGACGGGCACGCGCAAGCCGGCCCCGGCGTGCAGGCCGAAGGCGGCCCCGCTCGAGCGGAAGTAGTCGTAGGAGACGGGCAGCCCCGGGCTGTAGAAGTCGATGAAGTCGCCTTCCTCGCGGTACTCCCAGTAGTAGACGTTGGCGCCCACCAGCACGTAGGGGCGCAGGCCCCGCGGGCTGCCGCCCAGGAGCCGCAGCGTCAGGCTCATCGGCACGATGGTGAGCTTGAGGTCCTGCTGGATCTCGTCGCCCCCGGGCCGCACGAAGTCCCGGTAGGAGGTGTGGAGCGTGCGGTCGTAGCCGTCCACGGCCACGCCCAGCTCCAGGTTGCGGTTCAGGGAGGCCCCGAACTCGACTCCGCCGGTGAAGCCGACCCAGTCGCCCTTCTCCGCCCCGAACAGGGTCGACGTGTCCGCGAAGATGTCGCTCTTCGCGGCGGGGAAGAAGGCCCCGAAGCGGACCTCGAGGCCGCTCTCGGCCCGGACCGCCGGCGCCAGCCCGACGATGGTGAAGGCGCACGCCAGAAGCGCTCGTCGCATGCTGTGTCCTCCCGCAGCCCTCCAGGGCCGCCTCTAAGGACATCAGAGCATGAACGGTGCCAGCGTGCACGCACTGAGCCGTCTCGACTTGCGGGACCTCGCCGGGGGGCGCCCGTCACGTCCGGAGGACAGGCGGCCCGAACACGCCGGGACAGGTGGGAATGGAGGCGCCGAGCGGATTCGAACCGCTGAGTAGAGGTTTTGCAGACCTCCGCCTTAACCACTTGGCTACGGCGCCAGCCGAGCCTGACTATAGTGGACTGGCCACGGGCATTCAAGCCAACGGCGAGTTGACGGAAGGGCCTGCTTTTCCTATTATCCCGGTGCTGCCACCGAGCGGGAATAACTCAGTGGTAGAGTGCGACCTTGCCAAGGTCGAAGTCGCGGGTTCGAATCCCGTTTCCCGCTCCAACCCTCCCCGCAGCCCCGTCCGGCCCGCCTCAGCGGCCGTCCGCGTCGAAGGCCCCCGGCTCGTGCCGCAGCCGCGCCGTACCGTCCGCCAGGCGCTCGATGGCCACCACGTCGAACCGCACCGCGCCTTCCGACAGGCCCTCGCGCTGGGCGTACCAGAGCGCGGCCCGCACCAGCCGCCGGCGCTTGCCCGCGGTGACGGCGTCCAGCCCGTCTCCGTGTCCCAGGCTGCCACGCTCCTTGACCTCCACGAACACCAGGCAGTCCCCGTCCCGGGCCACGAGGTCGAGCTCCCCCATCCGGCAGCGCACGTTGCGGGCTACCACGCGCAGTCCGCGCCCCTCCAGGTAGGCGGCCGCCAGGGCCTCCCCCGCCCGGCCGCGCTCGACGCTCACGCTTCCCGGCGCACCACCACCGCCGTGAGGTCGTCGGCCAGCCCCCCGGGACCGGACCAGCTCTCGACTCGCGCCACCAGGCGCTCGAGCAGCTCCTGGGCCGCCTCGGCCCCGTGCTGGCGGAGGACCTGGCGCAGCCCCTCCTGCCCCAGCTCGCGCTCCTCCGCCGAGAGCGCCTCCGTCACGCCGTCGGTGACGAGCAGGAGCGTGTCGCCGGGGGCCAGCTGCTCGCGGCCGACGTCGTAGCGGGCCTCGTCGATCAGCCCCGGGGCTGCGCCTCCGGCCTCCAGCGCCACGATCCCCCCGCCGCGGCGCCGCAGCAGGGGCGGCACGTGGCCACCGTTGACGTAGTCGAGCGCCCCGCTGAGGGGATCGAGCTCGGCGTAGAAGAGCGTTACGTAGCGGTGCGGCTGGGTCGCGTCCAGCAGCTGCCGGTTCAGCCGGTCCAGCAGGCGCGCCGGAGGCAGCGTGCCGGCCAGGCAGCGCACGGCCGCGTGCACCGAGGCCATCAGGAGGCTGGCCGGGGTGCCCTTGCCGGAGACGTCGGCCACCACCAGGCCCAGCCGGCCGCCGGGCAGCTCGAGGAAGTCGTAGTAGTCGCCGCCCACGGCCTGGCAGGGCCGGCTCAGCGCCGCCAGGTCGAACCCCTGCGGGCGCGGCAGGCAGCGCGGGAAGAGGTTCTGCTGGATCTCGCGCGCCAGGGCCAGGTCACGGTCCTGCTGCTGCTTCTCCAGGCGCAGGCGGTGCAGCCGCACCGTCTCCACCAGCGTCAGGCCCTGGCGCGCCATCGTCAACGCCAGCTCGCGCTCCTCGGGGCCGTACGGCTCGCCCGAGGCGCGCGGGCCCAGCAGCAGCCAGCCCCGGGCGCTGGTCGAGCGCGCCGGCACCACCAGGTCCACGCGCTCCCGCTCCAGCGCGGCCCGCGTCGGGCCGTCGGGCAGGTCGGCCACCTGCGCCGGGTCCTCGC
>JBDIBD010000338.1:0-5789 GCA_039812725.1 Vicinamibacteria bacterium | reverse complement strand
GAGCGAGCCCGCGCGGCGCTGCGGCCCCACCTGGCCGCCACACCCCTGCGGCGGAGCCACGCGCTGCGGGCGCGTGGAGCCTGGCTCAAGCTCGAGTGCTGGCAGCCCACCGGCTCGTTCAAGGTGCGCGGCGCGCTCAACCTGCTCTCCAGCCTGACCGCGGCCGAGCGGCGGCGCGGCGTGGTGGCGGCCTCGGCCGGCAACCACGCGCTGGGGGTGGCCTTCGCCGCCCAGGCCCTCGGCGGCCTGCCGGCCACGTTGTTCGTCCCCGAGAGCGCGCCGCGCGCCAAGCTCGAGAAGCTGCGGGCCTTCCCGGTCGACGTGCGCGTGGGCGGCCGGACCTACGACGACGCCTACGCCGCGGCGCGCGCTCACGCCCGGGTCGCCGGCGCGACGTACGTGCACGCCTTCGACGACCCGCGCACGGCGGCCGGCCAGGGGACGCTGGCCCTCGAGCTGGCGGAGCAGCTGCCGGAGATCGGCAGCCTGGTGGTGCCGGTGGGCGGGGGCGGCCTGATCTCCGGCTGCGCCGTGGCGCTGCGGGCGCTGCGCCCCGGGGTGCGGGTCGTGGCCGTGCAGCCCGAGGCCTCGCCGGCCCTGCGCGATTCGCTGCGGGCGGGGCGGCCGCTGCTCGAGTACCCGGCCGGACCGACCCTGGCCGACGGCCTGGCGGGTGGCATCGGCGAGCTGCTGTGGCTGCACCGCGAGCTGGTCGACGAGGTGGTCGAGGTCGCGGAGGCTGGGATCGAGGAGGCCATCGTGGCCCTGCTGGCCGAGGACCAGCTGCTGTGCGAGGCCTCGGGCGCCATCGCGGCGGCGGCCCTGCGCGGCGGGCGGCTGGAGCACCTACCCGGGCCGGTGGTGGCCGTGCTGACCGGCGCCAACCTCGACGTGCAGGTGCTGGCCCGCCTGCTGGCCGCCGGGGGCTGAGGTGCGCCGGGCGCGTCCCGACGGCAGCCGGCGCTTCACGCGCTCGCTGCTCGCGGTCCTGCTGGCGCTCGGGGGCCTGGTCGGCTTCGGGCTGGCGGACGGGCAGGGTGCGGCCCTCGGCGCGGCGGCCGGCGCCCTCCTCGGCCTGCTCCTCGACCGGCGCGCGGAGGCCCGCTACCGCGGCCGCCGCCGCCTGCTGGCGCTGCCCTTTCCGGAGCGCTGGCGGAGGCTGCTCGAGGAGCGCTGCGACCACTACGACCGCCTCCCCGAGCCGCTGCGCCGGCGCTTCGAGGACGACCTGCGGGTTTTCCTGGCGGAGCGCCGCATCAGCGGCGTGGGGGTCGAGGCCGACGAAGAGTTGCGGCTGCTGGTGGCGGCCTCGGCCGTGACCCTCTCGCTGGGCTGGCCGGACTACGAGTGGGACCAGGTCAGCGAGGTGCTGCTCTACCCCCAGGACTTCGACCGCGACTACGGCCTCGAAGCCCCCGAGCTGGCCGGGCAGGCCCACCCCTGGGGGACGGTGATCCTCTCCGCACCGGCCCTGCGCGAGAGCTTCGCCGACCCCGACGACGGCTTCCACGTGGGCTTCCACGAGTTTGCGCACCTGCTGGACGTGGACCAGTCCCGCTTCGACGGCATCCCGCCCGGGCTGCGCGGGGCCCGCGAGCGCGAGTGGCTGGAGCTGCGGGAGCGCGAGATGGAGCGCTTGCGCAAGGGCAAGTCGGCCCTCGACCCGTACGGCGCCGAGGACGCCGTCGAGTTCATGGCCGTGGCGGTCGAGACCTTCTTCGAGG
Source organism: Vicinamibacteria bacterium (assembly GCA_039812725.1). Classification (GTDB taxonomy): domain Bacteria; phylum Acidobacteriota; class Vicinamibacteria; order Fen-336; family Fen-336; genus JBDIBD01. Next base: position 4,065 of record JBDIBD010000338.1, on the reverse strand, counting down.
CGGCCCTCGAGCTGCGCCAGCGCCACCGCGAGCTGTACGCCCTGCTGCGCGACTACTTCGGACAGGACCCGGCCGCCTGGGACGACGAGCGCGGCCTCGCGCTCTAGCCTGGGCGAGACCTTTTCAACCTCAAATACCCCTTGACAGGACCGGGGCGGCTCCCCTAGGCTCCTACTACCTACCGTAGTAGTTACAAGCTATCGACACGTCGCACCGGTGCCCGGGCCGAGGCACCACCTCCCTGCCGTCGGCGAGGAACGCCAGGGGCGCAGCCCCGTCGCGGGGGAGCGTAGTCGCGGCCGGTCCTTTCGCAGGAGTGCCTGACCCACATGACCCAGTTGACCAGCCGTTCGCTCGCGAGCGTGGCCTTCGCGGCCGCCCTGGCCCTCGGCGCCGATGCCCAGACCCGCAAGGGCGCCATGGAGATGCAGGCCGACCACTGGGACGTCTCCCCGCCGCTGGCCTCCATCAAGCCGATCCAGGTCGAGAAGGACTACTACCTCGACAAGACCGAGGCCCGGCCGCCCCGCCCGTTCTCGACCGACCGCATGGTGGAGCAGCCCGACGGCGCCCTGATGTCGTCGCGCGCGCCGCAGCCCGACGTGAGCGTCACGAACGGCCTCAACTTCGACGGCGTGGGCGTGCCCAACTACGGCGTCAACGTGGCCCCGCCCGACACGAACGGCTCCGTGGGACGCACGGTCAGTGGCGCGGGCTACTACGTGCAGTGGGTCAACCTGGCCTTCAGCGTGTACAACAAGGCCACGGGCGCGCTGGTCTACGGGCCGGCCAACGGCAACACGATCTGGTCGGGCTTCGGCGGCGTCTGCGCCACCACCAACGACGGCGACCCGATCGTGCTCTACGACAAGATGGCCAACCGCTGGGTCTTCATGCAGTTCGCGGTCTCGTCCACGCCCTACACGCAGTGCGTGGCCGTCTCGGCCGACTCCAACCCGCTCAGCAGCTACAGCCGCTACGCCTTCACCTACGGCACCCAGTTCAACGACTACCCGAAGGCCGGTGTGTGGCCCGACGGCTACTACGTCACCTACAACATGTTCAACAACGGCAGCACCTTCTCGGGCGGCTGGGCCTGCGCCATGGACCGCGCCAAGATGCTGGCCGGCCAGGCCGCCACCCAGCAGTGCTTCAACCTCGGCACCTCCTACGGTGGCCTGCTTCCCGCCGACCTGGACGGCGCCACCCTGCCGGCCGCGGGCACGCCCAACTACGTCATGAACTTCGGCTCCAGCCGGCTCAACGTCTGGAAGTTCAAGGTCGACTGGGCCAACTCGGCCAACACCACGCTGACGGGCCCCACGGCCCTCACCACGGCCAGCTTCTCGCAGGGCTGCTCGGGCGGCACCTGCATCCCCCAGAGCGGCACCAGCCAGAAGCTCGACTCGCTGGCCGACCGGCTGATGTACCGCCTGGCCTACCGCCAGTTCCCGACCTACGGCGCGATGGTGGTCAACCACACCGTGGCCGTCGGCAAGCAGGCCCGCACGGGCCAGACCGGCGTGCGCTGGTACGAGGTGCGCGTCAACTCCGCCGGCACGCCCAGCATCTACCAGCAGGGCACCTTCACCAACGGCAGCGGCACCGGCGACGGCCTCTACCGCTGGATGGGCTCGGCCGCCATGGACAAGGCCGGCAACATCGCCCTGGGCTACAGCGTCTCGAGCAGCGGCATTCGCCCGTCCGTGCGTTTCACCGGGCGCGGTCCCGGCGACGCCCTGGGCACGATGGGCGCCGAGTTCACGATCCAGAACGGCACCGGCTCGCAGACCACCGGCCTGTCCCGCTGGGGCGACTACGCCTCGATGTCGGTCGACCCCGACGACGACTGCACCTTCTGGTTCACGACCGAGTACCTGAAGTCGAACGGCACCTGGAACTGGAGCACCCGCGTGGGCTCTTTCAAGCTCAACGGCTGCCAGTAGCCGCGACCGCCGCCAAGACGGCCGCCCGGGCAACCGGGCGGCCGTTTCGCTTTCTCCCGCCGGGCCCCGCCTCGTTCGGGCCGAACCGCCCCTTCGGCCTAGAATGGGAGCTTCGGGCCGGGGGCCCGGCGGAGGACGCTTGAGCGCACACAGCCACGTCGAGAAGAGCCGTCCCGGGGCGGGAGCGGGCCGGTGAGCAAGGACCCCACCTTCCGCATCCTGGGGGCCACCCCTGACAAGCGCAGCGAGCGCTACGAGGCCTACCGGAGCGAGTGGGACCGGCGCGAGGCCGAGCTCGACCCGGCCGGCGCGCCCGTGCACGTGGACCTCGAGAGCGTGGCGGTCTGCGACCTGCGCTGCGGCAGCTCCGAGGACGACCCGCAGGGCTTCTGCCAGATCTGGACCCACGAGCACATCCGCACCCAGGGCTTCGACGAGCACACCTACCAGCGCGGCTACATGGACCCGGTGCTGTACGGCCGCCTGATCCAGCAGTGCGCCGACGGCGGCGTCAGCTCGATCAAGCTCAACTACCGCGGCGAGCCCTCGCTGCACCCGCGGCTGGTCTCGTTCGTGCGCGAGGCGGCCGCCCTGGGCTTCCCCGACATCATGATGAACACCAACGGCAACGGCCTGGCCCGCAAGCAGCCCGACCTGTTCTACAAGGTGGTCGAGGCCGGCATCACCGACCTGATGTTCTCGGTCGACGCCTGCGACCCCGACACGTACCAGCGCCAGCGCGTGGGCGGCAGCTGGGAGGTGCTGCTCAACTCGGTGCGCCAGGCCGTGCGGGCCCGGGACGACGGCAAGGGCGCCCCCGACCTGCGCATCCGCGCCTCGGTGGTGCGCACCCACATCAACGCCGAGGCGGTCGACAGCGGGCGCATGGAGGAGTTCTGGAAGGGCAAGCTGGGGGTCGACTGGATGTCGATCTCCGAGTGCTACTTCCCCGCCGGCACGCAGCACCACTGGCAGGCCGCGCACTGGCGCCAGCTCTCGGCGGCCGAGTTCCAGTGCCCCGACCCCTTCCGGCGCATGGTGGTGACCTGGGACGGCCGCCACACCATGCCCTGCTGCCAGGGCTTCACCCTGGAGATCGACGGCGGTCCCGTGGTGCGGGTGCCCGGCTACCCGCTCTTCAAGTCGATCCGCGAGGCCTGGGCCAGCCCCAACTTCGAGCGCCTGCGCGAGTCGCACCGGCGCCGCACCTGGGACGCCCCGACGGGCGGCGAGGCCATCTGCCAGGCCTGCGCCGTGACCCGCCAGCCGGTGCCGGTCAAGTACGCCGAGCGACCGGCCCTGCCGGTGAGGAGCGAGCGATGAGCCGCCAGGACCCGTTCCAGCAGCACGTGCGCGCCATGCTCTCCGGCCTGGGCGAGGACCCCGACCGCGAGGGGCTGCAGAAGACCCCCGAGCGGGTCGAGAAGGCCCTGCGCTTCCTGACCCACGGCTACGAGCAGGACGTGGACGAGCTGGTCAACGACGCGCTGTTCACCGTCGAGTACGACGAGATGGTGATCATCCGCGACATCGAGGTCTACAGCCTCTGCGAGCACCACCTGCTGCCGTTCTTCGGCAAGGCCCACGTGGCCTACATCCCCAACGGCAAGGTGGTCGGGCTGTCGAAGATCCCGCGCCTGGTGGACATGTTCGCGCGCCGCCTGCAGGTGCAGGAGCGCCTGACCGTGCAGATCGCCGAGGCCATCGAGGAGAAGCTGCGCCCGCGCGGCGTGGGCGTGGTGATCGAGGCCATGCACTTCTGCATGCTCATGCGCGGGGTCGAGAAGCAGAACTCGCTGGCGGTCAGCTCCTGCATGCGCGGCGCCTTCCGCGAGCAGCAGCAGACCCGCGAGGAGTTCCTCTCGCTGATCAAGAAGCGCCACCCGACGCTGGGCTGACCGGAGGTCAGCCCAGCGTCCTCCTGAGCGACGCCGTCCGGCTGGGGAGCGAAGGACCTGCCGGGCAGTACGGCCCGAGAGATCCCTGGTCGCCGACTCGGACGGCGGCTCCCTAGCGCGGCCTGACCGGCCGCAACCAAAGCGCGGCGGAGCCGCGCGAACGACCTTGTCCGCAATGGAAACGGCGCCCAACTTCGAGTAGGACGTCAGGTGTCCAAGCC
>JBDIBD010000337.1:0-5790 GCA_039812725.1 Vicinamibacteria bacterium | reverse complement strand
CGGGCCGCGCCGCGCGTCCTGGTGCAAGCCGGTGCGCGCGTCCCCTACGGCCGCGTGGTGGCGGCCCTCGACGCGGCCGAGGCGGCCGGCGCCAGCGCCGCGCTCCTGCCGCGCCTCGAGGCCGGGGCCGAGCGCTGAGCGTCCTCAGCGCGGGCGGAAATGCAGAGCGCAGCCCTGGTCGTCGCAGGCCGGGCGCCCGAACCAGCGGTAGCGGTTGCGCGCCACCCAGCCGTAGCCGGCGTCGACCAGGGTCCGCAGCCCGGGCAGGTAGTACAGCCACGCCCAGGCACACAGCGCCGGCCGCGTCAGCAGCACGCCCGCCACGGCCTCGGCCCCGCGCAGCGCGCGCCCGTCGGGGCGCACCAGGTGCACGGCCTGCATGCAGGCCGCGTGGCTCAGCCCCGGGAACCGCTCCAGCACGCCGGCGGCCTGGAAGTCGGCCAGCTCCACGCTGCCGGGCCTGGCCCAGCGGAGCAGGCGCGCGGCTCCGGCGCGACAGAGTCGGCAGTGGCCGTCGTACAGCAGCGTGGCGGACGCGCCCATCGCGCCAGCATAGCGGCCCGCCGGCGCCGGCGAAAGGTCGCCTGGACCGCACCCGGGGGTCGACGGAGAATGGGCCGGCATGCGCGTCAGTCACCTGGCCCTGCGAGTCTCCGACGTCGAGCGCTCGGCGAGCTTCTACGGCGAGGTGCTGGGCCTGCCCGAGCTGCAGCGCTCCCGCGACGGGCACGGCCGGCTGCGGGCCGTCTGGCTGCAGGCCGGGTCGGCCGTGCTGATGCTCGAGCGCGAGCTGCGCGGGCGCGGGCCGGAAGTCGGCTCGGGGCACGTGCTGGCGCTGGAGATCGACGACCTCGCGGCCTGGCGCGCGCGCCTGGCCGCCCGCGGCGTCGAGGTCGACGACGCCACCACGTTCACGCTCTACCTGCGCGACCCCGACGGCCACCGGCTGGGCCTCACCACCTGGCGGCGGGAGCTGGGCGCTTGAGCGAGGTGCTGCGGGCGCGCCTGCTGGTGGCCGGCGCGGCCCTGCTGTTCTCCACGGGCGGCACCGGCATCAAGGCCACGGCCTTCACGGCCCCTCAGGTGGCCTGCTTCCGCGCCGGCACGGCGGCCCTCGTGCTGGCCCTCCTGCTGCCGGAAGCCCGGCGCGGCTTCGGCCTGCGGCCGTTCCTGGTGGGGCTGTGCTACGCCGCCACGGGCCTGCTGTTCGTGCACTCGAACAAGCTCACCACCGCGGCCAACTCGATCTTCCTCCAGTCCACCGCGCCCATCTGGGTGCTGGCCCTCTCGGCGCGCGTGCTGGGCGAGCCGGTCAAGCGACGCGACTGGGCCTTCCTGGCGGCGCTGGCCGCGGGCATGACCCTGTTCTTCGTCGGCAGCGAGCCGCCCCGCGCCACCGCCACGGCGCCGCTCGTGGGCAACGGCCTGTCCGCGGCGGCCGGCCTGACCTCGGCGCTGATGATGCTCGGCCTGCGCTGGCTGGGCCGCGGCGGGGGCGGCGGCGCGCTGCCGGCCGCCATGACGGGCAACCTGATCATCTTCGCCGTCCAGCTGCCGCTGGCCCTGCCGGCCCACGGCAGCCCCCGCGACTGGGCCATCGTGGCCTTCCTGGGCAGCGTGCAGATCGCGACCGGCTACGCCCTGCTGATCGCGGGCCTGCGACACGTGCCCGCGGTGGAGGCCTCCCTGCTGCTGTTCCTCGAGCCGGTCGTCACGCCCCTGTGGGCCTGGTTGCTGCACGGCGAACGCCAGGCCTCCTGGGCGCTGGCGGGCTCGCTGCTGATCGCCGCCGCCACCTTCGCGCGCGCGGCGCTCGACCTGCCGGCCGTGGAGTCGCGGCTGCCCTGGCGCCGGCCCGGCCCGGCGGCCGCGGCCCTCAGCGGTGACGCTGGCGGCGACGCATCAGGACCCGCCGCCGGCGGCCGGTAACCGTGTCGTGGAGGGCCTGGGTGAAGGTCCCCTTGCGGAGGCGCAGGGCCGCCGGCGTGATCTGTCCGATCGGCACGTCCAGCGGCGCCTCGAGGCCGGCCGACTTGCTGAAGCCCAGCTTCTGGCTGGCGTACACGCTGCGGTGGCCCACCAGCAGGAAGGCCGTGCCGGCGCACAGCGCGGCGTAGACCCCGACGTGCCCGGGCAGCAGCTCCATGCCCATGACCGCCGCGGCGATGGGGGTGTTGGCCGCCGCCGCCAGCACCGAGACGAAGCCGAAGGCGGCCACGACCGGCGAGGGCAGCCCGGCCAGGTGGCCGAGCGCCGCCCCGCTGGTGGCCCCGATGAAGAAGATCGGCGTGACGATGCCGCCGCTGCCGCCGCACTCGAGCGTCAGCGCCGTGGCCACGATCTTCCACAGGAAAGCCAGCAGCACGAGCCGCCCGGTCCCCTCCAGGGCGGCCTCGATGGTCGGCACGCCCAGGCCCGCGTAGGCGTCGCCGGCCGCGGCGAAGAAGGCCACCAGCGCCAGGCCCCCCAGCGCGGCCAGCAGGAACGGCCGCGCGCGCAGCCGCTGCGCGAGGCGCTCGGTGGCGCGCAGGGCCTCGATGAGCAGCAGGGCGATCAGGCCGAAGGCCGCCCCGAAGAGGATCGACCAGGCAACGATCGAGCGCTGGTCCAGGAACGCCAGGTCGGCGTGCAGGGCCGGCACGGGGGCGCTCACGCCGCAGACCAGGTGGGCCACGATGCCCGCCACCAGGCAGGGGAACAGCACGGGGTACTCGATGCGGCCGAGGTAGAGCACTTCGATGCCGAACAGCGCGCCCGAGACCGGCGTGCCGAAGACGGCCGCGAAGCCCGCGCCGATACCGCAGATCACCAGGCGGCGCCGGTCCTCGTCGCCGAGCCTCAACAGGTCGGCGAACAGGCTGGTCATGGCCGCCCCGATCTGCGCGCAGGGGCCCTCCTTGCCCACGGAGCCTCCGCAGGCCAGCGTCAGCACCGTGGCCGCGAGCTTGACCGGCGCCACCTTCCAGTCGATCCGGCCCGAGGCCTGGTGCACGGCGGCGATGACCGCCTCCGTGCCGTGGCCGCGGGCCGTGGGGGCGAAGCTGCGGATGAGCCAGACGCAGGCCGGCAGGGCCGCCGGCAGGAGGTGCCACGGCCGCACACCCGCGGGCAGCCGGGTCTGCAGGGCCGCCCCGGCGGCGCCCAGGCTCCAGAGGAAGGCGCGCGTCCCCCAGCCCACGCAGAAGCCGGCCCCCGCGCCCAGCAGCGACCACTTGAGGGTGCTGACGACCAGGGCCGTGTGCTCGGTGTACCAGCGCGTCTCGTCGGCGAGGCGGGGGCCCTCGGCCTCGGCCGGCTTCACGGGTCCAGCCTGGGGCGGCCCCGGGGCCCGGCGTCCCTGCAGCAGTCAGCCATTCCTGGGCTGGCATTGTACCGGATCCTTGGTGTACAAACGAGCGCGGAGGCCCGAGCGGATGTCCCCAGCACGCGGTCGCAGCGCAGCGCCGGCCAACCCGAGGCCCGCCCGGCAGGCTGCCGCCTCCGACGCGGCGGAGGTGGTCAACAACCTGCGACGCCTCTTCAAGGCCATCCACGAGTACTCCAAGGCGGTGCTCAGGAGCACGGGCCTCAGCGGGCCGCAGCTGTGGGCCCTGACCGTGCTCGACCGCGAGCCCGCCCTCTCGCTCGGCGAGCTGGCGGAGCGGCTCTTCGCGCACCCCTCGACGGTCTCGGGCATCGTCGACCGGCTCGAGGAGCGCGGCGTCGTCAGCCGCGAGCGGGATCCAGCCGACGGCCGCGGCGTGCTGCTGCGGCTGACGCCCCGGGGCCGGCGCCTCGCCCGCACCAGCCCGCCTCCCGTGCAGGTGGGCCTGCGGCAGGCCCTCGAGCGCCTGCCCGCGCTGCAGCTCCGGCAGCTGCGCCGGACCCTCGACCAGGTCGTGCGCGCGACCTCCGCGCGCGGCCTCGAGGCGCCCTTCTTCGACGAGGGGCCGGCGGGTCCCTCGCGGCGGGGCCGGTAGGTCCTCGGCGGCCCGGCGCGGCCGAGGCGGTCCGCCGGCCTTTTAGTTTGTACTCCAACCATATTCTGCTAGCCTCGAAGTGGCGCCGCGGCTCGCTCGACCTGCCGCTGGCCCCCAGCCGGCCTCGGCCGTTCCGCCGGGATCGCGGCGGCGAAGGGAGGGAACGTGAGCGACTTCCACCAGATGGGCCCGGTCACGGCCCTGCCCCGCCTGCGGGCCCTGCCGGTCGGGCAGCTCGAGGCCCACATCCGCAACCTGACGCCCAAGTTCCCCGTCGCGCTGGTGATCCCGATGGTCCCGGCCGAGATGGACCGGCCGGCCCTGGCCAACATCCTGCGCGAGCTGAGCCAGGTCGACTACCTCGAGTCGTTGGTCGTCTCGCTCAACAAGGCCGACGCCCGCGACTACGCCCGCGCCCTGGAGTTCTTCGGCCCCTACCCGGGCCGCAAGGTCGTCCTGTGGAGCGAGTCGCGCGCCGTCCAGTCCTTCCTGGCGCAGATGGAGGCCGCGGGCCTGAGCGTGGGCGCGCCCGGCAAGGGCCGGGCCTGCTGGCTGGCCATGGGCCTGCTGCTGGCGGAGGAGCGGGTCGACTACATCAGCTTCATCGACGCCGACATCGTCAACTTCGACCGCGAGATGCTGGCGCGGCTGGTGCTGCCGGCCCTCGACCCGATCGTCGACTTCGACTTCGTCAAGGCCTACTACGCGCGCTTCTCCGATCGCCTCTACGGGCGCGTCACGCGGCTGTTCCTGTCGCCGCTGCTGGCGGCCTTCACGCGCCTGATCGGGGCCGACCCCTACATCCGCTACCTGTCCGCCTTCCGCTACCCGCTCTCGGGGGAGTTCACGGTGCAGCGCGACCTGGCCTCGCGCCTGCGCCTGCCCTCCGACTGGGGGCTCGAGATCGTGACCCTGTTCGAAGCCCTGCGCCACCGCGCCCCGGTGCGCATCTGCCAGGTCGAGATCGCCGACCGCTTCGAGCACAAGCACAACCCGCTCTCGCCCGAGGACGCCGCGCACGGGCTCAATCGCATGGCCCGCGACGTGGGCACGCACCTGCTGCGCACGCTGGCCGCGGCCGGGGTGGTGCTCTCGGAAGGGCTGTTCAACAGCCTCATCGCGGCCTACCAGCGCGAGGCCGAGGACTCGGTGGCCGACAGCTACGGCGTGGCCATGGTCAACGGCCTCGACTACGACCGCCACCAGGAGGAGATCGAGGTGCAGGTCTTCGCCGCGGCCCTGCGCGCCTCGATCGAGGAGTTCAAGGCCGACCCCTCGGGCCCGGCCCTGGTCCCCAACTGGTCGCGGGTCTGGGCCGGCGTGCGCGACGCGGGGCCGCGGCTGATGGCGGCGGTCGGCGAGGGGCCGGCGTGACGGCGTCCCCGCTGCTGGTCGTGACGGACCTCGACGGCTGCCTGCTCGACCCCGTGACGTACGCCTGGGAGGCGGCTCGGCCCGCGCTGGCGGCCCTGGCCCGCGAGCACTGCCCACTCGTGCTGTGCAGCGCCAAGACCCGGGCCGAGATGGAGCTGCTGGCGCGCACGATGGGCCTGGCCAGCCCGCTGATCGTCGAGAACGGCGGGGCGATCGTCTTCCCGCCCCGCTCGTTCGAGGGGCAGGTGCCGGGCTCGCGGGACGAGCGCGGCACGCGGGTCCTGGCGCTCGGAGCCGGCCGGCCGCTGCTGATCGAGGCCCTGCGCGCGCTGGCGGCGCAGGCGGGGGTGCGCGTGCGCGGCTTCGCGGACATGACGGCCGGGGAGGTGAGCGCGCGGACCGGCCTGTCGGCCGCCGCGGCCGAGCTGGCGCTGCAGCGGGAGTTCGACGAGCCGTT
>JBDIBD010000336.1:0-5841 GCA_039812725.1 Vicinamibacteria bacterium | reverse complement strand
CCGGCCTGCTGGACGAGCTGGCCGCCGAGCTGCGGCCCCTGGCGGCCGACGGCCAGAGCGTGGCGACGCTGGCCCTCGACGTGGCCGCCGACGAGGCTCCGGCGCAGGTGGCGGCGGCGGCGCGCCGGCTCTCCCCCGGCTGCGCGGTGCTGGTCAACAACGCGGGCGTCTACGGGCCCATGGGCCCGGTCGAGACGCAGGACTGGGGCGCCTGGGAGCGGGCCCTGCGCGTCAACCTCTTCGCCCCCGTGCGGCTGGTGCAGGCCTTCGTGCCGCTCTTCCGGGAGCGCGGCTTCGGCAAGATCGTCAACCTCTCGGGCGGCGGCGCCACTGCGCCGCTGCCGTTCTTCAGCGCCTACGCGGCCTCGAAGGCGGCCCTGGTGCGGCTGACCGAGACCTTCGCCGAGGAGCTGAAGGAGGCCCGCGTGGACGTCAACGCCATCGCCCCGGGGGCGCTCAACACGCGCCTGCTGGACGAGGTGCTGGCGGCCGGGCCGCAGCGCGTGGGCCAGGATTTCTACCGGCGCTCGCTCCAGCAGAAGGAGGAGGGCGGCGCGCCGCTCGAGCGCGGGGCCGACCTGGCGGTCTTCCTGGCCTCGCCGCGCAGCGACGGGCTGAGCGGGCGCCTGATCTCGGCGGTCTGGGACGACTGGGCCGCCCTGCCCGGACAGAAGGAGCGCCTGATGGCGAGCGACGTCTACACCTTGCGGCGCATCGTGCCGCGCGACCGGGGCTTCGAGTGACGGCCGGCACGCCGGCCCTGAAGGTCGCGATCGTGGGCTGCGGCCTGATCGGCGGCAAGCGCGCGCGGGCCCTCGAGGGGGCGCGGCTGGTGGCCGCCGCCGACCTCGACCTGGTGCGGGCCGAGCGGCTGGCGGCCGACCACCCCGGCTGCGCGGCCTCCGACGACTGGCAGGCCACCGTGGCGCGGCCCGAGCTCGACGTGGTGGTGGTGGCCACCACCAACGAGGCCCTGGCCCCGGTCACGCGCGCGGCCCTGCAGGCCGGCAAGCACGTGCTGGTGGAGAAGCCCGCCGCGCGCTCGGCCGAGGAGCTGCGCCCGCTGCTGGCCCTGGCGCAGGAGCACGCGCGGCTGGTCAAGGTCGGCTTCAACCACCGCTTCCACCCGGCCCTGCGCAAGGCCCGCGAGATCGTCGACGCGGGCGCCCTGGGCCCGCTGATGTTCGCGCGCGGGCGCTACGGCCACGGCGGCCGGCTGGGCTACGAGCGCGAGTGGCGCGGCGGCCCGCAGCGCGCCGGCGGCGGCGAGCTGCTCGACCAGGGCGTGCACCTGGTCGACCTGGCGCGCTGGTTCCTGGGCGACTTCACCGACGTGCAGGGGCAGGTGGGCAGCTTCTTCTGGGACATGCCGGTCGAGGACAACGGCTTCCTGCTGCTGCGCACGGCCGAGGAGCGCGTGGCCTTCCTGCACGCCTCGTGCAGCGAGTGGAAGAACCTGTTCTGCCTCGAGCTCTACGGCCGCGACGGCAAGCTGCAGGTGGACGGGCTGGGCGGCAGCTACGGGGTCGAGCGCCTGACCCACTACCGCATGCTGCCGCAGATGGGACCGCCCGAGACCACGGCCTGGGAGTGGCCGGGCGAGGACAACTCCTGGCGCTCCGAGTGGCGCCACTTCAAGGAGTGCCTGCAGACGGGAGCCCAGCCCTCCGGGGGGCTCGAGGACGCCCTGGCGGCGCTCGAGGTGGTGGGTCGCGCCTACGCCCTGCCCGGCCGGCGCACGCGCCCGGTGGCGCGGGAGTAGGATCGCGCGGTGATCATCGCCAGGAGCCCGCTGCGCGTCTCCCTCGGGGGGGGCGGCACCGACCTGCCCTCCTACTCCGCCGAGCACGAGGGCTTCCTGGTCGCGGCCGCCATCGACAAGTACGTCTACATCACGGTCCACCAGACCTTCGTGCCGGACCTGATCGTCAAGTACTCGAAGCTCGAGCGGGTGGCCCACGCCCGCGACGTGCAGCACCCCATCATCCGCGAGTGCCTGGGCTGCCTCGGGCTCGACGGGGCCTCGCTCGAGATCGCCTCGATGGCCGACATCCCGGCCGGCACCGGGCTCGGCTCCTCGGGGGCCTTCACCACGGCCCTGCTCAAGGCCCTGCACGCCCACAAGAAGAACCTGGTGCACCCGCGCGAGCTGGCCGAGCAGGCCTGCCACGTGGAGCTCGAGCGCCTCCACGAGCCGATCGGCAAGCAGGACCAGTACATCGCCGCCTTCGGCGGGCTGACCTGCTTCCGCTTCCTGCGCGACGGCCGGGTCGAGGCCTGGCCGCTGCGGCTCGAGCCCGACACCCTGCACGCGCTCGAGGACAACCTGCTGCTGTTCTTCACCGGCTACAGCCGGCAGGCCTCCGAGATCCTGCGCGAGCAGGACCAGAGGAGCCGGGCCCTGGACGCGGGCATGCTGGAGAACCTGCACTTCGTGAAGCAGCTCGGCCTCGACAGCTGCACCGCGCTGGAGGCCGGCCGGCTGGAGCGCTTCGCCGAGCTGATGAACGTGCACTGGCAGTGGAAGAAGAAGCGCAGCGGCTCCATGAGCAACCCGGCCATCGACGAGTGGTACGAGCTGGCCCTGCGCAGCGGCGCCCTGGGCGGCAAGCTGATCGGGGCGGGCGGGGGCGGCTTCCTGATGTTCTACGCGGAGGACCGGCGCCGGCTGCGCCAGGCCCTGGGCCAGGCCGGCCTGCGCGAGGTGCGCTTCCGCTTCGACTTCGAGGGCACGCGCACGGTCATCCAGTGAGCCCAGCCCTCCACGAGGTGCCGGTGGCGATCCTGGCGGGCGGCCTCGCCACGCGCCTGGGGGCGGTGACCGCCGGGCAGCCCAAGGCCCTGGTCGAGGTGGCCGGGCGGCCCTTCGTCGACCACCAGCTGGCCCTGCTGCGGCGGCGCGGGGTGCGGCGGGTGGTGCTGTGCGTGGGCCACCTGGGCGGCGAGATCGAGCGCCACGTGGGGGACGGCGGCCGCTTCGGCCTGCAGGCCACCTTCGTGCACGACGGGCCCGAGCTGCTCGGCACCGGTGGGGCCCTGCGGCGCGCCCTGCCCGCGCTGGGCGAGCTGTTCTTCGTGCTCTACGGCGACTCGCTGGCCGACGTGGACTACGCGGCCCTGCTGCGGGCCCTGCCGGAAGAGGCCGAGGGCCTCATGACGGTGCTGCGCAACGAGGGCCGCTGGGACGCGAGCAACGTGGTCTTCGAGGGCGGGCGGCTGCTGCGCTACGACAAGCGCGCGCGCGTCCCCGAGATGCGCCACGTCGACTACGGCGTGGGGCTGCTGCGGGCGCGGGCCCTCGCGCGGCTGCCGGCCGCGGGGCCCAGCGACCTGGCCGAGCTGTACGCCGCGCTGGCCGCCGAGGGGCGCCTGCAGGGGTTCGAGGTCTACGAGCGCTTCTACGAGATCGGCTCGCCGTCCGGGCTGGCCGAGACGCGCCGGCACGTGGAGGAGCAGCAGCGCATGTCCTACGTCGACGACTACCTGTCCGAGGCCGTCCGCGTGGCGCAACAGATCGACCGGGCCGCGGTCGAGCGGCTGGTGGAGGCCCTGGTGGCCGTGCGGGAGCGCGGCGGCCGCCTGTTCGTGCTGGGGGTGGGCGGCAGCGCGGCCAACGCCTCCCACGCCGTGAACGACTTCCGCAAGCTGTGCGGCATCGAGGCCTACGCCCCCACCGACAACGTCTCCGAGCTGACCGCGCGCGTCAACGACGAGGGCTGGGCCACCAGCTTCTCGGCCTGGCTCGAGGTCAGCCGCCTGTCGGAGCGCGACCTGCTGCTGGTCTTCTCGGTGGGCGGCGGCGACCTCGAGCGCAACGTCAGCCCCAACCTGGTGCGGGCCGTGCAGCTGGCCCAGGAGCGGGGCACGCCCGTGGCCGGGATCGTGGGCCGCGACGGCGGCTACACGGCCCGCGTGGCCCGGGCCTGCGTGGTCGTCCCGACCGTCAACCCCGCGGCGGTGACGCCCCACACCGAGGCCTTCCAGGCCGTCGTCTGGCACCTGCTGGTCTCGCATCCCTCCCTGCAGTCGCGCGGCGCGAAGTGGGAGAGCACGCGCTGAGGCGCGCGGTCTTCCTCGACCGCGACGGCGTGCTCAACCGGGCCTTCCCGGACGGGCGCAGCACGCGCCCGCCGCGCTCGCTCGAGGAGCTGGAGGTCCTGCCCGGCGTGCCCGACGCGCTGCGGCGCCTGCAGGCGGCCGGCTACGCCCTGGTGGGCGTCAGCAACCAGCCCGACCTGGCGCGCGGCCTGACCAGCCTCGCCCGGGTGGGCGAGCTGAACGCGGCCCTGCTGGCGCGCCTTCCGGGCCTCGTCGACATCCTGGTCTGCCCCCACGACGACGCCGACGCCTGCGCCTGCCGCAAGCCCCGCCCCGGCCTGCTGCTCGAGGCCGCCCGGCGCTTCGGCCTGGACCTCTCCCGCAGCGCGCTGGTGGGCGACCGCTGGAGCGACGTCGAGGCCGGCCGGGCGGCCGGCTGCCGCACGGTGCTGGTCGAGACGCCCTTCAGCGGCCGCGAGCGCTGCCGGCCCGACCTGGTGGCCCGCGACCTGAGCGAGGCCGCAGAGCTGCTGCTGAGGGGCGCACCTTGACGGGGCGCGGCGGGCTCCTTAGAGTCACCGTCTCACGGGACAGGACCGGGCCGGAGGACATGCGCGACGACACCAGGCCGAGCTTCGAGCGACTGAAGGTGCGGCTCTTCGCCGACGGGGCCGACCTGCCGGGCCTGCAGGAGATGGCCGCGCGCCCGTACATCTCGGGCTTCACCACCAACCCGACCCTGATGCGCAAGGCCGGCGTGGCCGACTACCGGGCCTTCGCGCGGGAGGCCCTGAGGGCCGTCGGCGACCGGCCGATCTCCTTCGAGGTCTTCGCCGACGAGCCCGCCGAGATGGAGCGGCAGGCGCGCGAGATCGCCTCCTGGGGCCGGAACGTGTTCGTCAAGGTGCCGGTCACGACCACCCGCGGCGAGAGCTGCGCGCCGCTGGTGCGGCGCCTGGCCGGCGACGGCCTGCAGCTCAACGTGACCGCCCTCTTGACCCTGGAGCAGGTGCGCGAGGTCTCGCAGGCCCTGGCGGACGGCGCGCCGGCCTTCGTCTCGGTCTTCGCCGGGCGCGTGGCCGACACGGGCCGCGACCCGGTCCCGCATCTGGCCGCCGCGCTGCGGATCATGGCCCCCTTCCCGCGCCAGCAGCTGATCTGGGCCAGCCCGCGCGAGCTGCTCAACGTCTTCCAGGCCGACGCCATCGGCTGCCACGTCATCACCGCCACCCACGACGTCCTCAAGAAGCTGCCGCTGGTGGGCAAGGACCTGGGCGAGTACTCGCTCGAGACCGTGCGCATGTTCTTCGACGACGGCCAGGCCGCCGGCTACCGGCTCTAGGACACTGTCGTATACTGTCAAGATCCTGCCAGCACCAACGCGCCTCGGGGTGAGGCCCGCGCGGGCGGGACGATTGTGGGGGGAGCGCATGAAGCCGATCGGTCGAGCCGTGGTGGGCGTGTTGATGCTGGCCGGGGTCGTCTCGGCCGCCGGGCGCACCGGCGTCGAGGTGCGGGGCAACGTGCTCGTGGCACAGGCGGCGGAGGACGTGGCCGGCGCCCAGGTGACCGTGACCGGACCGGGCGACTTCGTGCTGCAGCGCACCTTCGCGCCCGGGGAGGCCGTGAGCCTGTCGCTGGCCGGGCGCGAGGGCGAGGCGCTGGCCGACGGGCAGTACGACTACGAGGTCGTCTGGAGCCCGCGCGCGGCGGCCACGCGCGGTGCGGCCGAGCTGGCCGGCGGCGAGGCCGTGGCCCAGGGGCCCCGGGCCTCGGGCACCTTCCGCGTCAGCGGCGGCCAGT
>JBDIBD010000335.1:0-5853 GCA_039812725.1 Vicinamibacteria bacterium | reverse complement strand
GCGTCAGCGCGGCCCGGCTCCGGGGCGTCAACGCCCCAGCCAGCCGCCGTCCACGGCCAGCACGTGGCCGTGCACGTAGGCCGCCGCCGGCGAGCACAGGAAGACCACCGCGCCGACCACGTCCTCGGGCTCGCCCCAGCGCCCGGCCGGGATGCGCTCGAGGATCTGGCGCGAGCGCTCGGGGTCGGCCCGCAGCGCCTCGGTGTTGTCGGTCTTCATGTAGCCGGGCGCGACGGCGTTGACGTTGACGCCGGATGCGGCCCACTCGTTCGAGAGGGCCTTGGTGAGCGCCGCCACGCCGTGCTTGGCGGCCGCGTAGGCCGGCACGCGGATGCCGCCCTGGAACGAGAGCAGCGAGGCCACGTTCACGATCCGGCCGGAGCCCACGGCCAGCATGTGGCGCCCCGTGGCCCGGCACAGGCGGAAGACCGCGGTCAGGTTGACGTCGAGCACGACCTGCCAGTCCTCGTCGCCGGTCTCGACCGCAGCGGCCCGGCGAATCGTGCCGGCGTTGTTGACGAGGATGTCCAGGCCCTGGAGGCCGGTTCGGGCCTCCTTCACCAGCCGGTCGGGGGTGCCGGGCTGGGCCAGGTCGCCCACCACGGGCAGGCACCGGCGGCCCGTCGCGCGCACGCGCGCGCAGGTGGCCTCGGGCGAGCGCGAGTTGCCGTGCACGGCCACGTCCGCCCCGGCCTCGGCCAGCCCGACCGCGATGGCGGCACCCAGGCCGCGGGAGGCCCCGGTCACCAGCGCGACCTTGCCCGCGAGCGAGAAGGGGCTGCCCACCTCAGCGCCCCCGCTCCAGGCCGGAGGACCCGCCCGCGTACTCGGGCTGGACGTTGACCACGCCGAACTTGCGGTCCTCGAGCTCGCGCGTGGCCGCCATCATCCACAGGAAGCCGATCGAGCAGCCCGGCGCCGCGACGTTGGGGTGGTAGCCCCTGGGCATGAGCACCACGTCGTCCTGGCGCACCACCACGGCGAGCTCCGGCGCGCCCGGGTCCGTGTAGACCATCTGGATGCCGAAGCCCGGGGCCGGCATGTCGAGGTAGAGGTAGGCCTCCTCGGCCAGCTGCGCGTGCTCGTGGGGCGGCCACGAGGTCCAGTTCCCGGGCGTGCTGAAGGTCACCCCGGCGAGGAGACGCCCGGCCTCGACGTTCTTGCCCAGGAGCACGTTGATGACGCGCTCCGTGGGCGGCTCGCCCGCCCTGAAGTGCAGGCCCGGGTCGGCCTGGACCTGGGACCAGGCGACGAACTGCAGCGGGTAGCGGCCCTCGACGGGGGCCGAGATCTCGGCCAGGTCGCAGCCCCCTGCCCCCGGCCGCAGGTCGACCTGGGAGTCGCGCGGGACGTAGAGGGCGTCGTAGCGCCCGAGCTCGAAGCACCGGCCGGAAACCTCGACCGTGGCCCGGCCAGCCAGGCCGACCAGGCCGGTCTCGTGGGTGCCGGTCGAGAAGCCGAGCGGCGCGTCCCCGGGGCGCAGCACGATGCGGCCGTAGTGCAGGTGGCGGGCGTCGGTGCTGCCGGGGGCCAGGGCCCGGGTCCTTCCGGGGCGTCCTCCGGTGGCCCGCACGACGCAGCGCTCGAGGGTCAGGGCCTGGCTCATGGCATCTCCTCCGTCGGGTGGGCGGGCAGCACGGTCACGTCCTCGAGGGTCAGGTCGCGCACGCCGTCGAGGCGCGCTCCGTGCTCGACGCCGGCGAAGCGGCTGGCCCGCACCAGCAACCCCGCCAGCGGCGAGCTCTCCAGGGCCTCGACCCACAGGGCGTACGGGGCGCGCTCCACGGTCATGCGCTCGACGCGCAGGTTGCGCACCACCGGCACGAAGGGGCCGTTCGGCCCCTCCTCGTAGAGCATGTCGACCTCGATGGCCGCCTTCCGGACCTGGCCGATCGCGATGTCGCGCAGGAACACGTCCTCGACCACGCCGCCGCGCATGGCGTTGGTCTTGATGCGCAGCCCCCGGTCGAGCTCGGGGCTGCTCATCTGGTTGCGCTCGGCCCACACGCCGCTCACGCCACCGCTGACCTCGCTGCCGATGGTCAGGCCGCCGTGGCCGGCCCGCATGCGGCAGCCGCGCACGATCACGTTGCGCGTGGGCGCGGCCAAGCGCCGGCCGTCGGCGTTGCGGCCCGACTTGACGGCGATGCAGTCGTCGCCCGTGTCGAACAGCACGTCCTCGATCAGCACGTCCGTGGAGGACTCGGGGTCGCAGCCGTCGCTGTTGGGGCCCGACGACAGCACCTTGACCCCGCGCACGATGACGTTGCTGGAGAGCACCGGGTGGATCACCCAGAAGGGCGAGTTGCGCAGGGTGAGGCCCTCCACCAGCACGTTGCGGCTGCGGTAGAACTGCACCAGGGGCGGCCGCAGGTAGTGGCCGGCGCCGTAGACGCGCTCGGCCACGGGCACACCTTCTTCTGCCTGGCGGAAGAGCCGGTCGCGGTCGGCCCTCTGCCCGGGCTGCCCCGCGGCCGGGCTCTTCCAGGGCCACCAGTGCTGCTCGTCGGCCTGCCCGTCCAGCGTCCCCGCGCCGGTCACGGCCACGTTCTCGGCCTCGAAGGCGTAGACGAGGGGCGAGTAGTTCATCAGCTCGACCCCCTCCCAGCGCGTGAGGACCACGGGCAGGTAGGCGGCGGGGTCCCGGCTGAAGCGCACGGTCGAGCCCGCGGGGACGTGCAGCTCGATGTTGCTCCTCAGGTGGATGGGCCCGCTCAGCACCTCGCCCGGCGGAGCGAGCACGCGGCCGCCGCCCGCGCGGTGGCAGGCGGCGATGGCCTTGCGGAAGGCCGCGGTGCAGTCCGTCCGGCCACCGGGCCGGCAACCGTGGTCGGCCACCCTGCAGACGCGCGCCGGGAAGGTCGGCGGGCGGATGCGCGCTTCGATGGCCGGCAGGCGCTCCCAGGGGTCGCCGGCGGCGGCGGCCGGACCGGCCGCCGTGCCCGCCCCGGCGGCCAGCAGGGCCACGGCGAGCGCGAGCGACGGGAGCCTCACGGGCGGATCTCGACCTGGAGCGGCGCGCGCAGGCGTCGGGCCGCCTCGTCCAGATAGCGGTCCCAGTCCTGGACGCCTGCGAAGTCGCCGCTGCGATCCCACCCGAAGCCGGCCAGGTAGACCGCGGCGCCGCCCTCGGGAACGCGCGCCACGACGACGTAGTTCCCGTCGGCCTCGGTCACGTCGACGACGGCCGCGGGGTCCAGCACCACGCCGCAGCCGTAGTGGCCCGCGCCGTCCTTGGCCGCCTCCCAGGTACGCACGTAGCCGCGCTCGCGCTCCACGCGCAGGGCCGCGCCGGGCTGCTTCTTGATCCCCACGGCGAACAGCCCGGCGACGTCACCGGCGAGGTCGTAGCGGCTCTCGAAGCGGCTGAGGTTGCGGCCGGCGTCGAGGCTGACGCGCTTGGTCTCGCCGCGCACGGTGGGGTCGGACCAGGCTGGGTAGCCCAGCTCGAACAGGACCCGCAGCGGGCCGTTGGCGAGCACCCGCGAGGAGCGGAAGTTCTTGGACACCACCAGCCGCCCGTCGCGCCACAGCCCGCTGCCGCCGCAGCCCCGGCTGGCCCCGGCCGAGTAGAGGTCGGCCCCCTCGCCGTGGTCGCGGTGGTAGTCGTCGGTCATGTACCAGTCGTCGATCACCAGCCGGCGCGTGCGCTTGAGCCAGATGTCGACGGCGCTGCTGGTGAGAGGCTCGCGCGCCCAGGTCTCGAGACCCTCGCCGTAGACGCGGTGGGCCACCCGGTCGTTCTCCCAGGCGAAGTCGTCGTGGCGCTCGCGCACGAAGCGGCCGTAGGCCCGGAAGTCCCCGGGCCGGCGCGCGGGCGCCTCGCCCAGCGTCAGCGTGAAGACGCGCTCCCCGCGCGCGGGCAGGTCGGCCAGGAAGATCAGCAGGTCGGGGAGCTCGTCGCCGTCGCCGTCCAGCGCCTGGGCGGGCAGCTCGCGTCCCTCGGCGTCGGCCACGTGCACACGGCGCAGCTCCTCCCCTCGCGCCAGGGGGCCCAGCGACGCGGCCGGCAGCTCGACCGTCTCGCCTGGCCGGGCCAGGTCGAGCGGGTTGCGGACCACCGCCTGCAGGCGCGGCGCGCCGGCGGGCTGGGCCGCCTGGAGGAGAAGGAAGGCTGCGAGCGACACGAAACCGGGCATGGGGCCCTCCGGAGGTGGCGGGCGGACGTCACCATCCCGCGCCTATCGCCCCGAAATGTATGACCACTTCAAGCTCGAAGTCAAGACAGATCCGACCACGCTGTCATCTGGAGGCCAAAATGTGCGGCAATCGCCCCAGGCTCACAAGAATTGGTTGACAGCTGCCGACCTCAGAGCATAGAGTGGTCATACCAATTGTGGTTTGGGGAGGTCGGCTGCTTGGTGCTCCGGGGACGCGAGGGACCGATGACCGAACGCGGCCGGAGGCCCGTCGCCCGGAAGGCGGGGACGTCGTTGCCCTCGAGGCCGCCACGCAGGACCCGCGGCGGGTCGCTGGATCTCCAGGCGGCCGACGAGGTCGTGCGCCACGTGGCCGTGCTCATCGAGAAGGGGCGCCTGAGGCCCGGCGACCGGCTTCCAGCGGAGCGCGAGCTGGCCGTGGAGCTGGGCCTGAGCCGGCCGACCATCCGCGCCGGCCTGCAGACCCTGGCAGCGATGGGAGTCATCGAGTCACGCCGGGGCGCCGGCACCTTCATCACCGCCGGGCCGCCGCGCCTCGGCGCCGGCCCGCTGAGCTTCCTGGCCGCCCTGCACGGCTTCACCCGCGACGAGGTCTTCGAGGCCCGGCTGATCCTCGAGGTCGGGGCCGCCGGCCTGGCCGCCGAGCGGGGCCTGCCGGCTCTCCTGGCCCCCATGGCCGAGGAGCTGGCCGGGATGTTCGCCACCCTGGAGGACCCGCAGGCCTACCTGCTGCACGACGTGCGCTTCCACCAGGCCGTGGCCGCCGCCTCCGCCAACCCCGTCATCCAGGCCCTGGTGGAGATGGTCTCGACGCTGGTCTACGAGGAGCGCCGCTCGAGCGTCCAGAGGGCCCACGACCTCAAGGAGTCGGCCGAGATGCACCGCCGGATCTACCAGGCCATCCGCGACAAGGACCCGCAGCGGGCGCGGGCCGAGATGAGCCGGCACCTCGAAATGACCCGCCAGGCCCAGGCGGCCGAGGAGATGTCGCAGATGGTGACCCCTTCGCAGCTGGTCGAGTCGGAGTTCGGGTCGTGAGCGCCATCTCGCTCGACGGGCGGGTGGCCTTCGTCACGGGTGGCACGTCCGGCATCGGCCTCGCGCTCGCCCGCGGGCTGGCCCGGGCCGGGGCCCACGTCGTGGCCGCCTCGCGCCGGCGCGAGCAGGTCGAGGCGGCCGCCGCGGAGGTCGAGGCGCTGGGCCGCCGCACGCTGCGCGTCACGGCCGACGTCACCAACCGGGCCTCGCTCGAGGCCGCCCGGGCCCAGGTCCTGGCGGCCTTCGGCCGGGTCGACGTGCTGGTCAACTGCGCCGGCATCACCCGCCGGCGGCCGACGCTGGAGCTGCCCGACGAGGAGTGGGCCGCCATCCTCGACACCAACCTGACCGGCACGCTGCGGGCCTGCCAGGTCTTCGCCCCGCCGATGCTGGAGCGCGGCCAGGGGCGCATCGTCAACATCGCCTCGCTGGCCTCGTTCGTGGGCCTGCTCGAGGTGGCGGCCTACACCGCCAGCAAGTCGGGCGTGGCCGGCCTGACCCGCGCCCTGGCGGTCGAGTGGGGGCCGCGCGGCGTCAACGTCAACGCCATCGCCCCCGGGGTCTTCCGCACCTCCCTGAACGCCGCCCTGCTGGACGGCAGCGAGCGCGGCCGCGAGTTCCTGCTGCGCACGCCCCTGCGGCGCTTCGGGCAGGT
>JBDIBD010000334.1:0-5857 GCA_039812725.1 Vicinamibacteria bacterium | reverse complement strand
GCGGCGCTGGGGGACGGCCCTCGCGGGCGCGGCCCTCGGCGCCGTGGCCCTGCTGGCCGTGGGCCAGGCCTACGCGCGCGTGGGCGGGACCTGACGCATCCTGTGCCGGCCGGCGGTCGCCGGCCCGTACGGGGCCGTGATCGGGCTGGCGCTGGCCTGGCCGGCGGGGCGGCCCGAGGGCGATTCGAGGGGACGCGAGGCGGACCGGCTGGGGTAACATCCTGCCTGGCGCCGGGCGCCTCGCCGGGCGTCAGCCAGGACTTGCGTGACGCTCTGGTGGTCGCGGGCGGCTCGGCTCGTGGTGGCGGCTCTGGCCGCGGCGCATGCGCTCGCCTGCGGCCCCGCGCCTCCGATCCAGCGGCCGGCGGACGAGACGCTGGTGCTGGCGGTGCGGGCCGACGTGACCGGCGTCTTCCCCAACCCGCCCATCGTCAACGAGGCCTTCACCAGCGAGCTCAACCGCAACGTCTTCCAGGCCCTGGTGCGGCTCGACGGCGGGCTGCGGCTGGTGCCGGACCTGGCCACCAGCTGGACCACTCCGTCCCCCGACACGTACGTCTTCGAGCTCCCCCCGGGGCTGCGCTTCTCGGACGGGCGGCCGCTCCTCGCCCAGGACGTGGCCGCCTCCATCGAGGCGGGGCGCCAGTGGGTCTACCGCGAGAACTTCCACTCCCTGGCCGCGGCCCGGGCGCTGGACGACCGGCGGGTCGAGATCAGGACCAGCGTGAGCTTCCCCGTGCTCCTGACCCGCCTGCCGTGGGGCCTGGTGCTCCCCCGGGACGCCATCGGCCAGCGGCCCGTGCCGGCCGTGGGCTCGGGGCCGTACCGCCTCGAGTCGCGCGAGCCCGGCCGCGCCATCGTCCTTCTGCGCAACCCGCACTACTCGGGGACCCGCCCGGCCTACGAGCGCGTGCGCTACGAGATCCAGCCCGACGACGACGCGCGGGTGCAGGCGGTGCTCTCCGGGCAGGCCCAGGCCGCCGACCAGGTGCCGCTGCGGCGCCTGGCGGAGCTGGCCGGGCGCGCGGAGGTGCGGCTGATCTCGCGCGCGGGCCTGAGGGTGCTGTACCTGGCCCTGCGGCTCGACCGGGCGCCCTTCGCGGACCCGCGCGTGCGCGAGGCCGTCGACCTGGCCCTCGACCGCGACGAGCTGGTGCGCCGCGCGCTGGACGGCCACGGCCAGAGCGCCTCGCAGATCGTGCCGCCCTCCATCGTGGGCCACGACCCGCACCGGCGCGTCACGCGGCGCGACCTCCCTCGGGCCCGGGCCCTGCTGGCCGCGGCCGGCCACTCGCGCGGCCTCGACCTGCGCCTCGACGGCCCCAACAACCGCTACGTCAACGACACCGCCATCCTGGCCGAGGTGGCCCGGCAGCTGGGCGAGGCCGGCGTGCGCGTCACGGTCAACGCCCTCGACAAGGCCGAGTACTTCGCGCTCACGGCCTCCGGCGGCTCGTCGTTCTGGCTCGAGGGCTGGTCGTGCGAGGCCGGCGACGCCGGCGACGCGCTCGACTCGCTGGCGCACTCGCGCGACGGCCGCGGCTACGGCGACGCCAACGACGTGGCCCTGGCCGACGCCGAGCTCGACGCCCTCATCGAGCAGGCCAACGCCAGCCGCGCGGCCGGGCCCCGCACCGAGCGCCTGCGGCTGGCGCTCGACCGGCTGGCGGCCCTGCGGGCCTACCTGCCGCTGCACGTGCAGCACGAGTCGGTGCTGGTCTCGCGCCGCGTGGCCTGGGACCCGCCGCTGCTGGTCAACCTCGTGCCGGCGGAGATGAGCCCGGCCGTCGCCCCGGGGCCCTGAGGCCCCGGTCCCTCAGCGGCGCTGCTGGTCGCGCCGCTCTGCCAGCTGCACCCAGGGCTCGAGGTAGCGCATCAGCCCCTCGGGGGTCAGGGCGTCGGGCGGCACCTTCTTCTTGAAGCGCAGGTTGATGCGCGAGCCGCTGCGCAGCGCCTTCTCCAGGTCGCGCCGGTGGGCGCGCTCGTTGTAGTCCTCGAGCTCGCGCCGCTCGCGGTCGTCGCGGCGCTCGCGCTCGCGGCGCAGGTCGTTGCGCTCGTCCTCGAGGTCGCGCTTGCGCCCGGAGTCGGTCTCGCTCTTGATCAGCTTCTCGAGCTCCTTCTCCCGGCTGCTCTTGGGTTCGGCCGTGAAGCTGCGCGTGGTGGCGTCGCGGCCCCAGTCGAAGCCGCCGCCCTCCAGCTGGAACTCGAGGTGGTCGCCCTTGAGCCGGATGCGCGTGACCTGCGCCTCGTCGCCGCGGCGGATGGCCGCGTCGTACTGGCGCAGCCGCGACTGCTGCTCCCGCTCGTCGAGGGGGTTGACCCGGTCGAAGCGCAGGTCGAGGCCGCTCTCGGTGGCGGGCAGGTCCACCTCGACCACGACGAACTTGCCCTCCAGCGCCCGGCGCAGGGCCTCGTCCTCCTCGCCCCGCGCCGGGAACGCCACCAGGACCCCGGCCAGGGCCAGGGCACGGCTCGCGCTCGTTCTCATGCCGCCTCCAGGGACAGGGACGACGAAACGCCCACGATGATACCGCCGGACCTCAGACGCCGCGGCCGAGCGCGGCGGCCTCGACCACGCCGACCGTCACCAGGTTGACCACGTCGGCCGCGGTCAGGCCGTACTGCAGCACGTGGGCCGGCCGGCGCGTGCCCATCAGCACCGGCCCGATGGTGACCGCCCCGCCCACCCGCTCGAGCAGGTGCAGGGCCAGGTTGCCGGACTGGAGGTCGGGGAAGACCAGCACGTTGGCGTCGGTGTCGAGCAGCGTGAAGGGGAAGTGCTCGGCGCGCAGGGTCGCGTCGAGGGCCGTGGCCAGCTGCATCTCGCCGTCGACGCGCAGCTGCGGGGCCCGCTCGCGGGCCAGCTCGGCCGCCCGCCGGACCTTGTGGGCGAAGGGGTGGTCGACGCTGCCGAAGTTCGAGAACGACAGCAGGGCCACGCGCGGCTCGAGGCCCAGGGCGTGGGCGCTGCGGGCGGCCAGCAGGGCCATCTCGGCCAGCTCCTGCTCGTCGGGCTCGATGTTGACCGCGCAGTCGGTCAGCAGGATCGGACGCTGCTGCAGCATCACGAGGTGGTGGCTCGAGACCCGGCGCGTGCCGGGGGCCGGGCCGATCACGTCGAGCAGGGTGCGCAGCGACTGGGCGTAGTGGTGCGAGACGCCGCTGACCATCATGTCGGCGTCGCCCTCATCCACCATCAGGGCCGCGAAGCAGTCGCGTTGCAGCAGGCGCTCCAGGGCGCCCTCGCGCATCAGCCCGCGGCGCTGGCGCAGGCCGTACAGGCGCTCGGCGTAGGCCTCCAGGCGCGGGCTGCGGGCCGGGTCGACCACCGGCACGCCGCCCAGGTCCAGCCGCAGGCGCTCGATGGCCCGCCGCACCTCGGACTCGACGCCCAGCAGCACGGGCCGCGCCAGCCCCTCGTCGACCAGCTGGGAGCAGGCCCGCAGGATGGTCTCGTTGGCGCCGTCGGCGAAGACCACGCGCAGGTTGGCCTGGCGCGCCGCCAGGATCAGGCCGCGCAGGGTCGCGCCGCCGGTGCCGAGGCGCAGCGTCAGGCTCTCCTGGTACTCGGCCTCGTCCAGCGGCCGGCGGGCCACACC
Organism: Vicinamibacteria bacterium; assembly: GCA_039812725.1. Lineage (GTDB taxonomy): Bacteria > Acidobacteriota > Vicinamibacteria > Fen-336 > Fen-336 > JBDIBD01. The sequence continues at coordinate 2,258 of JBDIBD010000334.1, read as the reverse complement.
CTCGGCCACGGCCTGGCGCGCCACCGCCATCGACTCGCGCACCAGGATGCGCGGGTCGATGGGCTTGGGCAGCAGGTACTCGGGGCCGAAGCCCAGGCGCTCGTTGCCGTAGGCGCGCTCGACCTCCTCCACCACCTCCTCGCGCGCCAGCTCGGCCAGCGACCGCGCGGCCGCCAGCAGCATGCCCTCGGTGATGCGCGTGGCCTGCACGTCGAGCGCCCCGCGGAAGATGTACGGGAAGCTCAGGAAGTCCAGCACCGCGTTGGGGTGGTTGTCGAGGGCGGTGGCCACGATCACGTCCTGGCGGCTGCCGGTCGCCTCGAGCCAGCCGATCTCGGGGGTGGGCGTGGCCAGCGCGAAGACCACCGGGAAGCGCGCCATCGAGCGCACCATCTCGGGCGTCACCAGGCCGGGGGCCGAGGCCCCCACGAACACGTCGGCCCCGCGCAGCCCCTCGGCCAGCGTGCGTGCCGGGGACTCGCGGGCGAAGGGGTGCTGGTGGACCGAGAGGTCGTCGCGGCCGGGGTGCAGCAGGCCGCGCGCGTCGTAGACCAGCAGCTGCTCGGGGCGCACCCCCAGGGCCAGCAGCAGCCGCGCGCAGCCGGTTCCCACGGTGCCGGCGCCGCACAGCACCACGCGCACGTCCTCGACGCGCTTCTCGACCAGGTCGAGGGCGTTGATCAGCGCCGCCACGGCCACCACCGCGGTGCTGTACAGGTTCTCGTGGAAGACCGGGATGCCCAGGTGGACGCTCAGGTGGGCGTGGATGTCGAGCCCGGCGGGGGCGCTCAGGTCCTTGAGGTTGATGCCGCCGAAGGTGGGCTCGAGCAGCCGCACGGTCTCGACGAAACGGTCGGGGTCGGTGGTGTCGATCTCCAGGTCGAAGACGTCGATGTCGGCCAGGCGCTTGAACAGCACCGACAGCCCTTCCTGCATGGGCTTGGCCGCCGCGGCCCCCACCGCGCCCAGCCCGGGCACCGCGGTGCCGTTGGTGACCACGCCCACCAGGTTGCCGCGGGCCGTGTGGCGGAAGCTCGAGGCCGGGTCCTTGACGATCTCCTCGCACAGGAAGGCGGCCCCGGGCAGGTAGGCCAGCCGCACGTCGCGGCGGGTCAGGCTCGGCCGCGTGGGCCGCACCTCGATCTTCCCGGGCCGTCCGCCGGCGTGGTAGTCGAGTGCGTCCTGGCGTCGGATCATGGCTGCCTCCCGTCCCTCTCCGCGGCGGCCTGCAGCGGCTGCCGCTCCAGCGTCTCGCGCAGCGCCGCCTGGAAGGCCGGCACCGGCCGCACCTGCACGACCTGCAGCCGCTCGCCCTCGAGGGCGAACTCGATGTCGAGCGGGTAGCCGTAGCACGCCTCGAGCCGGGCCGCCACCGCCACCAGCTCGCACAGCTCGGCGTACTCCAGGGCCGCCCGCAGGCGCTGGTGGTAGAGCGTCGGCACGCGCCGCGTGCCGTGGCCGGCGCGCTCGTCGAAGACCACCTGCTCGCGCTTCTCGCTGGTCACGTACTGGAAGCGCAGCGGCCCGCGCTGCAGGTCGCCCTGCTTGGAGACCCGCACCTGGTCGGGCGCCACCAGCCCCGAGACGATCCCCTCGCCCAGCCCCAGGCCGGCGTTGACCAGCATCTGGCGCGGGTCGCCGGCCACCACGTCGACCGTCTGCAGCACCCCCGCCACGCGCGAGCGCAGCATGCGCTGGACCAGCACGCCCCCGCCCACGCTGCCCGCGCCGGCGCCCAGCACGGCCCGGTTGTGCAGCGCGCGCTCGGTCCACAGGCCGCTCCAGGCGCGCTTCAGGGCCTGCAGCAGGCCGTCCGGGCCGCGCACGAAGAGGAACGTGTCGAACTCCCCGGCGCGCGCGGCGCCTTCGGTGTCCTCCTCGCGGGCCGACGAGCGCACGGCCACGAAGGGCTCCGCCTCGCCGGGCGCCAGGCCGGCGTAGGCGGAGAGCACCTCGGCCGCCAGCTCGGGCGGCAGCACCAGCCCCTCCCAGAGGTCGCGCACCAGCGCGGACTGGCGGGCGTGGTCGAGGCCCGGCCGGGCCAGCAGCTCGGCGATGGCCTCGCGCAGCGGCTGGCCGGCGGTGGTGGCAGGCGCTTCGAGGGCCTGCTCGAAGGCCGCGTGGCTGACCACGAAGAAGCCCGGCACCAGCGCGCCGAAGCCCAGCCGCTCCAGCTCGGCCAGGTTGGCGGCCTTCCAGCCGATCAGGGGCGCGAGCTCGAAGCCGCCGTCGCCCGGCCGCAGCACGCGCCGCGGCCG
>JBDIBD010000333.1:0-5879 GCA_039812725.1 Vicinamibacteria bacterium | reverse complement strand
GCCTCCGCCGGCGGCGCGGGGGGCGCGGCCGCGGGCGGGGCCACGGCCGCCAAGGCTGCGGCCCGCTCGCGGGCCTGCTCGGCGTCGACCTCGTCCTCGACCGTGCGCTTGAACTCGTTCGAGGCGCGCCGGAACTCGAGCATCATCTTGCCCAGGCTGCGGCCCATCTCCGGCAGCTTCCGGGGCCCGAACACGATCAGCGCGATCACCAGGATCAGGAGCAGCTCGGGGCCGCCCAGTGTGCCGAACATTGCCACCTCGCCGGGCCAGGGTGCCCGGAAGCCCTCGATGTTACACCAATCGCACGGGAGGGCCGGTCCATTCCGGACTTGGGCCCGCCGCGCGGCGGGGAGACAATGAGGATGGAGAGACTGCATGCGCCCCCCCGGGCCGGTCGCGGCCGTGCTGCTGGCGCTGCTGGTCCCGGCCGCGGCGCGGGCCGACGTGCCCGTGGTGGAGCTCGACGGGGTGGTGCACGCGGTCTCGGCCGGCCACGTGGTGGCGGCCCTGAAGCGCGCCGACGAGGCCGGCGCCCCGCTCGTGGTGCTGCGCCTCGACACGCCCGGCGGCCTCGACAGCTCGATGCGCCAGATCGTGGACGCGGTGCTGGCGGCCCGCACCCCCGTGGCGGCCTGGGTCGGCCCGGCCGGGGCGCGGGCGGCCTCGGCGGGCTTCCTGATCCTGCTCTCCGCCGACGTGGCGGCCATGGCCCCCGGGACCAACACGGGCGCGGCCCACCCGGTCTCGGCCATGGGCGACAAGCTCGACGAGGTCATGGCGCGCAAGCTGGCCGAGGACGCGGCGGCTTACGCCCGCGGCAAGGCCGAGCGCCGCGGGCGCGACCCGGAGCTGGCGGCCAAGGCCGTCACGGAGAGCAAGTCCTTCACGGAGCGCGAGGCCCTGGACGGAAAGCTGATCGACCTGGTGGCGGGCGACGTGGACGACCTGCTGCGGCAGCTCGACGGGCGCGAGGTCAAGCGCTTCGACGGGCGCACGGTGCGCCTGGCCCTGGCCGGCCAGCGCCCCGTGCGCGTGGCCATGAACTGGCGCCAGCAGATGCTGAGCCTCGTGGCCACTCCCGAGGTGCTGTTCCTGCTGCTGCTGGGGGCGCTGGCCGGGCTGGGCGCCGAGCTGAGCCACCCGGGCCTGATCCTGCCGGGCGTGGTGGGGGTGCTCTGCCTGGTGCTGTTCCTGTTCGCCGCCCAGATCGTCCCCATCAACGCCGCGGGGGTGCTGCTGATCCTGCTGGCGGTGGGGCTCTTCGTGGCCGAGGCCAAGGTGGCCTCGTACGGCCTGTTGACCGTGGGCGGGCTGGTGGCCATGATCCTCGGCGGCCTGATGCTGGTGGAGGCTCCCGTGCCCGAGATGCAGGTGGGCCTGCAGGTGCTGGTGCCGGTGGCCGTGGCCGTCGCGGCCCTGGCCGTCACGCTCGTGCGGCTGCTGCTGCGCTCCCGGCGGCTGGCGGTCACGACCGGTCGCGAGGGGATGGTGGGCCTGGCCGGGCGGGCCGAGACGGCCCTCGAGCCGGAGGGCTGGGTGCTGGTGAAGGGCGAGCTGTGGCGGGCGCGGGCCGGCGGGCGGGTGCCCGCGGGCCGCCGCGTCGTGGTGACGTCCGTCGAGGGGCTGACCCTCGGCGTCCGAGCGGAGGAATGAGATGCCGGGCTTCCTGGTCGTCATCCTGCTGGCGCTGCTGTGGCTCTTCGCCTCGGTCTGGGTGATCAACGAGTACGAGCGCGGCGTGGTCTTCCGCCTCGGCAAGCTGCTGCCCGAGCCCAAGGGCCCGGGCCTGCGGCTGGCGCTGTGGCCCATCGACCGGCTGGTCAAGGTCAGCCTGCGCACGATTGTCCACGACGTGCCGCCCCAGGACGTGATCACCAAGGACAACGTCACGGTCAAGGTCAACGCGGTGGTCTACTTCCGGGTGGTCGACCCGCACAAGGCCATCGTCCAGGTCCAGGACTTCTATTACGCCACCAGCCAGGAGGCCCAGACCACCCTGCGCTCGATCCTGGGCCAGGCCCACCTGGACGAGCTGCTGGCCGAGCGCGAGCGGCTGGGGCAGATGATCCAGGAGGTCATCGACCAGCACACCGACCCGTGGGGCGTGAAGGTCACCCAGGTGGCGGTCAAGACCGTGGACCTGCCCCACGAGATGCAGCGGGCCATGGCGCGCCAGGCCGAGTCGGAGCGCGAGAAGCGCGCCAAGATCATCCACGCCCAGGGCGAGTTCGAGGCCAGCCGGCAGCTGACCGAGGCGGCCCAGACCCTGCAGTCCCAGCCGATCTCCCTGCACCTGCGCTACCTGCAGACCCTGACCGAGATCGCGGCCGAGAAGAACTCGACCATAATCTTCCCCGTGCCGATCGACTTCCTGAAGGCCTTCATGGAACGGCAGGGCGAGGGGAAATAGGTGGGGCTGCACGACGAGCCGCTGGACGAGCACGACGACCTGACCATCCGCGGGACGCTGGAGACCACCAGCGTCCCCGAGCTGCTGCGCTCGCTGCTCTCCTCTGGCGAGACCGGCATCCTGACCCTGCGCGGGGGCGAGGCCACCAAGAGCATCTACATCCAGGGCGGGCGGGTGGTCTTCGCGGCCAGCAACAACCCGGACGAGCGCCTGGGGGAGCACCTGCTGGTCAACGGCCGCATCACCGTGCGGCACTACCTGGAGGCCAGCAAGCTCATCCGCCCCGGCCGGCGCCTGGGCGCCATCCTGGTGGAGCTCAACGCGCTCGAGCCGGAGGACCTGATCCCCGCCGTCGAGGCCCAGGTCAAGGACCTCCTGATGGAGCTGTTCACCTGGACGGCGGGGGACTACGAGCTGGTCATCAAGGAGATGGACCCGCGCGACCTGGTGACGGTCAACCTCTCCACCGAGAACCTGATCCTGGAAGGCGTCCGGCGCTGCCGGGCCTGGTCGCAGGTCATGCGCGGCATCGGCGACCTGGGCTCGGTGCCGGTCTCGACCGGCAGCACCGAGGTGCTCTACAAGCTCGACCTGACCTCCGAGGAGCAGGAGGTGCTCAACCAGGTCAACGGGGTCTCGACCATCGAGCAGATCTGCGAGGTCTCCTACCTTTCGCACTTCGAGACCTGCCGCATCCTGTGGGCCCTGCTAGTCCTGGGCGTCATCCGGCGCGGCCACGCCGGCGACACCCACGGCCTGGCGGGGGTGCGGGCCCGCGAGGCGGAGCTCGACCTCGAGGCGGTGGTCGAGAAGTTCAACCAGATGTTCGGGCGCGTCTACGCCTTCTTGCGCGGCCGCAAGGACCAGGACGAGGTGGAGCAGTTCATGGACACCTGCCTGGGCGAGGTCTCGCGGCAGTACGGCACGCTCTTCGACGGGGTCGACCTCAAGAACTACGGCCGCGCCGACTTCGAGCAGATGCTGGCCAACGTGGCCGACCTGCCGGCCCCGCAGCGGCGCACCCTGATCGTCTCGGGCCTCAACGAGCTGGTCTTCGTGGTGCAGCTGAACGTGCGCACGCGCTACGGCCGCGAGGAGGAAGCGGTGATCTCTGGCATCATCAAGGAAGGCCTGCGGCGCATGGGGCCGGCCCTGCAGGGCTGACGGGGGAGACTTGGCGCAGGACGACAACAGCGAGTTCTACGAGATCCAGCTGACCAACAAGCAGCTGGTCTTCTACTTCATGGCCGGGGCGGCCGGGCTGGTGCTCAGCTTCCTGGCCGGGGTGATGGTCGGCAAGGGTGTCGAGGCCGTCCCGGAGGGCCGCCCGCCCGCGGCGGCGCGCGTCCAGGAAGAGCGCGTGGTGCCGGAGGAGCCCGTCAAGAGCGAGGCCCCGCCGTCGCCCGAGAGCCTGACCTACGCCAAGCGCCTCGAGGGCGACCGGCAGGACGAGGGGCTGGAGAAGCCCGCCAGCCCCGAGCCCGGCCCGTCGGCCACGCCGGCGCCCGAGGCCAGCCCCGCGGCGGCGCCCCCGGCCCCGGCCGCCGCGAGCCCGACGCCGGCGCCCACGAAGGCGCCGGGCAAGCGTGGCAAGCCCAGCCCGACGCCGCGCCCGACCCCGACTCCGGCACCGACCCCGTCGCCTGCGGCGGCCACGCCGGCCCCGGCCACGACGCCGAGCCCGGCGTCACCGAAGGCCAGCCCGACGCCGAAGGCCAGCCCGACGCCGGCCGAGGCCGCCGCCGGGACGTTCACGATCCAGGTCGGGGCCTACAAGGACCGGGCCTCCGCCGACCGCATCGTCAAGAGCCTCAAGAAGTCGGGCTTCCCGGCCTACGTGACCTCGGCCGCGGCCGGCCTGTACCAGGTGCGCGTGGGCAGCTACAAGACGCGCGCCGAGGCCGACCCGACCCTGGCGCGGCTGCGCGAGAAGAAGTTCGACCCGCGCGTCGTGCCCCGCAACTAAGGCCGGCGATGCTGCGCGACCACACCGCCGCCCCGCACGTGCGCCTGCCCGAGTGGGCCAGGAAGGGCAGCCCGCTGGCCCGCGGCGCGCGCGAGCTGCGCGTGCTGCTGCGCGACCGCGAGCTGGTCACGGTCTGCGAGGAGGCCCGCTGCCCCAACCTGGGGGAGTGCTTCGCGCGCGGCACGGCCACCTTCATGCTGTCGGGGGACCGCTGCACCCGGCGCTGCGGCTACTGCTCGATCGACACCGCGCGCCCGCTGCCTCTCGATCCCGGGGAGCCCGAGCGCGTGGCGGAGGCGGCGGCGCGCCTGAAGCTGGAGTACGTCGTGCTCACCGCCGTGGCGCGCGACGACCTGCAGGACGGGGGCGCGGGCCAGTTCGCGCGCACGGTCGCGGCCCTGAGGCGGCGCCTGCCCGGCGCCCAGGTCGAGGTGCTGACCCCCGACTTCAAGGGCCGGCACGAGTCGCTGGCGGAGGTGCTCGGGAGCCGTCCCGACGTCTTCAACCACAACATCGAGATGGCCCCGCGGCTGTTTCCCGAGCTGCGGCCCCAGGGCAGCTACGCGCTCAGCCTGGAGCTGCTGGCCGAGGCCAAGCGCCTGCGCCCCGAGCAGGTCACCAAGAGCGGCCTGATGGTGGGGCTGGGCGAGACCGACGACGAGGTGGCGGGCGTGCTGCGCGACCTGCGCCGGGCCGCGGTCGACATCGTCACGATCGGCCAGTACCTGCGCCCCAGCCGGGCCCACGCCCCGGTGGCCCGCTACGTGCCGCCCGAGGGCTTCGCGGCCTGGGAGCGCCTGGCGCGGGACCTGGGCTTCCCGACCGTCTACTCCGGCGTCTTCGTGCGCTCCAGCTACAACGCCGGCGAGGTGGCCGGGCGCCACGGCGCGCGGTAGGGGCGTGCTCTCCTGGAGGTTCGGGCGGCCCCTCCTGGCCGCCCTCGGCGGCCTGTTGCTGTTCCTGTCGTTCCCGAAGTTCGGCCACGGCCTCGTGGCCTGGGTGGCGCTCGTGCCGGTGCTCGTGGCGCTGCACGGGGTCGGCCCGGGCCGGGCCTTCCGCCTGGGCCACCTCTTCGGCACCGTGGGCCAGGTGGGCCTGCTCTACTGGACCGCCCTGGTGGTGGTGCAGTTCGGTGGCCTGCCGATGGCCGTGGCCGTGCCGCTGATGGTGCTGCTGGCGGCCACGGTGGCGCTCTTCCCGGCCGCCTGGGCCTGGGCCGTGGCGCGGCTGTGCGGCCGCCTCGGGCCGGCCGGCCTGCTGCTGGCGCCCGTCCCCTGGGTGGCCACCGAGGTGGTGCGCAACTACACCTTCTTTCACTTTCCCTGGTGCCTGCTGGGCTACAGCCAGCACGAGCTGCTGGGCGTGGTCCAGCTGGCCTCGCTGGGTGGCGTCTTCCTGGTCTCGTTCGTGGTGGCCGGGGGCTCGTCGCTGCTGGCCTACCTGGCCGTGGAGCGGCAGCCGGCCGCGCGCCGGCGCGCGGCGCTGGCCGGCCTCGCGGCCCTG
>JBDIBD010000332.1:0-5883 GCA_039812725.1 Vicinamibacteria bacterium | reverse complement strand
CGGCTGCGGGCCGAGCTGCGGGCCGGGGCCCTGGACCAGCGCACGGTCGAGGTCGAGGTGCAGGAGCGCGGGCCCGGCAACCTGGCGCTGCTGGGCGGCCAGGGCCTCGAGCAGATGGAGCTGCAGCTCAAGGACGCCCTGCCCGGGCTGTTCGGCGGCCGCACGCGCCGCCGCAGCGCCAGCGTGGCCGAGGCCCGCGAGATCCTGAACCGCCAGGAGCAGGAGCGCCTGATCGACCCCGACGAGGTGGCCCGCCTGGCGCTGGCCCGGGCCGAGAGCTCCGGCATCGTCTTCCTCGACGAGATCGACAAGATCGCCGGCCGCGAGTCCGGCCGCGGCCCCGACGTCTCGCGCGAGGGCGTGCAGCGCGACCTGCTGCCGATCGTGGAGGGCACCACCGTGCAGACCAAGTGGGGCCCGCTGCGCACCGACCACGTGCTGTTCGTGGCGGCCGGCGCCTTCCACGTGGCCAAGCCGGCCGACCTGATCCCGGAGCTGCAGGGGCGCTTCCCCATCCGGGTCGAGCTCGAGCCGCTGGGCCTCGACGAGCTGCGCCGCATCCTGACCGAGCCGCGGGGCGCGCTGCTCGAGCAGTACCGCCAGCTCCTGGGCGCCGACGGCCTGGAGCTCAGCTGGAGCGCGGAGGCCGTGGCCGAGATCGCCCGCTGCGCGGTGGAGGTCAACGCCCAGGCCGAGAACATCGGCGCCCGGCGCCTGGCCACGCTGCTCGAGGCCCTGCTGGAGGAGGCCGCCTTCGCGGCCCCCGAGCGCGGCGGCCGGCTGCACCTCGACGCCGAGCTGGTGCGGCAGAAGCTCCAGCCCCTGGTGCGCGACCGGGACCTCTCGCGCTTCATCCTGTAGGTGACATGAACGCTGCCCTGCGACGCCTGCTCCCCGCCCTGCTGGCCCTGGCCGCCCTCCCCGGCTGCGGCAAGCGCGGCGACCCGCTGCCGCCCCTGAAGCGCACGCCGCAGCCGGTCTCGGCCCTGCGCCTGGCCCAGCGCGGGTCCCTGATCGAGATCAGCTACCAGGCTCCCCGGGCCTGGAGCGACGGCGCGCGCCTGCCCGTGCTGGAGGTCGAGCTGATCCGCGCCGACCGCGAGGGCGAGCTGACCGCCGTGGGGACCTCCAGCGTGCGTTCCGTCGCCCCCGGCGAGCCCATCGTCGAGTCGCTGCCGGCCCCGCCCGCGGGGACGGTGCTGCGCGTGGCCGCCCGGGCGCGCGTCAAGAAGCTGCTGTCGCCGCTGGCCAGCCTGCCGGCCTTCACCGTGCAGGCCCCCCCCGCCCGGCCCGAGAACCTGGCCGCGGCGCCCGCGGCCAACGGCCTCGCGCTGACCTGGACGCCCCCGGCCGACGGCCCCGGTGCCGGCACCCTGGTCTACCGCCGCGACAAGCTCTCGCGTTTCGGGCGGCCGCTCACCCCCCAGCCGCTGGCCCAGGCGGGCTTCGAGGACACGGCCGTCGCCCAGGGCCAGGAGTGGTGCTACGTCGTGCGCCGGGTGGCTTCGACCGAGCCGCCGGTGGAGAGCGCCGCCAGCAACGAGGCCTGCGCGGTCTTCCGCGACGTGGTGGCCCCGGCCGCGCCCGGAGGCCTGGCCGCGCTGCCACAGGCCGGTGGGCTGCAGCTCTCCTGGAGCCCGTCGCCGGAGCCCGACCTGGCGCACTACCGCGTCTACCGGCTCGCCGCGGGGGGCCGCCAGCTCGTCCAGGAGCTGGCTCCCGGTGAGACCGGGCTGACGGTCGGCGACGCCGCCCGCCGCTACGTCGTCACGGCCGTGGACGCGGCCGGCAACGAGAGCGAGCCCTCGGCGCCGGTGGGTGGGCGCCCGTGAGCCCCGCCCGGCCCCGCGGGCCGTTGGCGGGAGATATCATTGCCAGCGGCACGCCGGCCGCGCGCTTCCCGCGCGGACGGTCCGGCGGCCGTGACCTGGGGGGAGCCTCGTCCCCGAGCGCGCCCCGGAGGAGCCTGTCATGAAGTTCTTTCTCGACACCGCCAACCTGCAGGAGATCCGCGAGGGCGCCGCCCTGGGCGTGGTCGACGGCGTCACCACCAACCCCAGCCTGCTGGCCAAGGAGAAGGGCGACCCCGAGGAGATCCTGCGCCAGATCTGCGAGCTGGTGGACGGGCCCATCTCGGCCGAGGTGGTGGCCACCGACGCGGCCGGCATGGTCGGCGAGGGGCGCCACTGGGCCGCGCTGCACAAGAACATCGTGGTCAAGTGCCCCTGCACGGCCGAGGGGCTCAAGGCCACCAAGCTGCTGGCGGCGGAGGGCAAGCGCGTCAACATGACGCTGATCTTCTCGCCCATGCAGGCCCTGCTGGCGGCCAAGGCCGGGGCGCGCTTCGTCTCGCCCTTCGTGGGCCGGCTGGACGACGTCTCCACCGACGGCATGCAGGTGGTGGCCGACATCGTGCAGATCTTCGAGAACTACGACTTCGACTGCGAGGTGCTGGCTGCCAGCCTGCGCCACCCCATGCACGTGCTGGAGGCGGCCCGCCTGGGCGCCCACGTCGGCACCATGCCCTACGGCGTCCTGACCGCCCTGCTCAAGCACCCCCTGACCGACATCGGCCTGAAGCGCTTCCTGGAGGACTGGGAGAAGGCCAAGAAGGAGCTGGGCGCCAAGGCCCGCTGAGCGCGGAGGGAGCATGCCGGTCTACGAGTACGTCTGCGGCCCCTGCCAGGCACGCTTCGAGCTCTACGTGCAGCGCTTCAACGACCCGGTGCGCTGCCCGCAGTGCCAGGGCAGCCAGGTCGAGAAGCAGCTCTCGACCTTCGCGCTGGGCGGCTCGGCCCGGCCGGCGGCCGGGGGCGGCCCGCGCGCCGGGGGCGCCTGCTGCGCCGGCGGCTGCGGCTGCCGCCCGGCCTGACCCATGAGCGAAAGGCCCGCGACCCCATGAGCACCCTCGACGCGCTGCGCGACAAGACCCGCCGTGCCGAGGAGGGCGGCGGCCCCGAGCGCCGCGAGCGCCAGCACGCCGAAGGCAAGCTGACCGCCCGCGAGCGCGTCGAGGCCCTGCTCGACGAGGGCACCTTCGAGGAGCTCGACAAGCTGGTCGAGCACCGCTGCCTGGACTTCGGCATGGCCGAGCAGAAGGTCCCGGGCGACGGCGTCGTCTCGGGCTTCGGCCGGGTGGACGGCCGGCAGGTGTTCGTCTTCGCCCAGGACTTCACCGTCTTCGGCGGCAGCCTCTCCGAGACCAACGCCCTGAAGATCTGCAAGGTCATGGACCTGGCCATGAAGGTCGGGGCGCCGGTGGTGGGCCTCAACGACTCGGGCGGGGCCCGCATCCAGGAAGGCGTCGCCTCCCTGGGTGGCTACGCCGACATCTTCCTGCGCAACGTGCTGGCCTCGGGCGTCGTGCCGCAGATCTCGGCCATCATGGGCCCCTGCGCCGGCGGCGCGGTCTACAGCCCGGCCATCACCGACTTCACGCTGATGACCAAGGACACGGCCTACATGTTCGTGACCGGGCCCGACGTCATCAAGGCCGTCACGCACGAGGAGGTCACCAAGGAGGACCTGGGCGGGGCCCTGACCCACAACGCCCGCTCCGGCGTGGCCCACTTCGCGGTCGAAGACGACCGGGCCGGGCTGCACCTGATCCGCGAGCTGCTCTCCTACCTGCCCTCGAACAACCTCGAGGACCCGCCCTTCCGCAAGAGCGACGACCCGGACGGGCGCGAGGCGCCCGAGCTCGAGAGCATCATCCCGCCCGAGCCCAACCGGCCCTACGACATCAAGGACGTCATCGCCCGCGTGGTGGACGAGGGGCGCTTCCTCGAGGTGCACGAGCACTACGCCGGCAACATCGTGGTGGGCTTCGCGCGCCTGGGCGGCCAGAGCGTGGGCCTCGTGGCCAACCAGCCGGCCGTGCTGGCCGGCTGCCTGGACATCGACGCCTCGGTCAAGGGCGCGCGCTTCGTGCGCTTCTGCGACGCCTTCAACGTGCCGCTGGTGATCTTCGAGGACGTGCCCGGCTTCCTGCCCGGCACGGCCCAGGAGTGGGGCGGCATCATCCGCCACGGCGCCAAGCTGCTCTACGCCTTCGCCGAGGCCACCGTCCCCAAGCTGACCGTGATCACCAGGAAGGCCTACGGCGGGGCCTACTGCGTGATGGGCAGCAAGCACATCCGCACCGACATCAACTTCGCCTACCCGATGGCCGAGATCGCGGTCATGGGGCCCGAGGGGGCGGTCAACGTGCTGTACCGGCGCGAGCTGGCCAAGGCCGAGGACCCCGAGGCCCTGCGCCGGGCCAAGGTGGCCGAGTTCCGCGAGAAGTTCGCCAACCCCTACATCGCCGCCGACCGGGGCTTCATCGACGAGGTCATCGAGCCGCGCCACACGCGCCGCAAGCTGATCGCCGGGCTGCGCATGGCCCGCACCAAGCGCGACAAGAACCCGCCCAAGAAGCACGGGAACATCCCGCTGTGAGCGCGCCCCGCTTCGGCAAGGTGCTGGTCGCCAACCGCGGCGAGATCGCCGTGCGCGTGCTGCGGGCCTGCCGCGAGCTGGGGCTCGGCACCGTGGCGGTCTACTCCGAGGCCGACCGCGGCGCGCTGCACGTGCAGCTGGCCGACGAGGCCCTGCCGGTGGGCCCGGCTCCCTCGCGCGAGAGCTACCTGCGCGTGGACCGCATCCTCGACGCGGCCCGCCGCAGCGGGGCCGAGGCCATCCACCCCGGCTACGGCTTCCTGGCAGAGAACGCGGCCTTCGCCCGGGCCTGCGAGGAGGCCGGCCTGGTGTTCATCGGCCCGCGCGCCGAGACCATCGAGCTGATGGGCGAGAAGACCTCGGCGCGGCGCGTGGCGGTCGAGGCCGGCGTGCCGGTCGTGCCGGGCACGCTCGAGCCGCTGGCCGACGCGGCCCTCATTGCGAGCGAGGCGGCCCGCATCGGCTTCCCCGTCATGCTCAAGGCCGCCGCCGGCGGCGGCGGCAAGGGCATGCGCCTGGTCGAGCGGCCCGAGGACCTGGAGGCCGCGGTGGCGCGCGCGCGCGGCGAGGCCCTCTCGGCCTTCGGCGACGACAGCGTCTACCTCGAGAAGGCCATCCTGGGACCGCACCACGTCGAGATCCAGGTGCTGGCCGACCAGCACGGCCAGGCCGTGCACCTGTTCGAGCGCGAGTGCTCGGTGCAGCGCCGCCACCAGAAGGTCGTCGAGGAGAGCCCCTCGCCCTTCGTGACCCCCGAGCTGCGCGAGCGCATGGGCCGGCTGGCGGTGGCGCTGGTGCAGCGCGCCAGGTACGTCAACGCCGGAACGCTCGAGTTCCTGGTGGACCGCGACCGCAACCCCTACTTCCTCGAGATGAACACGCGCCTGCAGGTCGAGCACCCGGTCACGGAGATGGTCGTGGGGGTCGACCTGGTCAAGCTGCAGATCGCCGTGGCCCAGGGCGAGCGCCTGCCCTTCGCCCAGGAGGACCTGCGCCAGCACGGCCACGCCGTGGAGTGCCGGGTCTACGCCGAGGACCCCGAGCGCAACTTCCTGCCCAGCCCCGGCCGCATCGCGGCGCTGCGCGTCCCGAGCGGCCCGGGCATCCGCGATGACAGCGGCGTCTACGAGGGCTGGGAGGTGCCGCTGTTCTACGACCCCATGATCTCGAAGCTGGTGGCCTGGGGCCCGACCCGCGCCGAGGCCCTGGCCCGCATGCGCCGCGCGGTGGGCGAGTACACGGTGCTGGGCATCCACACCACGCTGCCGTTCTTCGAGCGCGTGCTGACCTTCCCCGACTTCGCCCGGGGCGAGTACGACACCGGGCTGGTGCCCGACGTGCTGGCCGCCGGGGCCCGCGACGAGCGGCCCTGGCAGGCTGCCGTGGTGGCCGCGGCCCTGCAGGCCTGGCGCGAGCGCCAGGACGGGCGGGCCCAGGCCGGCC
>JBDIBD010000331.1:0-5908 GCA_039812725.1 Vicinamibacteria bacterium | reverse complement strand
GGCGAGGCCAGCGGGGCCGAGCTGCAGCCCGCCCAGGCCGGCGCGCTGGTGCTGGCGCGCGTGCGCGAGATCGCCGCCTTCGCCGACGGCAACGGGCGCGTGGCGCGGCTGGCGGCCGCGCACGTGATGCAGCGCGCCGGGGGCCGCCGGCCGATCCTGGCGGGGGCCGACCGGGCGCGCCTCGAGCAGGCCCTGGGGCGGGCCTTCGCCCTCGACACCGGACCGCTGGTGGAGCTGCTGGACGAGGCCAGCCAGCGCCCCCTCGACGTGATGCTGCAGGCCCTGGCGGCGTCCCCGCCCGCGAGCTCGCCGTGAAGACCGAGAAGCGCATCATCCCCGTCTCCTCGGGCAAGGGCGGCGTGGGCAAGACCACCTTCGCGCTCAACTACGCCCTGGGCCTGTCGCAGCACGCCCCGACCGTGCTGATCGACCTCGACATGGGCACCTCGTCCATCCGGCACGCCCTCGACGTGCCCGTGCAGCACGACCTCTACCACTTCTTCAAGCAGGCCCGGCCGCTGCGCGACTGCGTCACGCGCCTGCCGCCGCGCCTCGACCCCTTCGGGCGCTTCCGCAACTTCGGCTTCGTGGCCGCGCCGCGCCACATGATCGACGAGATCACCAACTTCCAGCGCCCGCGCCGCGACCAGCTCATCGACGCCATCAACGCCCTGGACGCGCGCTACGTGGTGCTGGACCTCAAGGCCGGCCTGGACGGCAGCGTGATCGACTTCCTGCCCTACTCCAACAGCGGCATCCTGCTGTTCACGCCGCACCTGCGTTCGGCCACGGTGGCCGCCAGCGACATCGTCAAGGCCATCCTCTTCCGCAAGCTGCGCAGCATCTTCGAGCCGGGCTCGAGCCTCTACCAGGTGGTCCAGGGCATCGCCGAGGGCGAGGTCAACGAGCTGCTCGACCAGGCCGAGGACAGCTACGACGCGCGCGTCCCCAACCTGGACGGCTTCGCCGAGCGCCTGCACGTGCGCCTGGGCGACCACCCCGTGGTCAAGCTGGTGGCCAACACCATCCAGTTCTTCCGCGTGCACTACGTGCTCAACAAGTTCAACGGCGTGGCCGAGTCCTACGAGACCGCCGTGCGGCCCTTCGTGCAGAACCTGGTCGAGAACGTGAGCGCCCAGCTGACCATCGTCAACCTGGGCTGGGTCATCTCGCACCACGACATCGAGCGGGCCTCGATCCAGCGCCTGCCGATCCTGGTGGGCAAGGAGCCGGGCGACCGCGCCACGGCCGAGGCCTTCTCGCGCCTGGCGGCCCAGTACCTGCCGGCCAAGCCCAAGGTCTCGCTGCGCGCGCGGGTCGATCCCACGCGCTTCCTCGAGGCCGAGCTGGAGACCCTGACGCGCATGCAGCAGGACCTGCGCGGGAGCAGCTACGAGGACAACTTCCGCTACATCGTGGCGCGCTCGCTGCACGTGCTGGCCAGCCGGCGCACGGCCGACCTGGGCGACAACCAGATCTTCAAGCGCTTCGAGTTCGAGCGGGTGCTGGCCCAGCGCGGGCGCTGAGGCGCCTCAGGCCAGCCCGCCGGCCCACTCGAGCACGCGGTCGGCGGCCCAGAACCAGCCCCGCGCCCGGCTGCGGCCCAGGAAGCCCACGTGGCCGCCGGTGCGCTCGACCTGCGGCAGCGCCCCCGGGGCCAGGGGCCAGTGCGAGACGGCCTGCACGGGCACCAGCGGGTCGTCCTGCGCCCACAGCAGCAGGGCCGGGCGGGCCAGGCGGTCGAGCCACGGGCCGCTGCTGGAGCGCGCGTAGTAGTCCTCGGCCCCGGCGAAGCCGCCGTAGCGCGCGGTGATGACCTCGTCGTACTGCCAGATCGAACGCAGGCCGCGCTCGAGGCCCGCGGCGTACAGCTCCGGCAGGCGCCGCTGCCGCTCCCGGTACTGGCTCTTCAGGGCCGCCATGAAGTGGGCCCGGTAGCCCGCGTTGGCCGGCGCGTCGAAGCGCCGCGCGCAGGCGGCCAGGTCCACCGGGGCGCAGACCGCGGCCACGCCGGCCACCTCGCCGGGCAGGCCGGCGGCGTCGCGGCCGGCGGCCAGCAGGACCAGGTTGCCGCTGAGCGAGTAGCCCGCCAGCACCACCCGCGCCGAGTGGCCGGCAGCGGCCCGGGCCACGGCCAGCACGTCCTCGGACAGGCCGGCGTTGTAGAGCCGCGGGCACAGCTGCAGGGAGGCGCCGGCGCCGCGCAGGTTCATGCGCAGCACGTGCCAGCCGGCCTCCCAGGCGGCCTGGCCCAGCGAGACGGCGTAGCTGGCCTCGGACGAGCCCCCCAGGCCGTGGGCGATCACCAGCGCCGGCCGCGCGCGCCGCGGGCCGGCCTGCCAGGTGGCCCGGCACAGCAGCTGCACGCCCGGAGCGGAGGGGACCACCAGGTCCTCGGCCGGCAGCCGCCAGCGCAGGTGGCGCCGCAGCCAGTAGCCCAGGAAGGTCTGCACCTGGCCGCCGGAAGTGCCCGGCCACGGTCGGAAAGGGGTGGGGCTGGCTGCGGACACGCTCTCCCCGGCGATAATGGCGGGCCATGACCTCCGCGGCGGCCATGATACAGGCCTTCCACGTCTACAAGCAGTACGACCGCGAGTCGAGCGCGCTGGTCGACATCACGCTCGAGGTGCGCAAGGGCGAGTTCTGCTTCCTGACGGGTCCCTCGGGGGCCGGCAAGACCAGCTTCCTCAAGCTGGTCTTCCGCGAGGAGCTGCCCTCGCAGGGGCAGATCCTGGTCGGCGGGCGCAACGTGACCGCCATCCCCGACAGCCAGATCCCCGAGCTGCGGCGCTCGATCGGGGTGGTCTTCCAGGACTTCAAGCTGCTCAAGCGCCGCACCATCCTGGAGAACGTGGCCTTCGTGCCGCGCATCCTGGGGGTGCCGCCCAAGGAGCAGAAGCGGCGGGCCTTCGCGGCCCTCAAGTCGGTCGGCCTGCACCACAAGCTGCACGCCTACCCGCTGCAGCTCTCGGGCGGGGAGCAGCAGCGCGTGGCCATCGCGCGGGCCCTGATCAACGAGCCCATGCTGCTCCTGGCCGACGAGCCCACCGGCAACCTCGACCCCGAGATGGCCCAGGAGATCATGCAGCTCTTCCAGGACGTCAACTCGCGCGGCACCACGGTGCTGGTGGCCACCCACGACCGCGACATGATCCAGCGCCTGGGCAAGCGCGTCATCACCCTGGAGCGCGGCCGCGTGGCCTCGGGCGGCCTGCCCTGAGGGCGCCCCGCGGCCGGGTTTGTGTCACCCGGGCCCCGGACGGAAAATGGGGCCATGGCCGAGAAGTCCCCGCGCACCGGCGGGGAGGTGCTGGAGAAGAAGAAGGAGCGCACGCAGCTCCCGAAGCTGTGGCGCGTGCTGCTGCACAACGACGACTACACCACCATGGAGTTCGTCGTGCACGTGCTCGAGTCGGTCTTCCAGAAGGGCCCCGCGGAGGCCTACCGCATCATGATGCAGGTGCACACCCGCGGGCAGGGCACCTGCGGCAGCTACACCTACGAGGTGGCCGAGACCAAGGTCGCGGACGTCCACGACCGGGCGCGCGAGGCGGGCTTCCCGCTGCGCGCCAGCATGGAAGAGGAGAGCTGACCGTGCTGAGCGCCGCCCTGGAACGCGTGCTGACCGTGGCGCTGCGCGAGGCGCAGATGCGCCGCCACACCCACCTGACCCTCGAGCACCTGCTGTTCGCGGCCGCCCACGACCCCGACGGCGAGCGCATCCTGCAGGCCTCGGGGGCCGACGTGGAGCGCCTGCGGGCCGACCTGGGACGCTTCCTGGACGAGTTCCCGGAGCGCAACGCGCGCGGGCCCGTGCGCCAGCCGGAGCAGACCCTGGCCTTCCGGCGCGTGCTGCAGAGCGCCGTGCTGCACGTGCAGAGCGCCGGCAAGGACGAGGCCGACGTGGGCGACATGCTGGCGGCCCTGATGCAGCAGACCAACTCGCACGGCGTGGCGCTGCTGGCGGCCCAGGGGGTCACCCGGCTGGACGTGCTCAACTACATCGCCCACGGCGTCGCGAAGCACCCCGGCGCGTCCGAGGGCGAGGAAGGGGCCCTCTCCGGCGAGGGCGAGGAGGGCGGCGGGGCGGCCCGCGACCCGCTGGGCGCCTACGTGGTCAACCTGACCGAGCGCGCCCGGGCCGGCAAGCTCGACCCGCTGATCGGGCGCGAGGCCGAGCTGCGGCGCACCATGGAGGTGCTCTGCCGGCGCCGCAAGAACAACCCGGTCTTCGTGGGCGACCCGGGCGTGGGCAAGACCGCCCTGATCGAGGGGCTGGCCCTCAAGCTGATCGAGCCCGAGGCCCCCGAGGCCCTCAAGGACGCCGAGATCTACTCGCTCGACACCGGCTCGCTGCTGGCCGGCACGCGCTACCGCGGCGACTTCGAGGAGCGCTTCAAGGCCGTCGTGGCGGCCCTGGCCAAGCGCCCCAAGCCGATCCTGTTCATCGACGAGATGCACACCATGATCGGGGCCGGGGCCACCACCGGCGGCACCATGGACCTGGCCAACATGCTCAAGCCGCTGCTGACCCAGGGCGAGCTGCGGGTGGCCGGCTCGACCACCTTCGAGGAGTTCAAGCACATCGAGAAGGACCGCGCCCTGGCCCGGCGCGTGCAGCGCATCGTGGTCGAGGAGCCCTCGCCGGGCGAGGCGGTCAGCATCCTGAAGGGCCTGCGACAGCGCTACGAGCAGCACCACCAGGTCAGCTACACCGACGCGGCCCTCGAGGCGGCCGTGCGCCTGGCGCGCCGGCACCTGCGCGAGCTGCGCCTGCCCGACAGCGCCATCGACGTGATCGACGAGGCCGGCGCGCGCCTCAAGCTCGAGCCGCCCCCGGCCGGACAGAAGGCCGTGGTGGACGCGCCCGTGGTGGAGGGCATCATCGCCCGCATGGCCCGCATCCCCGAGAAGCAGGCCAGCTCCTCCGACAAGGAGCGCCTGCGCACCCTCGAGGAGTCGCTCAAGCGCGTGGTCTTCGGCCAGGACGAGGCCGTCGGGCTGGTGGCCCAGGCCATCAAGCGCGCCCGGGCCGGGCTGGCCCAGCCCGAGCGCCCGGCCGGCTGCTTCCTGTTCACCGGTCCCACGGGCGTGGGCAAGACCGAGCTGGCCAAGCAGCTGGCCATCCACCTGGGCAACGAGTTCGTGCGCTTCGACATGTCGGAGTACATGGAGAAGCACGCCGTGGCGCGCCTGATCGGCGCGCCCCCCGGCTACGTGGGCTTCGAGCAGGGCGGCCTGCTGGTGGACGCCGTGCGCAACACGCCCTACGCGGTGGTGCTGCTGGACGAGATCGAGAAGGCCCACCCCGACATCTACAACATCCTGCTGCAGGTCATGGACCACGCCACCCTGACCGACAACAACGGGCGCAAGGCCGACTTCCGCCAGGTGGTGCTGATCATGACCAGCAACGCCGGCTCGCGCGAGATGGCCCAGGCCGCCATCGGCTTCTCGCTGGGCGGCGGCGAGGGGCGCGACAAGGACACCCAGCGCCGCGGCCAGAGCGCCCTGGAGCGGCTGTTCAGCCCCGAGTTCCGCAACCGCCTCGACTCGATCGTCTCGTTCAAGCCGCTGGCCTTCGAGACCATGGAGACCATCGTCGAGAAGTTCGTGCTGCAGCTCGAGGCCCAGCTGACCGAGCGGCGCGTGGCCATCACGCTGCTGCCCGAGGCGCGCGCCTTCCTGGCCAGGAAGGGCTACGACCCGGTCTTCGGGGCCCGACCGCTGGCGCGCACGATCCAGAAGGAAGTGCGCGACCCGCTCACCGACGAGATCCTGTTCGGCCAGCTCGAGCACGGCGGCACGGTCACGATCGGGCTCCAGGAGGAGAAGCTGACCTTCGCCTGCCAGCCCAGCCCGCCGCCGGCCGAGGCCGGCGCCGCCGGGCACCCGGCCCCCGAGCCGG
>JBDIBD010000330.1:0-5928 GCA_039812725.1 Vicinamibacteria bacterium | reverse complement strand
ACCAACTGGATCGTGGCCGGGCCGCGCTAGCTAGCCGCCTGACGCCCCCCGCGGGGGGCTGACCCACCCGGGGCGCCGCTCCGGGCCGAAAGGCCCGGGCCGGCGCCCCTTCCCTTTCCCGCGCCCGCCGGCGACCGGAGCCGACGGTTGACAGCCGGCCGGGGTCATGCCACGGTTGGCCCTTACGCCCCTGCCCATCGAGCCGTTCGCCGCCGCCCAACCTGTGCGCAGCGCGCCAGGCGCGGGGTATCGTCTCGGCGACGGCCCGACATTCGAGCGGGGCGCTTCGGGCCAGTCACCTGGCCAGCCCAGCCCCCAGCCACGCGAGCCCCTCAGCGGCAGCGCTCAGCAGGCGCTCGCCATCTCTCGGAGGACCTGTCTCATGGAATCTCGACGACGTCTTGCCGCGCCGCGGACGATGCGGGCGCTCGCCACCGTGGCGTTGGGTGCGCTCACGCTGGCCGGCGGTAGGGCCGCCGCCCAGGCCCCCGAGAAGGAAGGCCCCCCAAAGACCGAGGTCACGGTGGGCTATTCGTACAAGAACGACGTCACCCCGCCGCTGCGGGACATGCCGGCCATCCCCTTCCGGCTCCAGCCCGAGCGGGAGATGCTCGAGCCGAAGGGCTTCCCGGTCAAGGACTTCAGCGCGCCCGACCCGGTCGTGCAGCGCAGCTTGGCGCCGGCCGCCATGCCCGGCACGATCCTGAACTTCGACGGCATCGGCTTCCCCGGCGTGGCCTGCAACTGCTCCCCGCCCGACACCAACGGCGAGGTGGGCGCCACGCAGTACGTCCAGACCGTCAACATCGGGGTCCAGGTCTTCAACAAGACGACGGGCGCGTCCCTGCTGGGCCCGGTCGACATCGCCACACTGTGGCAGGGCTTCGGCGGGCTGTGCGAGACCCAGGGCCAGGGCGACCCGGTGGTGCTCTACGACCAGCTCGCCAACCGCTGGGTCGTGACCCAGTTCGCCGGCCCGATCCCGATCACCGACGAGTGCATCGCGGTCTCGCAGACGAGCGACGCCACCGGCGCCTGGTATCGCTACGGCTTCCACCTCGGCAGCAACTTCTACGACTACCCCAAGCTGGGCGTCTGGCCCGACGCGTACTACATGTCGATGAACGTCTTCAACTCGGCCGGCACCGCCTTTCTCGGCCCGCAGCCCTTCGCCTTCAACCGCGCGGCCATGCTGACGGGCGCCGCGGCCACGTTCGTGACCCCGGGGCTGCAGCCGACCACCCTGGGCAGCCTGATCCCGGCCGACCTCGACGGCTCGAACCCGCCGCCGGCCGGCGCGCCCAACCCCTGGCTCAGCGCCGAGCAGCTGGCCCAGTGGCAGGTCTACCGCTTCCACGTGGACTTCGTCACGCCGGCCAACACGACCTGGACGCTGGGCGGCAACCTGGCCCCGGCCGGCTACACCATCCTCAGTGCGTCCGTGCCGCAGTCGGGGACTGGCAACACGCTCGACAACCTGGCCGACCGGCCCATGTTCCGCCTGGCCTACCGGCGCTTCGCGGACAACCACGAGGCCCTGATCGGCAACCTGACGGTGGCCTCGGGCGGCGTGGCCGGCGTCCGCTGGTGGGAGATCAACAACGCCACCAGCGGCACGCCCGCCTTCGTGCAGCAGGGCACCTACCAGCCCGACTCCACCTGGCGCTGGATGGGCAGCATCGCCATGGACTTCGTGGGCAACATGGCCCTGGGCTTCAGCGCCTCGAGCAGCAGCATCTTCCCAGGGATCCGCTACGCCGGCCGCCTTTCGACCGACCCCGCCGGCCAGCTCTCGCAGGGTGAGGCCACGCTGATCGCCGGCGGCGGCAGCCAGACCAGCAGCAACCGCTGGGGCGACTACAGCGACATGACCGTGGACCCGGTCGACGACTGCACCTTCTGGTACACCACCGAGTACTACTCCGCCAGCGCCGGCGTGAACTGGAAGACCCGCATCGGCAACTTCAAGTTCCCGAGCTGCTCGCTGGCACCGACCTTCACGCTGGCCGTGACGCCGGCCAGCCAGAACGTCTGCGCCGGCTCGAGCGCCGCGTACACCGTCAACGTCGGCTCGGTCTCGGGCTTCAACAGCCCGGTGACCCTGGGCGCCACGGGCAACCCGGCTCCCACCACGGTGGGCTTCGTGCCCAACCCGGTCACGCCGCTGCCGGGCAGCTCCACGCTGACCGTCGGCAACACGGGCACGGTCGCCGCCGGCCCCTACACGATCAACGTGACCGGCAGCGCCGCCGGCCCGATCAACCTGAACCAGAACGTCACGCTGAACGTCTTCACCGCCACTCCCGGCACGCCGACGCCGACGGCCCCGGCCAACGCCGCCACCGGCGTGGCGCTCACGCCCACCTTCACCTGGAGCGCGGCCAGCCAGGCCTCCAGCTACACCCTCGAGATCGCCACCGACGCGGCCTTCACCACCATCGTGCACACCTCCCCCGCGCTCTCCACCACGACCTACAACGGCGCCACGCTCAACTCGAACACGGCCTACTACTGGCGCGTGCGCGCGGTGAACGCCTGCAACACGGGCAGCAACTCGGCGGCCTTCACGTTCACCACCCTGGCCTTGCCCGGCGACTGCCCGATCGGCACGGCGGTCAACATCCTGTACCAGTACGGCTTCGAGAGCGGCGCCAGCGGCTGGACCCACAGCGCGGCCACCGGCACCGACACCTGGGCCATCGTCACCACCAACCCGCACTCCGGCACGTCCAACTACCGCGGCCTCGACCCGGCCACGACCTCCGACCAGCGCCTGGTCTCGCCCAGCGTGGCCCTGCCCACCGGCCAGAACCCGGTCGTGCTCAGCTTCTGGCACGTTCCCAACATGGAGCCCAGCGGCACGACGGCCTGCTTCGACGGCGGCCTCCTGGAGGTCTCCAGCAACGGCGGCACGACCTGGACCCAGGTGCCTCCGGCCAACCTGCTCCTGGGCGGCTACCGTGGCGCCATCTCGAGCAGCTTCAGCAACCCGCTGGCCGGCCTGCAGGCCTGGTGCGGCACGACCACCTACACCAACACGATCGCCGACCTCACCAGCTACGCCGGACAGACCGTGCAGCTGCGCTACCGCCTCGGCTCCGACAGCTCGGTCAGCAACCCGGGCTGGGACATCGACGACGTCAAGGTCCAATCCTGCCCGCCGGTGCCCGTCGAGCTGCAGTCCCTGAGCATCGAGTAGCGATCCTCGAGGCCTGACGCACAGGGGCGCCGCTCCGGGCCCGAGAGGCCCGGGCCGGCGCCCCTTCCCATTTCCAGGCCCACGGGCTTGTCGTCCGGACGCGCCTGGACTACATTTTTGTCGGACATGCCCCAGGGCGAGAAGAGCCGGCTGGCCGCGCTGTTCGAGGTGGGGCGGGCCCTGGCGGGCCAGGGTCCGTTTCGGGCCGGCCTGCAGCGCGCGCTCGAGGCGCTGCGCGAGGCCACCGGCGCCGTGGCCGCCCAGCTGGCGCTGCTGGAGGAGGACGGCCAGCACCTGCGGCTGGAGGCGGTGGCCGGCCCGGGCAGCTCGCACGCGGGGCGCGTGCGCTACGCGCTCGGCGAGGGGATCACCGGCCGCGTGGCCCAGAGCGGCCGGCCGGTGGTCGTCCCCCAGGTCGGCCGCGAGCCCCTCTTCCTCGACCGCACGGGGGTGCGCCGGGCGTCGGGACGCGGCGAGCTGAGCTTCGTGTGCGTCCCGGTGCCCGCGGAGAAGGGCTCGGCCGGCGCCCTCGGCCTGACGCTGCCCTTCCGCCGCGAGCGCGTCTACGAGGTCGAGAACGCCTTCCTGGCGGTGGCCGCCCAGATGCTGGCCCAGGCCCTGCGCGCGCAGCGCCTGGTCGAGGCCGAGCGCCGCCGCCTGGCCGAGGAGAACGCCCAGCTGCGCGAGGAGCTCAAGGAGCGCCACGACATGGGCAGCCTGGTGGGCCACCACCGGCTGATGGAGCAGGTCTACGAGCAGGTGGCGCGCGTGGCCCCGGCCGACACCACCGTGCTGCTGCGCGGCGAGTCGGGCACCGGCAAGGAGCTGGTGGCCGAGGCCATCCACTACAACTCGCCGCGCGCCGGCAAGCCCTTCGTGCGCGTCAACTGCGGCGCGCTGCCGGAGGGGCTGATCGAGTCGGAGCTGTTCGGCTACGAGCCCGGGGCCTTCACCGACGCGCGCACGCTCAAGCAGGGTCGCTTCGAGCTGGCCCACGGCGGCACGCTCTTCCTGGACGAGGTCGGCGAGCTGTCGCCCGGCACCCAGGTCAAGCTGCTGCGCGTGCTGCAGGAGCGCCAGTTCGAGCGCCTCGGGGGGACGAAGCCCGTCCGGGTGGACGTGCGCCTGGTGGCCGCCACCAACGCCAACCTGGAGCAGCTGGTGCAGGCCGGCGGCTTCCGCAGCGACCTCTACTACCGCCTCAACGTCTTCAGCCTGTTCCTTCCGCCGCTGCGTGAGCGCAAGCCCGACATCCCGCTGCTGGCCGACCACTTCGTCGAGAAGTACGCCGCCCGGCACGGCAAGGACGTGCGCCGCCTGGCCACCGGGGCCATCGACATGCTGATGAGCTACCACTGGCCTGGCAACGTGCGCGAGCTGGAGAACTGCCTGGAGCGCGCCGTGCTGGTCTGCGACGGCGGCGTGATCCACGGGCACCACCTGCCGCCCACGCTGCAGACGGCCGAGGTCTCCGGCACGCTGCCGCGCCGCTCGCTCCAGGCCGCCGTCGACGCCTACGAGAAGGACCTGTTGCTCGACGCTCTCAAGATCGCGCGCGGCAACATGGCCCGCGCGGCGCGGCTGCTCGACACCACCGAGCGAATCGTGGGCTACAAGGTGCGCCGCCACGGCCTCGACCTGAAGCGCCTGCGCGGCTGAGCCGACGGCCGCGTCGGAACCCGGAGCGCTTCCCACGAAATTGTCGGATTCGGGGCCTGCGGCCGGGGCGCTGCGGGGAGGCGGAAGCTCGTTCCCACGAACGAGTTGCCTCGAAAAGTCGCGGCCCGGCTGCCGGCCGGCGCGGCCCTTGCAGGAGAGACGGCCGGCCGCGCGGTGCGGCCCGCCTGCGGAGGGACCGTGAACGCTGCCGACGTGGCCTGGATGCTGCTCTCGACGGCGCTGGTGCTGCTGATGACACCGGCGCTGGGCTTCTTCTACGGTGGCCTGGTGCGCACCAAGAACGCCCTCAACACGCTCATGATGAGCGTCTGCGCGCTGGGCTTCGTGGGCGTGGCCTGGGCGCTGCTGGGCTACTCGCTGGCCTTCGCCCCCGGCGGGCCGGTGGCGGGCGGGCTGGGCCACGCCCTGCTCGCCGGCGTGACGCTCGAGCCGCAGGGCAGCATCCCGCACCTGCTCTTCATGGCCTACCAGGGCAGCTTCGCCATCATCACCGCGGCGCTGGCCTCGGGGGCCGTGGTCGAGCGCATGCGCTTCCCGGCCTACCTGGCCTTCCTGGTGCTGTGGAGCCTCTTGGTCTACGCCCCGGTGGCGCACTGGGTCTGGGGCGGCGGCTGGCTGGCCGGCCTGGGTGCTTTGGACTTCGCGGGCGGCACGGTCGTGCACGTCAACGCCGCGGCGGCCGCGGTGGTCGCGGCGCTGATCGTCGGGCCGCGCAAGGACTACGCCCGCCAGGCCATCCTGCCCCACAACGTGGCCTTCACGCTGCTGGGCGCCGGGCTGCTCTGGTTCGGGTGGTTCGGCTTCAACGCCGGCAGCGCGCTGGCGGCCAACGGCAGTGCGGTGCTGGCCTTCGTCAACACGCTGCTGGCGCCCTGCGCCACGCTCGTGGCCTGGACCCTGCTGGACCTGTGGCGCGGCGGCAAGGCCACGGCCGTGGGCGCGGCCACGGGCGTCGTGGTGGGGCTGGTGGCGGTCACGCCCGCGGCCGGCTACGTGGGCCCGCTGGCGGCGCTGGCCCTGGGGGCGCTGGCGGCCCTGCCCAGCTACTT
>JBDIBD010000329.1:0-5948 GCA_039812725.1 Vicinamibacteria bacterium | reverse complement strand
GCGGCGGCGGCGCGGCGCGCGCGACCGCCGCATCCGCGCCGGGCCGGTCGAAGCGCAGCAGCAGCGCCACCAGGCCCCACAGCAGCGCCAGCAGCAGGAACACCAGGCCCATGCCCCAGGCCGTCAGCCACGCGCCCGTGCCCAGGAGCCCCACGCTCACACCGGCGGCAGCCCGTGCTTCTTGGGCGGGTTCTGCTGGACCTTGGTGCGCAGGATCTCGAGCGCGCGCACCAGGCGCGGGCGGGTCTCGTGGGGCTCGATGACCTCGTCGATCTGGCCGGTGTCGGCCGCCACGTAGGGGTTCAGGAAGCGCTCGCGGTAGTCGCTCTCGAACTCGCGCTGCAGCGTGCCCGGGTCCTCCGCCCTGGCCAGCTCGCGCCGGCGCAGCACGCGCACGGCCCCCTCGGGCCCCATCACCGCGATCTGCGCCGAGGGCCAGGCGAAGGCCAGGTCGGTGCGCATCTGCTTCGACGAGAGGGCCACGAAGGCCCCGCCCATGGCCTTGCGCACCACCACCTGGATCTTGGGCACGGTGGCCTCGCAGTAGGCGTAGATGACCTTGGCCCCGTGGCGGATGATGCCGTAGTGCTCCTGGTCGACGCCCGGCAGGTAGCCGGGGCAGTCCACGAAGGTCACCAGCGGCACGTTGAAGGCGTCGCAGATGCGCACGAAGCGCGCGATCTTGTCGGAGCTGTCGATGTCGAGGGCGCCGGCCAGGTGGGACGGCTGGTTGGCCACGACACCCACCGAGAAGCCGTCCAGGCGCGCGAAGGCGGTGACCACGTTGCGGGCGTAGTAGGGCTGGATCTCGAGCAGGCTGTCGCGGTCGAAGACCGGCTCGAGCAGCGCGTGCACGTCGTAGGGCTGGTTGTCGTCCAGGGGCACCAGGGTGTTGAGCGCCTCGTCCATGCGCTCCGGCGCGTCGTAGGGGGTCAGCTGCGGGGCGTCCTCGGTGTTGTTCTGGGGCAGGTACGAGAGCAGCAGCTTGACCAGCCGCAGGGCCTCGCGCTCGTCCTCCGCCATCAGGTGCGCGACACCGCTGCGCGAGGCGTGCACCAGGCCGCCGCCCAGGTCGCGGGCGCTGACCTTCTGCCCGGTGACGGCCTCGATCACCTCGGGCCCGGTGATGAACATGTGGCCGGTGGCGCGCGACATGATCACGAAGTCGGTCAGGGCCGGGGAGTAGACCGCGCCGCCGGCGCAGGGGCCCACCACCACGGAGATCTGGGGGACCACGCCCGAGGCCAGCACGTTGCGGGTGAACACCTCGCCGTAGGCCGCCAGGCTGCGCACGCCTTCCTGGATGCGGGCCCCGCCGGAGTCGTTGAGGCCGATCAGCGGGATGCCGCTCTCGAGGGCCAGGTCCTGCAGCCGGCAGATCTTCTGGGACTGCACGGCCGAGAAGGACCCGCCCAGCACCGTGAAGTCGTGGGCGAAGGCCGCCACGCGCCGGCCCGCGATCTTGCCGAAGCCGCACACCACCCCGTCGCCGGGGTAGCGCCGCTCGGCCATGCCGAAGTCGGTGCAGTCGTGGGTGGCCAGGGCGCCCAGCTCCTGGAAGGAGCCCTCGTCGAAGAGCAGCGCCAGCCGCTCGCGCGCCGTCAGCTTGCCGCGCGCGTGCTGGTCTTCGACGCGCTCGGGGCCGCCGCCCGCCAGCGCCCGGTCGCGCATCTCCCGGAGGCGATCCAGCAGTTCGGACATGTCTTGCGCTCCCACGGCACGCCGCCGCAAGAAGCAGGCCAGCTCGTGCCGGAGCCGGCCGCCCGCCGCAGGTCCCTGGAGCGCCTGCGCTTGGCCGTAGCCGCGGGCCCGGCGTGCCGCCGGCCAGGCCGCAAGCGTTGCGTCGCGGTGCGCCTAGGGCGAACCCGGTAGCGTGAACCAGAAGGTCGAGCCGCGGCCCGGCTCGCTCTCGACCCAGATGCGGCCGCCGTGGGCCTCGACCGCCAGCTTGCAGAACGCGAGCCCGAGGCCGTTGCCCTGGTCCCGGACCGAGCCCGTCACGAACTCCTGGAAGAGGCGCTCCTGCAGCTCGGGGGCGATCCCCGGGCCGTCGTCCGAGACCGAGACGCGCACCGCCCCCGAGGCGCCGTCGGGGCAGGCCGCCACGCGCACGGTGCCGCCCTCGGGGGTGAACTTGACCGCGTTGCCGACCAGGTTCTGGAGCACGCGGCCCACCAGCGCCCGGTCCACCTCGACGCGCGGCAGGGCGTCCTCCACCTCGACCTGCAGCTGCTGGCCCTTGGCCGCGGCCAGCGGCGTCTGCAGGGCCACGGCCTCCTCGGCCAGGTCGCGCAGGGCCGCGGCGGCGCGCGCCAGGGGCACGCGCCCGCTCTCCAGGCTGCGCAGCTCCAGGATCCCGTCCACGAGGGCCAGCATGCGCCGCGTGCCGGCCTGCGAGAGGTCGAGGGCGCGGCGGGCCGGGGCCGGCAGGGCCTCGCCCGCCTGCATCGCGATCAGGTCGAGGGCGCCGTGGATCACGGTCAGCGGGTTGCGCAGGTCGTGCACCATGGTGCGGGTCAGCGACTCGCGCAGGCGCTCCAGGTCGCGGCGCGCGGTGACGTCCTGCTTGATGCCGATGAAGTGCGTCACCCGCCGCTCTTCGTCGAGCACGGGCGTGATGGTCTGCTCCTCCACGTACAGGCTGCCGTCCTTGCGGCGGTTGACCAGCTCGCCGTGCCAGACCCGGCCGGCCTGGATGGTGCGCCACATCCCGGCGTAGAAGTCCGCCGCGTGGGCGCCCGAGCGCCACAGGCGCGGCGTGCGACCCACGATCTCGTGCGCGGCGAAGCCGGTCATGCGCGTCAGGGCCGGGTTGACCCACAGCACCCGGCCCTCGCCGTCGGTGATCAGGATGCCGTTGGCGGCGGCCGCCAGCGCCAGGCCCTGCAGGTGCAGCTGCTCCTCGGCCCGCCGCCGCGCCGTCAGGTCGTGCAGCACGGCCACCAGGCCGTCCGCCCGGCCGTGGGGGCCCGACAGCGGCGTCAGGACCGCGTCGAAGCTGCGGCGCGCCCCGCGCACCACGAGGTCCAGCTGGCTGCTCGCCACGTCGCCCTCGGGAAAGGTGGCGGCCAGCCGGCCCCAGGCCGGGAAGACCTCCTCGACCGGGCGGCCGAGCACGCCGTCGGCCGAGCCCTCCAGCAGCTCCTCCGCCGCGGCGTTCAGGTCGGCCAGGCGGCCGGTGCCGTCCACCACCAGCACCGCCTCGCGCATGCTGGCCAGCACGGCCTCGCGCGCCACCGGCACCACGTCCCACAGCCGCACGTCGAGCACGCCCCAGGCCAGCACGAAGGTGGTCAGCAACAGCCCGTAGGGGTTGGGGTCGAGGCCGTCGAAGAGCGGCGTCGACAGGTAGAGCACGTGCAGCAGCAGCGGGGCCGAGAGCGCCAGCAGCAGGGCCGCGAACTGGCGCCGGATCAGGCCGCGGGCTCGCAACAGGGCCCGCACCAGCAGGCCCACCGCCAGCAGCAGCGCGAGCTGGGCGTAGGCGTTCTGGACCCAGTACCAGGGCCCGGCCTCGAAGAACGTGCGGGTGAAGGCGCCGCGCTCGATCCGCAGTCCGCGCCAGACCAGCTCGTGCCCGTCGTTGGTGAAGGCCAGCAGCAGCGTGGTGGCCGGGATGGTGAAGAGCCCGGCCAGGAGGAGCGGCGAGAGCAGGTGGCGCCGGCCGACGTAGGACAGCGCCACCACCAGCACCAGGCCGGGCGCCGCCACCACGCCCAGGTACTGCAGCTTCAGCCAAAGGCGCACGTCGTCGAGCGCCCGGCTGCCCAGCTCGCCGGCGTAGCCCAGGTCGTAGACGGCCACGGCCAGGGCCAGCAGGGCCACGGTGCGGCCGCCGCGCCCGGACTCGCGGCGCACGGCTGCCGCGGCCACCGCGGCCATGAGCGCGGCGCCGACGAAGAGCGGTGCGGCGAGCGGCGTGAAGTGCCAGTCCACGAGCCTCGAGGTTCGTGGAGGGAGGCCAGAAGGTTAGCACGGCCCCGCGGCCGGTCTACGCCGGGCTGGGCGTGTGCGCGCTCCGGTCGGCCAGCGCCGCCTCGGCCTGGCGCTGGTCGAAGACGTAGGTCTCGGCGCAGAAGTCGCACGTCACCGACAGGCGGCCCCGCTCGGCCAGCGCCGCGCGGGCCTCCTCGGGGCCCAGCATGCGGATCAGCCCGGCCACCCGCTCGCGCGAGCAGCGGCAGCCGAAGCGCACCGGCAGGCTCTCGAAGACCCGCAGGGTCTCCTGGTGGAACAGCCGCCGCAGGATCTCGTCGGCCGGCAGCTCCAGCAGCTCGGGCGTGGTCAGCGTGCGGGCCAGGTGCGAGGCCCGCTCCCACAGGTCGGCGTCGGGGAGCGGCCCGGCGTGGCCGCCTTGGTCGGGCAGCTTCTGCAGCAGCAGGCCCGCCGCGCGGCGGCCGTCGGCCGCCAGCACGAAGCGCGTCTCGATCTGCTCAGAGCGAGCCATGTAGCGTTCGAGCACGTCGGAGACGCGGGCGCCCTCGAGCGGCACGGCGCTCTGGTAGGACGGCCGCCCCGGGCCCGGGTCGAGGGTCAGCACGCAGCGTCCGCCGGCCGTCAAGGCCCGCAGGGTCGGGGCGGGCCCGAGGTCCGCCAGGCCTCCCTCGTGCTGGGCCGTGGCGCGCAGGCTCAGGTCGCTCTGGCACTCGACCACCAGCAGCCGCACCGGCCCGCCGCCCTGGACCTGAAGCACCAGCGCGCCCCCGGGGAACTTCAGGGTGGCGGTCAGCAGCGCGCAGGCCGCCATCAGCTCGCCGAGGGCGTCGCGCAGGGGGGCCGGGTACTCGCGCCGGCGCAGCACCTCCCGCCAGGTGGCGTCCAGGCGCACCAGCTCGCCGCGCACGCGGGCGCGCTCGAAAACGAAGCGCTGGAGCAGGTCGGCGTCGTTCGTGGCCATCCCCGATGGTAGCGCGAGTCTCAGACGCGCAGCAGGAGGGCCTGCAGGTAGCGGTCCTCGGGCTGGGCCGGCAGCGTGGGGTGGTCGGGGGGCAGGCCGCCCTGGGCCAGCAGCGCCGCCTCGCGACGGGCCTGCGCCAGCCCCTGGCGCACGAGGTCGAGCAGCGGCACGGCGCGGGTGTTCGAGGCCAGCCACAGCAGGCCGCCCGGCGGCACCACGGCGCAGGCGCGCGCCACCAGCGCGGGGTAGTCGCGCTCGAGCGCGAAGCCCGCCCCGCGCGCCAGCGAGAAGGTGGGCGGGTCGAGCAGCAGCAGGTCGAAGCGGGCGCCCTCGGCCGCCGCGCGCTCGAGGAAGCGCCCCACGTCGTCGCTCGCGAAGCCGAAGCGCGGGTCGGCCGGGTCGAGGCCGGAGGCCCGGAAGTTGTCGCGGGCCCAGGCCAGCACGCCGGCCGACAGGTCCACGCTCGTGACCTCGGCCGCCCCGCCGCGCGCGGCCAGCACCGAGAGCGTGCCCGTGTAGGCGAAGCCGTTCAGCACCCGACGCCCGCGGGCCAGGCCCGCCAGGGCCTGGCGCTGCTCGCGCATGTCGGTGAAGAGACCGGTGTTGAGGCCCTTGAGGAGGTGCACCTCGAAGGGCACGCCCAGCTCCTCGACCTGCAGGCGCTCGGGGGGCGGCGTGCCGACGGTCTCCTGCTCGGGCCCGCCGCGGCCCGCGGCACCACGCGCGCGCAGCTTCAGCACCACGCCCTCCAGACCGGCCTGCTCGCGCAGCGCCGCGGACAGGGCCCGCCCGGCCTCGAGCAGCGCCGGGCCGTAGGCGTGCACCACCGCGAAGCGTCCGTAGAGGTCGGCGCTCAGCCCCGGCAGGCCGTCGCCCGCGCCGTGCACCAGTCGGAAGGCCTGGCCGGAGTCGAACAGCCCCAGGGCGCGGCGCAGCGCCAGGGCGCGCGCGGCGCGGGCCGCGAAGAAGCGCGCGTCGAGCTGGTCGAAGCCCTCGTCGGCCAGGGCCATGACCCGCAGCCGGCCGTTGTCGGGGTCGGCCAGCGCCAGCG
>JBDIBD010000328.1:0-5955 GCA_039812725.1 Vicinamibacteria bacterium | reverse complement strand
ACGCCCGCTCCCGTTCCGCCCGGCGCGACGCCCACCCCGGCGCGGCCCGAGCCGGGGGCCACGCCCGCGCCGGAGCACGTCGAGCCCGGCACCCAGGCCCTCGAGCACCTGCTCATGGAAGCCCAGCTGCGGATGACCGTCGGCGACTACGCCGCCGCGGTCGAGTCCTACACGAAGATCGTGGCCCGCTTCCCCAACGAGCCGGGGCCGCGCATGCGCCTGGCGGTGGCCATGGCCTGCTACCCGCGCACCGCCAAGGCCGCCGAGCGCGAGTTCCTCGAGGCCGTGCGGCTGGCCCCCGACAACGCCGACCTGCACTACCAGTTCGGCCTCTACTACAAGGCCATGAAGGTCCGCTCGCGGGCCATCGCGGAGTTCCGCACGGCGCTCTCGCTCAACGTCGGGCACAAGCTGGCCCGCACGGAGCTCGAGGCCCTGTCGCCCAAGGACTCGGCCCTGACCAGCCTCAAGAAGCTCTTCCGCTGAGCCGGGCGGCGCCCCGCCCGGCGGAGCTCACCACGGACGGGTGCAGAACTCCCAGGTGAAGAGCACGCCGGCGAAGACCAGCGCCTGCTGCGAGGCGTGGGGCCAGCGGGCCTTGGCGCGGTGCCAGAGCCAGGCGGCCGCGAGCAGCACGGGCAGCAGGGCGCCGAGCGCCAGGGCCGCCTGGCCGAAGCCCAGCCGGCCGGCCACCGGCGTGAGCGGCGCCTCCGGGCCCAGCACGCCGCCGAACAGGAAGTGCAGGTGCAGCACGAAGACCTGCAGGGTCTCGCGCCCCAGCAGGGCCAGCCCGGACAGCCCGGGCAGGTCGCGCTCCGAGAGCCCCAGCACGATGCGCAGCAGCAGCAGCAGGCCCCCCAGGCGCACCAGCGCGTAGGCCGGCGAGACGCCCCAGAAGTCCACCCGTCCCTGAAGCGGCAGCGAGAGCAGGAAACCGGCCGCGATCAGGCCCACGCCCCAGGCCATGGCGCGCCGGCGCCGCAGGCGCGGCTCGACGCGCCCCAGGGTGGCCCCGGCCACGGTGCCGACCAGCACGAAGGCCGCGAACGGGAAGAGCGGGAAGTGCGAGCCGCTGCGGTCGTCGAGAAAGGCCCCCAGCCAGGCCGGCACGCGCGCGGAGAGCCGCGCGGCCCAGACGAAGGGTCCGGCCAGGAGCACCAGCGCGGCCAGGACGCCGGCCGCGGCCGGCCAGCGCCGCCCGAAGGGCCACTGCAGCAGCAGCACGGCCAGCTGGGTCACGGCGATGGCCTGCAGCGCGTCGCAGGCGAACAGGGCGGCCCGCTCGGCGGGCGTGGCCTGCAGCGTCTTCCAGAGCGAGAAATAGGGCAGGTGCAGGGCGTAGCCGACGAGCAGCACGAACAGCAGGCGGCGGGCCCGCCGCAGGCTGGCCGAGAGCGAGAGCGGCGCGCGCGGCAGGCCGGCCACGAAGCCCGAGGCGAACAGGAAGCCGGGGGCGGTGGAGCCGTGGAAGATGACCTGGAACTGGTACAGCGGCTCGGCCCGCAGGTCGGCCGAGAGCAGGAAGTCGAAGACGTGGCCCTGCACCATCACCAGGGCCATCAGCCCGCGGAAGGCGTCGATGTAGAGCTCGCGCGAGCGCCCGTGGCGGTGCGGGAGCCGGGTTGCCTCGCTCGGGCTGCTCACGCGCTGCCGCTCCTGCCCGCCGGCCGCCGGCAGATCAGACGATCAGGCCGCTGGCCCCGCCCCCGGCGGCCGCCTTCTGCACCAGCTCCAGGAGCGCCTCCTCGCCGCGCGCCCCCACGAGCTCCAGGCTCTCGCCCACCACCGTCTTGGGGACGGAGGAGATGCGGTAGCGCTGCACCAGGTCCTCGTAGAGCGTGACTTCCACGCCGTCGACCGTGATCTTGTCGCTCGCCAGCGCGAGCTGCCAGGCCAGGCGCACGGCCCGGGGACAGAAGGGTCAAGTGGGGGTCGAGAAGACCTGCAGGTGCACCGCGGACGGCAGGGCGCGGAGCGCCTCGAGGGTGGCGGGCTGCAGCTGGGGCCGGCCGCTCGAGACGTCGAGCACGGCCTCGATCAGGCTGCCGAACTCGTAGCCCGAGGGCAGGCCGTAGAGCCGCAGGCCGAAGTCCTGCTCCTGGCCGTCGCCCGGCTCCTGCAGCACGGCGATGGCCGGCGTGCGCTTGATGCCCAGGGCGGCCACGCGCGCCTGGTCCAGCACGAAGTTGACCGGCTCGTAGCGCAGCTTCGGGTGCAGGCCACACAGCTCCTCGACCAGCCGGCGCACTTCCTCGGACTCCGGGTCGGCCAGGCTCTGGAAGGCCACGGCGAGGCGCACGGGCTGCTCGAGCCCCTGAAGCTCCTCGCGCACCTGGGCCGCCACGCGCTCGTCGATGAGTGCCATCCGCGCTCCTCCCGCGAGTATAGACCCGCTAGTCGAGCTCCTCGGGCAGGGCCGTCTCGGGCTTGATGAAGCTCCAGCCCGCGGCCTCCGCGTGCACGCGCCGTACGGCGTCGAGCCCCACCTCGCGGGCGGCCCGGAGGCTCTCGTGGGCCTGGTCGGTGCGCGAGACCGTGGAGTTGTCGCAGCAGATGGCCACCGGCACGCCGGCCTCGAGGAAGGCGTGCACGGGGTGGCGCTGGCCAGGCTTGACGGCCCCGGTGTGCGCGTTGGACGACAGGCAGCACTCCACCAGGATGCGGTCGCGCGCCAGGCGCTTCAGCAGCTCGCCGTCCTGCGCCGCCGCGCAGCCGTGGCCCACGCGCTGCACGCCCAGCACGTCGACCGCCTCCCAGACGTACTCCACCGGGGCGTCCTCGCCGGCGTGGGCGGTCAGCCCCAGCCGCCCGATGCGGGCGATCTCGTAGGCGCTCTTGAACAGGCGCGGCGGGTTGCCGCGCTCGGGGCCGGCGATGTCGAAGCCCACCACGCCGGTGCGCGAGTGCAGGTGCTGGGCCTCGGCCAGCGACTGGCGCGCCAGCAGCTTGGCGATGTGCGGGCCGTGCTGGCGCATCGAGATCACGATCAGGCCCAGCTTCATCTCGGGGTGGCGCCGGCTGACGTGGTTCATGCCCGACAGCACCGCGCGGATGGACTGGCGCGGGGTCAGGCCGGCATAGGTGTGGATGAGCGGCGAGTAGCGCAGCTCCAGCGTGCGCACCCCCGCCCCCCAGGCCGACTCGACGATGGCCTCGGTGACCTTGACGATGTTCTCGTAGAACTGCGTCAGCCAGAGCGGGTAGTGCATCTTGTCGAGGTAGGCCAGCAGCGTGCCCTCCTCGTGCGGCTGGATCTCGAGGTGCGTGCGCATCTCCTCGAGCGTGGCGGCGGGGTGCAGGTCGTGCTGGCGCATGAGCTGCCAGGTGACCTCGGCCGGGATCGAGCCGTCGACGTGCTGGTGCAGCTCGACCTTGGGGAGGGCGCGGATCTCGGCCAGCAGCTCCGCGTCGGCGCCGGCGGCGGTGACGGTCTCGGGCATACGCGATGTTATCCCGGGGCGGGGCCGGGCCGCAGCGCGGCGCCCGACGGGTCCCCGCGGACGTGCGCGCGCTCCTTTGACCCCTGCGCCGGAGGGGCCTACGATCGCCCCGGTTCTACCCGGGGAGGCAGCATGCCCGCGCTTCAGGCGGTCTCGGACCTGCGGACACAGCTGGGGCGGGTGATCCTCGGCAAGCCCGAGGTGCTGGAGAACGTGCTGACGGCGCTGCTCGGGGGCGGGCACATCCTGATGGAGGACGTGCCGGGCACCGGCAAGACCACGCTGGCCAAGGCCCTGGCGCGCTCGCTGCGGGCCGAGTTCAAGCGCGTCCAGTTCACCCCCGACCTGCTGCCCACCGACATCCTGGGCTCCTCCGTCTACGACCCCAAGAGCGGCGCCTTCGACTTCAAGCCCGGGCCGATCTTCACCCACGTGCTGCTGGCCGACGAGATCAACCGGGCCTCGCCCCGCACCCAGTCGAGCCTGCTCGAGGCCATGAGCGAGCGCCAGGTCTCGATCGAGGGCACCACCCGCGCGCTGGCGGCGCCGTTCCTGGTGATCGCCACCCAGAACCCGGTCGAGTTCCACGGCACCTATCCGCTGCCCGAGGCGCAGCTCGACCGTTTCGCCATGCGCATCAACCTGGGCTACCCCGGGCGCGAGGAGGAGGTGGGCGTGCTGTTCGCGCAGTTCCACCACCACCCGCTCGACGACCTCGAGCCCGTGGCCGACGCCCAGGCGGTGGTGGCGCTGATGGAGGCCGTGCGCGCCGTGCGCGTCGAGCCGCGCCTGGCGGCCTACCTGGTGGACCTGGCCGCGGCCACCCGCCGGCACCCCGAGCTGCGCATGGGCTGCTCGCCGCGCGGCACGCTGGCGCTCCTGCGCATGACCCAGGCGCGGGCCTTCCTGGCCGGGCGCGACTTCGCCCAGCCCGAGGACGTCAAGGCCGTGGCGGTGCCGACCCTGGCCCACCGGCTGATGCTCGACACCAAAGCGCGCTACTCCGGCCGGTCCAAGGAGGACCTCGTGCGCGAGCTGCTGGAGCAGGTTCCGGTCGGGGTGTGAGCCGTGGCCGAGGCCCGTCCGCTGCGCGACGCGCCGCTGGTGCGCTCCCTGGTCTACTACTGGGAGACCCTGCTGAGCGCGCGCGGGCGCTACCTGCTGGTGGTGGCGGCGGTGCTGGCGCTGGTGGGCGCCGACACCAATCGCACCCAGGCCTTCCGGCTGTTCGCGCTGGCCGCGGCGGCGCTGCTGCCGGCCTCGCTGGTGCGGCTGTGGCCGCGCCCGCGGGTGCGCCTCGACGCGCCGCTGCCGGAGCGGGCCACGGCCGGACGGACCCTGCCCGTCTTCGTCACCGTGATCAGCCGCGACCAGCGGCCCCTGCCGGGCCCGCTGCGGGTCTTCGCCCGGCACCCGCGGGTGGCGCCCGTGCCCGTGACGCTGACCCCGCCCGAGCAGGTGGTCGACACGCCCGAAGCCAGCGCGCGGCTGCGCTTCGAGCTGCGCTGCGAGCGCCGCGGGCGCTACGAGCTGCGCGGCCCGGGGGTGGCGCGGCTCGACCCGCTGGGGCTGGCCAGCGGCTTCCCGCTCTTCGCCCCGGGCGGCACGCTGCTGGTGCACCCGCGCTTCGAGCGCCTGGAGGAGTTCAGCGTGCCGGTCGGCCGGCGCTACCAGCCGGGCGGCATCCCCCTGACCTCGTCCACCGGCGACGCGATCGAGTTCGTGGGCACGCGCGAGTACCGCCCCGGCGACCCGCTCAAGCACATCCACTGGCGCTCCTGGGCGCGCCGCGGCGAGCCGGTGGTGAAGGAGTTCCAGGAGGAGTACTTCTGCCGGATCGCGCTCGTGCTCGACACCTTCCTGCCGAAGGGCTTCGGCGAGGACGGCCGGCGGGCCTTCGAGGCGGCGCTCTCGCTGGGGGCCTCGGTGGCCGACGTCTTCAGCCGCAGCGAGTACATCGTCGACGTGCTGGCGGCCGGGCCCGACCTCTACGAGGTCAGCGCGGGCCGCAGCCTGGCCTACCTCGAGAACATCCTCGACGTGCTGGCCTGCCTCGAGCCCTGCCAGCAGCCGCCCTTCGAGACCGTCGGGCCGGCCCTCTTCGACAAGCTGGCCCAGACCACCACCGTGGTGGCCGTGCTGCTCGACTGGGACGACGCGCGTGCGGCCTTCCTGCGGCGCGTGGGCGCCCTGGGCGTGGCGGTGCGGGGCGTGATCGTGCGCGACGGCCCGACCTCACAGCCCTGGCAGGCCGCGGCCGGCGAGCTGAACCTCTCGCTGGTCGAGCCCCGCGCCCTGGAGGAGCGCCTGCGCCATGCCTGAGCCCCGCCTGGCGCGCCTGGCCGTGGCGCTGATGCAGGCGGCCGCCGCCTGGGCCTGCGCGATGGCGTTCGAGTCGAGGCCGCTGCTGGCGCTCGGCCTGCCGAGCCTGGCGGCCCTGCTGTTCGAGCTGCCGGCGCTGCCGCCGTGGGTTGCGCTCTGGGCGCCGCGCCTCGTGCTCGGGCTGTCCGGCCTG
>JBDIBD010000327.1:0-5968 GCA_039812725.1 Vicinamibacteria bacterium | reverse complement strand
TCGGCGGCGGCTCCGTGGCCCGGCTGCTGCTGCGGCTGGCGGCCGACGAGCCGGGGTTGCTGGAGGCCTGCCGCGAGCCCCTGGCCGCCATCGCGCGGCGCGAGAGGCTGCGCCGGGCCAGCCGCGTCTTCAAGGACCTCTCGCGGGCCGAGGCGGACGCGCTGGACCGGCTCTGGCCCGCCGTCAGAGCAGCCAGAAGCACAGCCCCATGATCACGGTCGGCGCCACCGCGGCCGCCAGCAGGCCGCCCGCCAGCACGCCGTCCGGGAAGTAGCGCGCCAGCATCGACTGGCCGGCCGGGTTGGGCGCGTTGGCGATCACCGTGAGGCCGCCGCCGGTCACCGCTCCCGCCACCACCGCGTACTTCAGCTCGGGCGTGAAGCCGGGCACGAGCGAGGCCAGGTAGGTGATGGCCGCGTTGTCGTTGAAGGCGGTCAGCACCGTGGCCCCCAGCATCAGCGGCAGGGCGGACAGGCTGCCCAGCACCGGCGCGATCCACCACTGCTGCCCGGCGCCGTGGATCACGAGGCCAGCCAGGAAGAAGCCCACCAGCAGCGGCGGCCGCAGGTCCACGGCGCTCTGGTGCGGACGCGTGGCCTGGGTGAAGGCCAGGAAGAACAGGAAGCCGCCGACGAACAGGGCGGGGGTGTGGGCGGTCAGCACCGTGAAGCCCAGGAAGGCCAGGTGCGTACCCGTGACCCAGCCCGGCACGGGGCGGCCGGCGGCCGCGGCCGGGCCGCGCTCGCGCGCCTTCCGGCCCAGCTCCTTGAGCTCCTTCCAGAAGGCCAGCGCGTACAGCAGGGTGGCCGCCAGGATCCCCACGCAGGCCTTCCAGCCGAAGGTCTCCAGCATGAAGGGCGTGTCCCAGCCCCAGCGGCCGGCCACCATCAGCACGGGCGGCGCCGCGAAGTGGGTCAGCGTGCCGCCCACGGAGACGTTCACGAACAGCAGCCCGATCGTGGCGTAGGCCAGGCGCGGGCTGGGCTGCAGCTCGTAGAAGCGCCGCCCCAGCAGCAGGGCGCAGATGGTCATGGCGGCCGGCTCGGTGATGAACGAGCCCAGCACCGAGCCGACGGTGAGCACCGCCAGCCACCAGGCTGCCACCGAGCCGCCCCCCAGGCCGGCCACCAGGCCGATGGACCGCTCGGCGAACTCGAGCACCGGGCGCGAGGCGGCCATGGCCATGATGACCACCACGAACACGGGCTCCGTGAAGTTGACGTGGTGCATGAACGACTCGGCCGCCGCCCAGCCCTTGGAGAGCGTCAGGGCCGCCAGCAGCGGCACCGCCCAGATGCCGAAGACGGCCTCGATCTCCCCCAGGAAGTGCAGGATCTCGACCTTGAAGCTGTGGGCGCCCAGCCCCTCGTCCGCGTCGCCGCTCTGCGGGACGCCGTCGTGGCCGTGGCCCCTGGCCAGCTTGTGCGACAGGGCCAGGAGCCGCGGCGCCGCGAAGGTGTGCAGGATGGCCAGCAGGAAGATGCCGCTGGCCACGACGTTGAGCGGCTCGGCCTGGGCGCGCCTCAGCAGCACCTGGCCGACGGAGAGCCCCTCCTCGCCGGTGTAGCTCTCGAGGGATGGAGGAAAGGCGGGCGCGCCCGCCGGGGCACCGGCGGCCCCGGCCGCGCCGGCCGCGCCGGCCGCGAGCAGCAGCAGCAGGACCAGGACGGTCCTCAT
Source organism: Vicinamibacteria bacterium (assembly GCA_039812725.1). Lineage (GTDB taxonomy): Bacteria > Acidobacteriota > Vicinamibacteria > Fen-336 > Fen-336 > JBDIBD01. The sequence continues at coordinate 4,291 of JBDIBD010000327.1, read as the reverse complement.
CGCGCGCTCCAGCCCTCCCGGAAACTGTCGTCCTGAGCGACGCCGTCCGGCTGGGGAGCGAAGGACCTGCCGGGCTGTAGAGCCCGAGAGATCCTTCGTCGCCGGCTTGGACGGCAGCTCCGCAGGATGACGACGACGTTCCTTCGCCTCGCCGACCGCACAGTTGCGGCCCGGACTCGGGACGACGGAAGCCACCGGCATCAATACGCCTGGGCGAAGTACACCAGCCGGCCGGGCTTGCCGGTGTAGACGCAGGGCGCCGGCTGCGGGTCGCCCATGGGCATGACCCGGATGGTGGCCTTGGTCTCTTCCTTGATCTTGGCCTCGACCTCGGCCTCGCCGCACCAGCCGGCCAGGATGAAGCCGCGCTTCGTGGCCATGACCTGCTTGAACTCGTCCCAGCTCGAGACCCGGGTGGTGTTCCCGGCCACGAAAGCCCGCGCGCGCTCGAGCAGGCCGGCCTGGATCTGCTCCAGCAGCTCGTTCACGCGCGCCCCCAGCCCGGCCAGCGGCGTGAACAGCTTCTCGCGCGTGTCGCGCCGCACCAGCACGCACTGGTCCTTCTCGATGTCCTTGGGGCCCAGCTCCAGGCGCAGGGGCACGCCGCGCATCTCCCAGTCGGCGTACTTGTAGCCGGGCTGGAACTGGTCGCGGTCGTCGAGCCGGACGCGCACGCCGGCCGCCCGCAGCGCGGCCAGCACCTCGCGGGCCTTGGGCAGCACGGCCTCGTCCCAGGAGCCCTTGCGGGGCGGGATGGGCACGATCACCACCTGGTAGGGGGCGATGCGGGGCGGCAGCACCAGCCCCGAGTCGTCGCCGTGGCACATGACCATGCCCCCCAGCATGCGCGTGGAGGTGCCCCAGGAGGTCGACCAGGGACGCTTGCGGGTCTGGTCCTTGTCGAGGAACTCGATGCCGTAGGCCTCGGAGAAGTGCTGGCCCAGGTCGTGGCTGGTGCCGGCCTGCAGGGCCTTGCCGTCGCCCATCAGGGCCTCGATGGCGAAGGTGCTGGCGGCCCCGGCGAACTTTTCGCTGTCGCTCTTCTGGCCGTGCAGCACGGGCATGGCCAGGGTCTCCTCCGCGAACGAGCGGTAGACCTCGAGCATCTTGAGGGTCTCCTCGCGCCCCTCCTCCGCCGTGGCGTGCAGGGTGTGCCCCTCCTGCCACAGGAACTCGGTGGTGCGCAGGAAGGGGCGCGTGACCTTCTCCCAGCGCACCACGTTGGCCCACTGGTTGATGAGGATCGGCAGGTCGCGCCAGGACTGCACCCACTTGGCGTACATCGAGCAGATGATGGCCTCGGAGGTGGGCCGCACCGCGATGGGCTCGTCCAGCTCCTCGCCGCCGCCGATGGTCACCCAGGCGCACTCCGGCGAGAAGCCCTCGACGTGCTCCTTCTCCTTCTCCAGGTAGCTCTTGGGGATGAACAGCGGGAAGTAGGCGTTGACGTGCCCGGTCTCCTTGATGCGCCGGTCCATCTCGCGCTGCATCAGCTCCCAGATGGCGTAGCCGTAGGGCTTGATCACCATGCAGCCCTTGACCGGCCCGTAGTCGGCCAGGTCGGCCTTCAGCACCACGTCCAGGTACCACTGCGAGTAGTCCTGGCTCTTGGGGGTGATCTCCTTCAGGGTGCGATCCTTCTCCACGGCTAGCTCTCCTTCTTGGGGAACAGCAGCGACAGCGCGACGGCCCCGGCCACCACGCCCAGGATGATGCCCAGCGACCAGGAGATCGGGAAGTGGCCGCCGAAGGCCCGGTTGAGCCAGACCATCTTGAGGCCCACGAACACCAGCACGATGCCCAGCCCGTAGCGCAGCAGGTGGAACAGGTCCATGGCCCCGCGCAGCAGGAAGTACAGGTTGCGCAGGCCCAGGATGGCGAAGATGTTCGAGGTGAAGACCACGAACGGCTCGCGCGTCAGGCCGAAGATGGCCGGCACCGAGTCGACCGCGAACAGGATGTCGGTCATCTCCAGGAACAGCAGCGTGATGAACAGCGGCGTGGCGTGCAGGCGTCCGTCCTCGCGCACGAAGAAGCTGCCGCCGCGCAGCTCGCCGGTGACCGGCACGTAGCGCCGGAAGAGCCGGATCACGGCCCGCTCGTGGGGCTCGACCGGCCCCTCCTCGGGACCGAGCATCAGCCGCGCCCCGGTGAAGACCAGGAAGGCGCCGAAGATCCAGACCACCCACTCGAACTGCATCAGCACCGCGCCCAGGGCGATGAAGACGCCGCGGAAGACCAGCGCCCCCAGGATGCCGAAGAACAGCACGCGGTGCTGCAGGTGCAGCGGCACGGCGAAGTAGTTGAGCACCACCACGAAGACGAAGATGTTGTCGATCGAGAGCGAGTACTCGACCACGTAGCCGGCCAGGAACTCGAGCGCCACCTGGCGCGCCGACGCCAGGGCGTCGAAGCCCGGCACGGCCACGAGGCGCGGGTCGGTCGGGAACTCGTGCAGGCAGTAGCGGTAGAGGCCGTAGCAGAAGGCCAGCGCCACGCTCACCCAGACGGCGCTCCAGGCCCCGGCCTCCTTGATCGAGACCGCGTGGGCCTGCTTGTGGAAGACCCCCAGGTCGACCGCCAGCAGGAAGAAGACCAGCAGCAGGAAGCCACCGTAGAAGGGCCAGTACTCGGCAAACGGGAAGAGGACCACGTGGGCGTTCATGAGCTTGTCCCGCGCGGCGGATTGGGGCGGGCCGCGCGGGGCGGGTAGTCTAGCAGAGGCCCTCTCCGAGGTCTTGACGCCGCCCCTCGGCGCGGGCTAAGTTGCTCGTTCCTCGCAGCCTGGCCGGGCCGCTCGTCTCCCTCCCCCGGAGGACGAGCGTGAAGCAGTTGGCCGTCGTCGTGTCCTGCCTGTGGCTGGCCCCCTGGCCGGCCCTGGCCCAGACCCCCACCTACACCAATGCCGACCTCGAGCGCGTGTCGCCGCTGCGTGGCGAGACCGGCGCGGAGAACGAGCCGCCGGCCCGGGAGAAGGCCCCGCCTCCAGACCGCGGCGCCCGGTCCCGCGCGGACGACGAGCGCACCTGGCGGGCGGAGGCCCGGCGTGTGACCGCCGCGGCCGGACGGCTGCGCGAGAAGGCCGCGGACTTGCGGGCCCGGGCGCAGGAGGCCAGAGAGAACGAGCGCGACCGGGCTCCGCGCAAGAACGGCGGAAGCGCGGCCCGGTCGGGCCGGGCGGCCGAGCGTCTGGAGGAGCAGGCCCGCCGGACGGAAGACCGCGCCGCGGCGTTGGAGTCGGACCTGTGGGAGCGCGCTCGCCGGGCGCGGGCGCTGCCGGGCTGGCTGCGGTGAGGGGCCGCCCGACCCGCGTGCTATCCTCGCGTCGATGCCGACCGTGCGCGTGCCGCTGGGCCGGCGCAGCTACTCCGTGCACGTCGGGCGCGGCCTGCTGGCGCGGGCCCCCGAGCTGCTGGCGGGACTGCGCGGCCGCCGCCTGGCCCTGGTCAGCAACCCGCGCGTGCAGGCCCTGCACGGCCGGGCCGCCGAGCGGGCCCTGTCCCGGGTGGGGCCCGTGACGCGCTTCCTGGTCCCCGACGGCGAGCGCTTCAAGACCCTCGGCACCTGGCAGCGGCTGCTGGACCGCATGTTGGCCGAGGGCCTGGGCCGCGACGCCGTGCTCGTGGCGCTGGGCGGCGGCGTGGTCGGCGACCTGGCCGGCTTCGCGGCCGCGGCCTACATGCGCGGCATCGACTTCGTGCAGGTCCCGACCACGCTGCTCGCCATGGTCGACAGCTCGGTGGGCGGCAAGGTGGGCGTCAACCTCCCGGCCGGCAAGAACATGGTGGGGGCTTTCCACCAGCCGCTGGCCGTGCTGGCCGACACGGCCCTGCTCGACACGCTCGCGCCGCGCGAGGCCCAGGGCGGCGCCTACGAGATGCTCAAGTGCGGCCTGATCGGCGACCGGGCCCTGTTCGAGTCGGTGCGCCGGCACGGCGGGCGCCTGGAGGACTGGTCCTCGGGAGCGCTCGAGCAGGCCGTCGCGGCCTCGGTGGCGCTCAAGGCCCGCGTCGTGTCGCGGGACGAGCGCGAGGGCGGCCTGCGGCGCGTGCTCAACCTGGGCCACACCCTCGGCCACGCCTTCGAGGCCGTCACGGCCTACCGGCGCTTCACCCACGGCGAGGCCGTGGGCTGGGGGCTGCTGGGCGCGGCCTGGCTGGCCGCCTGGCGCGGGCTGATCGACGAGGGGACGCGCGAGCTGATCGCCCACGCGGTCGAGCGCCTCGGCCCGCGCCCGCCCGTGCGCGACCTGGAGCCCGCGGCCGTGCTGGCCGCGCTGGCGCGCGACAAG
>JBDIBD010000326.1:0-5968 GCA_039812725.1 Vicinamibacteria bacterium | reverse complement strand
CGCAGCTCGAGCGGCGCCTCGGCCTCGGCCCGGTCGACCTTGGCCTCCAGCAGCCGCTCGGCGTCCGGCACGGCGCGCACGGCGGCCAGCACCGGCACGCCGCGGTAGTCCTCCGCCTCGAAGGAGCCCGCCCCTTCGCGCACCGCGCGGGCGGCCGCCAGCGCGGAGGAGAGCGGCAGGCGCAGCGACAGCGGCCGGGCCGGGCGGTGCAGCAGGGCGCTGAGGAAGACCAGCTCCGGCCCCTCCGTGCGCAGCAGCAGGGTCTCGCCGCTGCGCGTGGGCAGCGGCCAGACCCGCATGAGCGGCTGCAGGAAGCGCTCGGCGTCGAGCTCCAGCAGGAGCGCGCCGACGGCCCGCGGCTGGGCCTCCTCCGTGAGGAGCGGGGCCACGTAGCCCAGCTCGGTCTGGCCCTCGTCCTCCACCACCCGGTGCAGGTCCACGAAGCGGAGGGCGCGCGCGCGCATGGCCTCGCGGGCCACCGCCAGCAGGTGCCGTGGCAGGGCGTGCTCGCGGCCCAGCGCCAGCCGCACGTTTCCGTCCCGGTCCAGCACCGTCACCTCGGACCAGCCGTAGGCCTCCCGCAGCCCTTCCAGGCGCGAGCGCAATCGGCGCTCGGTCTCGCCCGGCGGAGTGCCCGCCTTCAGCCAGGCCTCGAAGGCCGGCACCATGAAGGGGTCGTGGCCCGCCCGCAGCGCGTTGCCCTGGCGCTCGGCCAGCCAGGCCGAGATCTGCCGCACCTTCAGGTCCGCCACGGCCGAGAGGTTGGCGCGCGCCTCGGCGCGCAGGCCGGCCCGGCTGTCGCGGTAGACGTAGACGCCGGTGGCGGCCAGCAGGCCCACGATGGTCAGGAACACGGCCAGCGGCGGGGCCGGGCTGGGCGCCTCGCCCGCGGCGGCCGGGCCCGCCTCGCTCGCCGGGCCGGCGGCGTGCAGGCCGCGCACGAGCGCGTAGAGCAGGGCCGAGGTGACCAGCACGAAAGCCCAGCCCTTGTAGGTCGAGAGCATCCGCAGCCGCGCGGGGTCGGCGATCAGGAGCGAGAGCAGCGCGTCGGAGGAGTAGATCCAGGCGGCCGCCACCAGGGCGTAGACCACCGCGACGCGCAGCGCCCCTCGATCCAGGGAGATCGTCCGCCGCACCCGCATGCTGGAGCCTCGCTCCGTCCCGGAGAAGGGACTCCAGGATTGTAGCCGCTGCGCGCGGTCTCAGCGGGGCCCGAACACCTCCCAGGCCAGGTCGCCCGCGGAGCTGGGGCTGGTGAAGACCCCCGAGGCGCGCACGCCGCCCCAGTCCATGTGCCAGACGACGAGCTTGCCCGACGTGGCGTTGCGCCACAGCAGGTCGGGGGTGCCCCAGGAGGCCGAGGCGCCCTTGCCGTAGTCGGCGCTGGCCACCACGCGCCAGTTGGCGTCGGCCGCCGAAGGCGGCGAGGTGAAGCCGCCGGCCAGGCGCACGACCGACGCGTTCATGTACCAGATCACCGTGCGCCCCGAGACCGGGTTGTACCAGAGCAGGTCGGTGTTGCCGTCGTGGTCGTAGTCGGCCGCGGCCACCACCTCCCAGCTGGCGTCCACGGCGTGGTCGGGGCTGGGGATCAGGTTGCCGGTCTTCTGCGTGCCGGGCGCCTCGTCGCTGCCCATCTTCCAGATCACCAGGCGCTGCGAGTCGGTGTTGCGCCACAGGAGGTCGGGCCGGCCGTCGTGGTCGAAGTCGGCCGCGGCGACGAGCTTCCAGTTCGCGGGCAGGACCGGGCCCCCCGTCAGCGCGATCGGCGTGTCCTCGAAGTCGTCGAACCAGACCTGGCCCGCGGCGTCCATCTCGACCACGTCCTGCACGCAGTTGCCGGTGAAGTCGTCGGTGGCCAGGGGCCGGGTGGGGGCGTCCCAGCCGACGAAGCCGTGGCGGGCGGTGCGGCGCATCCACCAGCTCCAGTGGCGGCTGGTGTCGGCGCGCCAGAGGCAGACGTCGGCGAAGTTGTCGGCGCTGTAGAGGTCGCCCTTCACCGTGCAGCCCGGCACGCGCGACGAGACCGCGACCGCGGGGAAGGGGTAGCCCGGGCTGCCCGGCGCCAGCTCGACGTTCCACTGGAAGGCCGCGGTCCAGTCTCCCGGACCGAAGGGCGTGCCGCTGCCGTCCAGGTCGGTCAGGGCCTCGTCGTTCAGCAGGTTGCGAAGGGTGGGTGCGGCGCTGACGGCGAAGGCGTCGGCGTCCTCGCCGCGGTAGAGGCCGCTGGAGTCGCCGTCCACGAAGCTCAGCAGGCGCGACGTCAGGCGCTGGCCGGTGTCGCCCGCCCAGGTGCCGGCGGCGTCGGCGTCGAGGTAGTGGAAGAAGCTGACGCTCAGGGGCGCGCCGGTCAGGTTGGTGGCGAAGAGCTGGCTCCTGAAGGTCCCGGCCGGGCGCTCCTGGTCGAAGACCGAGAGGTTCTCGGTGAGCGAGAAGCCCTTGCCGTCCACGTCGTTCCAGCCCAGGGAGGCCCAGTTGCCCGACCAGCTCTCGGAGTCGGGCGGCGGCAGCGGGTGCTCGCGCGTGTCGAGGCCGTTGACGCGGTAGAACCAGCCGCCGTGGTAGACCACGTCGGCCGTCGGGACGGGCTCCGTGCCGGTGAAGCTCGCCCACGGGGAGCCGCCCCAGTGGTTCGCGGGATAGGTCACCGAGACGGCCTGGTCGGTGATCGTCCCACCCACGGCTGCCGCCGGGCCGGCCAGCAGCAGCAGGGTCAGCGGCAGCGCGAGCCTGGCGTGCATGGCTTCCTCCTTTCAGCGCTTCTTGCAGGCGTACCAGTTCTGGCCGGGGCCGGTCCAGCTCTCGATGGGCGAGTAGCCCTGGCCGCAGCCGGGCAGGGTCGAGCAGGTGGCGCACTGCGAATGGGACTGGCACCAGGCCTCGCAGGCGGCCTTGTGGCGGTCGCCGGCCTGCTGCCGTTCGGTCTCGGCGCAGGCGTACCAGTTCTGTCCGTAGCCGGTCCAGCTCTCGATCGTCTCGAAGCCGGTGCCGCAGCCCAGGGTCTGCGAGCACTTGACGCAGCTGGCGTGGCCCCGGCACCAGTCCTCGCAGGCGCGCTGGTGCCGGTCGCCGGCCTGGTCGCGCTGGCTGGGGCCCTCCTCCGCGCAGGCGTAGAAGTTCTCGCCGTAGCCCGTCCAGCTCTTGATGGCCTTGTGCCCCGGCCCGCAGCCGGCCAGGGTCGAGCAGGTCTTGCAGGCCGGGTTCGCGCGGCACCAGGCCTCGCAGGCCTCGCGGTGGCCTTCCGAGGCCTGGGCCCGGTCGGTGCTCCGCGCCGCGCAGGCGTACCAGTCCGGTCCCGCGCCCCGGAAGCTCTCGAGCTGCCGGTAGCTGGCGCCGCAGCCGGCCAGCTTCGAGCAGGTGTCGCAGCTGGCCGATCGCCCGGAGGGGCCGTCGCACCACTCGCGGCAGGCCTCCTCGTTCTCGTCGGCGGCCATCGGCAACGGTGTCGCGCTCACGCTCACGAGGAAGGCCGAGGTGACGGTGTAGACCTGGGACGTGTTCACGCCCACCTGGCGCGCCGAGAGCCACTCGGGCATCTCGCCGCGTCCGCCGCCCCAGCCGTAGTTGACGTAGTACTCGACGTCGCGGTCGTGCCACTGGCCGGCGACCTTCTCCTGGCGCTTGCGGGCCTTCTCGACCACCACGAAGTGGTTGGTGGCGCGCTGGCCCTTGGTGCTGATGGTCAGGATCACGGGCCGGTCGGCTTCCAGGTGGCGCCGCACGTGCTCGAACTTGTCGAACTCCGTGCCGGTCACCCGGAAGCAGCGCGAGTGCGGGAAGCCGCGCTCCTGCGCGTAGGCGACCCCCGCGCACATCTCGAGGTTCCTGGTCGAACCCATCTGGGCCCAGCCACCCCGCCCGGAGATCTCCTGGTCGGTGTGGCGGTCGTGGGTGGCCACGCTGCGCCGCACGTACTCGGTCTCGACCAGGGAGCCCACCCGCTCCATGACCGCCTTGACGGGGGCGGCCTCGGAGGCCTCCCGGCGCCGGTCGACGGCGTAGCCCGGGAAGAGGCCGGCCGCGCCGTGGTTTTCGGCCCAGTAGGCGTAGACGATGGCCCAGGCCGTGGGACCGCAGCCGGCCGGGTAGCCGGCCTTCATGTCGGGCTGGTACCACGAGACCGTGGGCGACTTGAGCTCGGCCAGGATCTCGCGGTGCTCCCCGGCCGAGGCCGGCTGGGACGCCACGGGCGTCAAGGTCAGGGCGACGACGGCCAGGAGGGCGCGGCGGGAGCTCTGCATGGAATCCTCTTCCCCGGGCGGGCGCTGCTTTGGCGCGGCCCGCGTTCACCTCCAATCTGGGCCGTGGGGCGCCCGCCGGGAATGGCCGCGAGCGACGGCCTGGCGTCCCGGCCCGACAGGACCATGCCTGATCGCGACACGCCGTCGCGGGCGTATGCTTGGTCCGTCAGGCGGATCGGTCCCTTCATCCCCATGAGCCTGCCTGCGACGGCCTGGTCCCTTCTCCCCGGGCTGGAGGCCCTTCCCCCGGCCGGCGCCTGGGTCTTGTCCGCCCTGGTGGCGCTGGCCGCAGGTGCCGCCACCCTGGCCCTCTGGTGGCAGGCCCGCGACCGGCGCCGGCTGCGGGAGCTGCTCGGCCGGCTGGAGCGCCTCGAACAGGCCGTCGGCGCGCCGGACCCAGGCGCGGTCGCGGAGGACGCGGCGCCCGGGACCCGCGAGCCGCGTCCCGAGGTCAGCGCCGACGTCTTGCGCGGCCGCACGAGCTGGGTCCAGCAGCTGGTGACCCGCCCGCCGGCGCCCTTCCAGCCCCTGGCCGACCAGGCCGTCGTCCAGGTCCACGCCGCGCTGGGCCGCAACCTCACGCCGGCCGAGCTGGCCGATGCCCTGTACGTCTCGCTGCGCACCCTCGAACGCGGGCTGGCGCTCACGCTGGGCTGCTCGCCCCGCCAGCTCATCCTGGCCGTCAAGATGCGCGAGGCCTTCCGGCTGCTCCGGCAGGGCGCCCGGGTGGGCGAGGTGGCCGACCGCCTGGGCTTCGCCAGCGCCTTCCACTTCTCGCGGCGTTTCAAGGACTTCTATCACGTGGCTCCCTCGGAGCTGAGGCCGGCGAACGGGCGCGCGACGCCCGACGACGGCGCCTGATGACGGCGGCCGGCCTGACGGGCACCTCCGTGCGCGGCATTCGCCTGGTCGAGCGCCTCGGCCAGGGCGGGATGGGCGACGTCTACCTGGGGCTGGACGACCGCCTGCAGCGCCGGGTCGCGGTCAAGGCGCTGCGGCACGACTGGCGCCTGGACGCCACGGCCCGGGCCCGCCTGTTGCGCGAGGCCCAGGTGCTCTCGCAGCTCGAGCACCCCGGCATCTGCCGCCTCTACGAGCACGTCGAGTCGCCCGAGGGCGACTTCCTGGTGCTCGAGCTGGTGCCGGGGCGTCCGCTGCGCGCCCTCCTCGGGCAGCCCCGCCCGCGCCGCGAGAGCCTGCGGCTGGCGATCGAGATGGCCGAGGCCCTGGTGGCCGCTCACGCGCTGAGCGTGGTGCACCGCGACTTCAAGCCCGAGAACGTGATGGTGACGCCCGAAGGCCACGTCAAGGTGCTCGATTTCGGCCTGGCGAAGAGCGGCCCGCGGGAAGCGCCGCCGGCCGGGGCCCTCCGCTCCCCGGCCGCCGAGGCGTCGAGCGGGATGACCGAGCTGGGGGCCGTGCTGGGCACCCCGCGCTACATGAGCCCCGAGCAGGCCCGTGGCGAGCCCGTGACCGCCGCCAGCGACATGTACTCGTTCGGTCTCGTGTTGCAGGAGCTGTTCACGGGCCGCCCGCCCCTGGCCGAGGCCCTCGCTCCGGCCGAGGTGCGCCAGAAGGTCATGTGGGGCGAGAGCGAGCCGGCCACGGGGCTCGACGCCGGTCTCGCCAGCCTGGTGGAGCGCCTGAAAGCCCTGGCGCCGGGCGAGCGGCCGAGCGCCCAGGCAGCGCTCGGGCGACTGCGCTCGGTCGCGGAAGCGCCGCGCCGG
>JBDIBD010000325.1:0-5978 GCA_039812725.1 Vicinamibacteria bacterium | reverse complement strand
GCCCGCCCCAGGCCGGGCCGGCCCCGGCCCCCAGCCCCACGCCCAACAGCCCCGAGCGCTAGCGCTCGGCTGGCGCGGCGGCGCGCACCCGCTCCCGGCAGTCCTCGCAGATGCCGTGGGTCAGGCGCGGCAGGGCGGGGCGCGAGAACAGGTCGAGGGCCTGGATGGCGGCCTCGGGCTCCAGCCACCGCCCGTCCGACCAGACCCGCTTGCACCAGCCGCAGACCCGCAGCAGCTCCTCGGTGCGCGGGCGGCGGGCGTCGTAGAGCGGCAGCGGCGCCTGCTCCTCCAGCCGCAGCAGGGCGCTGCGGAACTCGATGTCCTGCTCCCCCGCCGGCACGATCTCCATCTCCATGTAGCGCCGCCGCTGGGGCGAGTCGCAGCGGAAGGGGATCCGCACGGCGCGGCCGGTCCGGCGCACGCCGTCCACGAGGGACTCGTAGAGCAGGACCGTCTCGGCGTCCGAGATGAAGGACCACAGCCGCCGCCCCAGCACGCGCGCGGCGCTCAGGCCGGGGGCCTCGTTGGCGGCGGCGAACTCGTCGAAACCGGGCCCCACGGAGACCAGGCGGTCCGCCACGTCGATGCGGTAGACCAGCATGCCGAGTGGCGCCATGGCCTTTCCGGAGGGAGTGACGGCCAGGCACCATCACACCACAAAGGCCCGGGCCGGCCAAGCCGGCCCGGGCTCAGGAGGCCCGCCGCTCGATCTTGACCTTGGTGATGCGGTTGCGCTCGACGTCCACGACCGTGAAGCGGAAGCCGGGCAGGTCGACGCTCTCGCCGCCGCGCGGCAGCACCCCCAGCCGGGCCAGCAGGAAGCCCGCCACGGTCTCGAACTCCTCGGACTCGGGGATGGGCACGTCGAAGGCCTTGCGCACCTCGCTGGCGGGCACCGTCCCCTCCACCACCAGCGAGCCGTCGCGCAGCACCTCGATCTGGCGCTCCTCGCGGTCGTACTCGTCGTCGATCTCGCCCACGATCTCCTCGAGCAGGTCCTCGAGGGTCACCAGGCCGCTGACCAGGCCGTGCTCGTCCACCACCAGCCCGAGGTGGGCGCGCTTCTTCTGCAGCTCCTGCATGAGCGGGCCCAGCTTGCGGGTCTCGGGCACGAAGGCGACCGGGTGCAGCATGCGGCGCAGCACCGGCGGCTGGCCGCGCTCGAGCAGGCGCAGCACGTCCTTGGCGAAGATCTGGCCCAGGAAGTTGTCGGTCTCGGCGTCGTAGACCGGGATGCGCGAGAAGCCGCTCTCGACCACCAGCCGGCCGACCTGCTCGGGCGCGGTGGCCGCGTCGAGGGCGAACATCTTCGGGCGCGGCACCATGACCTTGCGCACCGGCGTCTCGGTGAACTCCAGCACCCGGTGCAGCAGCTGCGACTTGGCCGTGTCGAAGACGCCCTGGGCGTGGCCCTCTCGCACCAGGTGGCGGATCTCGTCCTCCGAAACCAGCTCGCGGTCGTCGAAGGCCCGCACGCCGACGACCCACAGCACGGCCCGGGTGGAGGCGGTCAGCACCGCCACCACCCAGCGCGAGCCGCGCGCCATGGCGTGCAGCGGCCAGGCCACCAGCAGGGCCACGCGCTCGGTGAAGCGCAGGGCCAGGGCCTTGGGGACCAGCTCGCCCAGGATCAGCTCCACGTAGACGATGCCGCCGCCCACCAGCGAGCCAGCGATGAAGGCGGGCGTGACCCAGCCCGCCAGCCAGGTGCCGGCCAGGCGCGGCTCGAGGTGGCGGCTGGCCAGGTAGCCGCCGGCGATGCCCGCCAGGGTGCCCATCAGGGTCACGCCGATCTGGACCGTGGCCAAGAGCGTGGTGGGGTCGTCCTGCAGCTCCTTGACCCGCCGGGCGGCCCGGCTGCCCTGGGTGACCAGGGCCTCGATGCGGCTGCGGCGGGCCGAGATCAGGGCGATCTCGCTGCCCGAGAAGAAGCCGTTGCCGAGCAGCAGCAGCACGATGGTGCCGACGAGGAGGGTGGTTTCGTCCATCGGAAAGCGGCCAGTCTAGCAAAGTGCCGTGCGGATTGCGTGTGTTGAGTCCCCCGGCCCGTCTCTGGTAGCTTCTGCTTTCTGCCTGCGGTCCCCCGGGGGGGCTCGGGGCGCAGCCACGCAGCGTGGCCCGCCGCCCGAAGCGCCGCAGCCTGCGAGGAGGAGCCTTGGCCAACGGCGAGCAGTTCGACCTCACCATCATCGGCAGCGGCCCGGGCGGCTACGTGGCCGCCATCCGGGCCGGCCAGCTGGGGCTCAAGACCGCGGTGGTCGAGCGCGACCCGGCCGGCTGCGGCGGCACCTGCCTGCAGCGCGGCTGCATCCCCACCAAGGCCCTGCTGCACTCGGCCGACCTGTTCGAGGACATGAAGCGCTCCAAGGAGTTCGGCATCCTGGCCGACAACCTGCGCCTCGACTTCGCGGGGGTCATGAGCCGCAAGCAGCGCATCGTGACGCGCCTGTCGAAGGGCATCGAGAGCTACCTCTTCCGCAAGAACGGCGTGACGCTCTTCAAGGGCCACGGCCGCCTGGAGGGGCCGGGGACGGTGGTGGTCAAGGGCGAGGCGGGCGAGACCCGCGTCAGCTCGAAGAACGTCGTGCTGGCCACCGGCTCCAAGCCGCGCTCCCTGCCGGGCCTGCCGCTGGACGGCAAGCAGGTCATCACCTCGGACGAGGTCCTGCAGCTGACCGAGCTGCCGAAGAGCCTGATCGTGATCGGGGCCGGGGCGGTGGGCGTGGAGTTCGCGTCGATCTTCGCCCGCTTCGGCGCCGAGGTGACCGTGATCGAGCTGCTGCCGCGGGTGCTGCCGCTGGAGGACGAGGAGATCTCGGCCGAGGCCGGCAAGCTCCTCTCCAAGCACTTCAAGATCCTGACCGGCGCGCGCACCGAGTCGGCCACGGCCGGCCCCGAGGGCGTCTCGGTGGTGGTCAAGCTGGCCAGCGGAGAAACCCAGACCCTGAAGGCCGAGAAGGTGCTGGTGGCCGTGGGCCGCGGCCCGGTCACCGACGGCCTCAACCTCGAGAGCACCAAGGCCCAGCTCGACCGGGGCTATCTCAAGGTGAACGCCCGCCTGGAGTCCGACCAGCCCGGCCTGTTCGGGATCGGCGACCTGATCACCGTCGACGGCCGGCCGCACCCGCAGCTGGCCCACGTGGCCTCCCACGAGGGCATCTCGCTGGTGGAGCGCCTGGCCGGCAAGCCGGTCGAGCCGCTCAACTACGACCTGGTCCCCTCGGCCACCTACTGCCAGCCCGAGGTGGCGGGCGTGGGCCTGACCGAGGCCGAGGCGAAGAAGCGCGGCTACGACGTCAAGGTCGGCCGCTTCCCCTTCGCCAACCTGGCCAAGCCGCGCATCCTGGGCCACGACGGCGGCTTCGTGAAGGTGGTGGCCGACGGCCGCTACGACGAGGTGCTGGGCGTGCACATGATCGGCCCGCACGCCACCGACCTGATCGCCGAGGCCTGCGTGGCCCTGCGGCTCGAGACCACGGTCGAGGAGATCACCCGCACGATCCACGCCCACCCGACCCTGGCCGAGGCCATGATGCAGGCCGCCGAGGCCGTCTACGGCCACGCCATCGACGCCTAGCCGACCGGTGACCATCTCCAAGCCGTCCGCCGACCGCCTCATGAAGGGGCAGCTGATCGAGCTGCTGCACTTCATGAAGCTCAACCGGCTGGTCGAGGAGCGCCTGACCCACCTCTACCGCCAGAACAAGGTGGTGGGCGGGCTCTACCGCAGCCTGGGCCAGGAGGCCTGCTCGGTGGGGGCCGCCTACGCCCTGGCCGACGACGACGTCTTCACGCCCCTGATCCGCAACCTGGGGGCGATCTTCGTGCGCGGCGGCCGGCCGCGCGACATCTTCTGCCAGTACATGGCCCGCCGCGACGGGCCCACCCGCGGGCGCGACCTCAACACCCACTTCGGCTGGATGGAGCCGGGCCAGGGGCGCAAGGGACGGCTGATCTCGGTCATCTCGATGCTGGGCGACATGGTCGGCATCCTGGCCGGGGCAGCCCTGGCCGAGCGCCTGCAGGGCCGCGACACGGTGGCCCTGACCTGGGTCGGCGACGGGGCCACCTCGACCGGCGCCTTCCACGAGGGCTTCAACTTCGCCTGCGTGCAGAAGGTCCCGCTGGTGCTGGTCGTCGAGAACAACCAGTGGGCCTACTCGACCCCCACCGCGATGCAGACCGCCAACACCCGCTTCGTGGACCGGGCCACCTCCTACGGCTGTCCCGGGGTGCAGGTCGACGGCAACGACGTGGTGGCGGTCTACGAGGCCACGCGCCTGGCCGTCGAGCGCGCCCGCCAGGGCGGCGGACCGACCCTGATCGAGGCCGAGACCATGCGCATGCGCGGCCACGCCGAGCACGACGACATGAAGTACGTGCCCAAGGAGCTGGTCGAGCGCTGGGCCGCGCGCGACCCCATCGCCACCTTCGAGTCGCAGCTGCTGCGCACCGGCACCCTCTCGCAGGGCGAGCTGGACGGCCTGAACCTGGGGCTGGAGCGCTTCCTGGAGCAGGAGCTCGAGGCGGCCGAGGCCAGCCCCTTCCCGGAGGGCGAGAGCGCGCTGCCCGGCGTCTACGGCGACCGCGAGGTGGAGGCGCCCACCCCGCCGCTGGTGCGCGAGTGGCTGTCGCGCGCGGGGAGGGGCTGATGGCGGTCCTGACCTACCTCGAGGCCATCCGCCTGGCGATCCTGGAGGAGATGGAGCGCGACCCGCGCGTCTTCGTGATCGGCGAGGACGTGGGCACCTACGGCGGCGCCTTCCGCGTGACCCAGGGCTTCCTGGAGAAGTTCGGGCGCACGCGCGTGATCGACACGCCCATCAGCGAGTCGGCCATCGTGGGGGCCTCGATCGGGGCGGCCCTGATGGGCCTGCGCCCGGTGGCCGAGATGCAGTTCATCGACTTCATCTCGTGCGCCTTCGACATGCTGGTCAACTACGCCGCCAAGAGCCGCTACCGCTGGGGCGCCGGGGTGCCGATCGTGGTGCGCGGCCCGGCCGGCGGCGGCGTGCACGGCGGGCCCTTCCACAGCCAGAACCCCGAGGCCTACTTCATGAACGTGCCGGGGCTCAAGATCGTGGCCCCGGCCACGCCGCGCGACGCCAAGGGCCTCATGACCGCGGCCCTGCGCGACCCCGACCCCGTCATCTTCCTCGAGCACAAGTACCTCTACCGGCGCATCAAGGAAGAGGTGCCGGAGGGCGAGGTGGTGGTGCCGATCGGCCAGGCCCGGCTGGCCCGCGAGGGCCGCCACGTCTCGATCGTGACCTACGCCGCCATGCTGCACGTGGCCCTCGAGGCCGCCGAGGCCGTGGCCCGGGACGGCATCGAGGTCGAGGTGCTCGACCTGCGCACGCTGCTGCCGATCGACCAGGACGCGATCCTGGCCACGGCCCGCAAGACCGGCAAGGTGCTGGTGCTGCACGAGGCCACCCGCACCGGCGGGCCCGGGGGCGAGATCGCCGCGCTGATCGGCGAGCGGGCCTTCGAGCACCTCGACGCGCCCGTGGTGCGGCTCTCGCCGCCCGACACGCCGGTGCCCTATTCCCCGACGCTCGAGGAGTACTTCCTGCCCAACGCCCGGAAGGTGGAGCAGGCCGTGCGAGCGCTCTATGATTACTGATCGCCGCCCCGCGGGGCCGGCCCTGGTTCCCCCCGGAGGAGAATCCCATGACTGACGTGATCATGCCCCAGATGGGCGAGTCCATCGCCGAGGGCACCATCACCAAGTGGATGAAGAAGGTCGGGGACAAGGTCCAGCGCGACGAGCCCCTGTTCGAGATCTCCACCGACAAGGTCGACGCCGAGATCCCGGCCCCGGCCTCCGGCGTCCTCAAGGAGATCCGCTTCGAGCCCGGCACGACGGTGCCGATCAACACCGTGGTGGCGGTGATCGGGGCCGAGGGCGAGGCCGTGGCGGCGCCGCCGGCTGCCACGCCCGCTCCCCCGGCGCCGGCCCCGACTCCCCAGCCGAC
>JBDIBD010000324.1:0-6003 GCA_039812725.1 Vicinamibacteria bacterium | reverse complement strand
CGGGTCCGAGCCAGCGCCCCAGCGCCAGCAGCAGGCCGGCCACGGCCACCAGCAGCGTCCCGAGCTTGCGCTTCATGCCGCGATGGTGGCAGGCCGGCCGGCCTGCTGCAACGACCGGCGCCTACTTCTTGCGCGTGTAGACGATCTCCACGGTCTTGGCCTCCTTGCCGCCGTGGGTCTCGTGCATCTCCATGACGTGGCGGTCGGGGTCGCCCAGGTGGAAGACCTCGCGGTACTTGACCATGGACTTGGGGGCCATCGGGTCGGCCATCTCGCCCGTGTAGGTGATGCACTTGGTGGCCGGGTCGTAGCTGCCCGTGCTGTAGCTGATGCCCGTCGACATGCTGTCGACCCAGGTCGACCAGAACTTTCCCGAGACGTTGTCGTAGCCGCTGGTGGCCACGCCCTCGAAGGGCTGGCCCATCATGTCGCCCTTGTAGGTGCCGTGGAAGTAGCGCCCGCCGTAGACCGCGCGCGTGACCATGCTGCCCGTCGACTCGCTGGGCGGCGCGCCCGGCTTCATCCACATCGTGACCTTGGCGTCCCACTCCCCGACCATGGACTCGAGCAGCTTGTGGTTCTCGCCCACGCGGCCCATGCGCTCGAAGGCCTCCATCATGGCCTTGTCCTCGGCCGACATCTGCGGGGCGGCGGGGGGCGGGTCCTTCTGCTGGGCGGCCGCCGGAACGGCCAGGAGGGTTGCGACCGAGACGGCCAACACGAAACGCTGCATGCGCTCGACTCCTTCGAAAAGCGGCCGCGCCCGGGCGGCCGCGGGACATCGGGAACTGGACGGAACCCCGACAGTCTACGACGCGCCCGGGACGGCGGGGGTCCGCTGGCCGGCTAGGGACGCGAGGCGGGGGCGGCCGGGGGTTGCACGGGCGGAGCCGCCGCAGTGTGGGACGGGGCCAGCTCGGCCGAGCGGTCGGCCTGGATGCCGTAGCGCTGCAGCAGGGCCGCGGACTCGGCCTTGACCCTGGCCCGCTCGAGGGCGATCTCGAAGTCCTCGTCGAGGCGGATGCTCACGAACGGCGCCGGGCCGCCCTCGACCAGCTCCACGAAGTGGGCGAAGTCGCGCGGCCGCACCCCGTCCACCGACTCCACCACCCGGTCGCTGAGGTCGTGGTAGCCCTCGTTGACCGGGCCGGCCAGCACGCGCGACAGGAAGACCGCCTCCTCGCCCTCGTAGCGCGCCCGGCGCGTGCCCCCGGCCACCAGGCTGCGCGGGGCGGTGGCCCACCACTCCGGCCCGAACTGCTGCAGCACGTTGCGGGTCAGGGGCAGGAACACCAGGCCGCCGTAGACCAGGTAGCGCGGCGCGCGCTGGAACTCTTCCACCGCCACGCGGCCCTGCGGATAGCGGCCCGCCCGCAGCGGCAGGCGCAACTCACGCACCTCGCCGTCGCGCAGCACCTCCAGCCGGGCGGTGGCCCCCACGGCCAGCAGGTCGAGGAAGTAGCTCGAGTCCGTGCGCTCGCGCGGCCGGAACTCGACGCTGCCGTTGGGGGCCAGCAGGTGGCCCTCGATCGAGAGCAGCACGTCGCCCGGCTTCAGCCAGCCGTCGGCCGACCCGCCCACGTGCACGGCCCGCACCAGCACCCCGGTGCGCCCCTCGGGCAGCCGGTACTTGCGCCGCAGGTCGGGACTCTGCAGCTCCTGGTGGTCGATCCCCAGCACGGGGAAGCCGTCGTAGCGCCCGTCCTGCACGTCCTCGAGCACGTGGCGCACGATCGGCGCGGGGATCATGTAGCCGATGTTGTCGGCGCCGCTGTAGCCCTGCATGGCCACGCCCACCACCTGGCCTTCCATGATGACCGGCCCGCCACTGTTGCCCGGGTTGATGGCGGCGTCGATCTGGGCCGCCAGCAGCCGGCGCCCGGAGTGGACGTACTCCTGGTGCTCGACCCGCGAGACCACCCCCTGGGTGACCGAGAGCGTGTCGCCGCCCATCGGGAAGCCGTAGACCGCCACCGACTGCTGCGTGCGGGGCAGCGGGCCGAGCGGCAGGGGCTTGACGTCCTTGAAGCCCGCCACCTCGAGCAGCGCCAGGTCGGCCTCGTGGGCCACGAAGGCCACGCGCGCCTCCACCAGCTCGGCCTCGCCCTGGCGCCGCACCTCGACGTAGGTGGCGTCGTCGACCACGTGGGCGTTGGTGACGATGCGGCCCGGCGCGGCCAGCCAGCCCGAGCCCTCCACCGTCCAGCTGTTGCCGGGGTTCCACGGCGAGAGGTAGTCGCGCCCGCGCAACGTGGCGTGCACCTCGAAGACGGCGTCGGCCACCTCCGCCCGGGCCGGCGCCGGCGGGCCGAGGAGCAGGACCGCCGTCAGGGCCGGCAGCAGGGCGCGCGCGGGCTCGGGGTGCTGGGGCATGTCGTTCTCCGGGGTCAATCCTACGCCCGCCGCGGCGGGCGTGGTACGCTCCGCGGCCGATCGGAAGGGAGCATGGGCGAGAGCGCGCGGGACGGCTTCTGGCAGGGCGTCGAGACGCTGTTCCTCGACGCCGGCGGGGTGCTGCTGCACCCCGACTGGCGGCGCGTGGCGCAGGTGCTGGCCGCGCACGGCCACGAGCTGGGCGCGGGCCGGCTGGCCCGGGCCGAGGCGCGCGCGCGACGCGCCCTCGACAGCGCCGACGGCATCCGCGCCAGCAGCGACGCCCAGCGCTGGTCGACCTACTTCGGCGACACCCTGCGGCGCGCCGGCCTGGCGGTCTCGGAAGCCGAGCTGGCCGGGCTGATCGGCGCCCTGGTGGCCGAGCACCTGCGCGCCAACTTGTGGTGCCACGTCCCCGACGACGCCCGGCCGGTGCTGGAGCGCCTGCGGGCCCGCGGGCTGCGGCTGGTGATGGTCTCGAACGCCGACGGCCGGTTGGACGCGCTCGTGTCCGGGCTGGGCCTGGCGGACTGCTTCGACCACCTGCTCGACTCGCACGTCGAGGGGCTCGAGAAGCCCGACCCGCGCTTCTTCCAGCTGGCCCTGGCGCGCTCCGGCGCACGCCCCGCCAGCACGGTGCACGTGGGCGACCTCTACCACGTCGACGTCGCCGGCGCCCGCGCCGCCGGCCTGCGGGCGGCGCTGTTCGACCCGGCCGGGCTCTACGAGGAGGTCGACTGCCCGCGCCTGGGCAGCCTCGACGAGCTGGCCCGGCGTCTGGGCGCCTGAGCGGCCGTCAGCGCGTCTTCGGACAGCCCAGCGGCTCGTCCCACAGCCAGGCGCGCGGGACGCGGCCGTCGCGACGGGCCAGCACCACGAAGCCACGGGCCGGGTCCTGCGCGGGCCCTCCCGGGCGCTGCACCAGCACGTGGCTCTCGGCCCGGGGCTCGGCGGGGCCCAGCGCGACCGTGGTGGGGGCGAGGGCGGGCTCGGCGGCCGAGCCCGACTCGGGACCGAACGGCAGGGCCGTGGCGGTGAGCACCACGATGCCGGTGGCTCGAAGGAGCTTCGTGGTCGTCATGCCTACCTCCATTCAAGCGCCGTGCCCGGCCAGCCCGGCCGCAACTCGCTGAGCCGGTTGGCGACGAGGCCGGATGCCCGGGCGAGCCCGCGTCCCGTCGACCACATCGTGGCGCACGGGCCACGTCCCGGAACGGCATGCTGCATCCCGGTACGCAGGCGGCTGGCCCGGCCGAGTTGATCGGAGTCACAATCGTTCCGCCGCCATCCGGGCGAAGGAGGCCCCATGCCCCCGCAGAAGCTGGAGATCGACGAGCGCACCTGGGTGCTGGTGCTGACCGGCGCCGGCGTCTCGGCCGAGAGCGGCGTCGCGACGTTCCGCGACGCGAACGGGCTGTGGGAGCAGCACCGCGTGGAGGACGTGGCCTCGCCCGAGGGCTTCCAGCGCGACCCGCTGCTGGTCTGGCGCTTCTACTCGAAGCGCCGGCAAGCGGCGCTGACCTGCCAGCCCAACCCCGGCCACCACGCGCTGGCCGCGCTCGAGCAGCGCCTGGGCGAGCGCTTCCTGCTCGTGACCCAGAACGTGGACGAGCTGCACCGCAAGGCCGGCAACCGGCGGCTGGTCGAGATCCACGGGCGGCTCTTCCAGACGCGCTGCGCGCACTGCGACCGGCCGCCCTTCGACGACCAGAAGTCCTACGAGGACCCCGACCACCCGCCGCTGTGCGAGCTGTGCCAGGCGCGCGGGCGGATGGGACTGCTGCGCCCCCACATCGTCTGGTTCGGGGAGTTCCTCGACCCCGCGCACCTGGAGCAGGTCGCGGCTTTCGAGCAGCGCGGCGCCCGCGAGCGCCTGGTGTTCCTGGCGGCCGGCACGTCGGGCGCCGTCTACCCGGCCGCCGGGCTGGTGCTGGACGCTCGCCGCGCCGGGGGCGAGACCTGGCTGGTGAACGCCGAGCCCCCGGACAACGTGCACGCCTTCCAGCACTTCATCCAGGGCAAGAGCGGCGAGGTGCTGCCCGGGCTGCTGGCCTGAGCGGCCGGCTCAGCCGGCCTCGCCCAAGGCCTCGAGGTCGGCCCTGTCCTTTGCCCGGCCCGAGGCGCGCTTGTTCCGCACCAGCGCCGCCCGGCCGAGGAAGGGGACGGGCAGGCCGTGCACGTCGTGCGTGACCCGGCCTGCCCAGGCTTCCTCGAAGCCCACGCCGCTGATCGTGGTCAGCAGGTCGATGCGGCGCGGGGGCAGCCCGATCTGCAGCACGCGGTCGGGCGTCGCCAGGTCCTCCGGCGAGAAGCCCAAGGCGGCGACCGGCGCCCCGAAGCGCAGCAGGGCCTGCCAGGCCCGGGCGGGATTGTCGCCGTCGCGCGCGATCCAGACGTCCAGGTCGCCGGTGGCGCGCGGCACGCCGTGAACGGCCAGGGCGTGCGCGCCGACCACGAGGAAGCGCGCCTGCGCGGCGAGCAGCGCGGCCAGGAGGTCGAGGAAGTCCTCGTTCACGGGCGCAGGCGCTGCAGCACGACCGGCGCGTCCTGCCGCCGGTAGTCCGGCAGGGGGCCGAGGAGCGAGAACGCCTCGAGAGCCAGGGGCCACATCATCGCCAGGCGCTCCTCCGCGGTGGTCGTGGCGCTGAGGTCGTCGCCAGGCTCGTCTCCGAGGCGGTGCAGGCGCACGGGCCAGTCGGCTCTCGTCCTGCCGGAGGCGCGCACCTCGCTCACCCCTACATTATAGCGGCCCGGCCACCTGCGCCTCCCGCCGCCGGAGCTCGAGGGCCACCAGGGCGGCGGCGACCACAGCACCTGCCAGGGCGTCGACGGCGTAATGGAACTGACCGTAGACCGTACCGACCGACATCAGCAGGGCCAGCGGCACGAGCGCCAGGCCCAGCGCGCGCCAGCCCATCCAGGCCGCCGCGGCGGCGGCCAGCCCGGCCGCCACGTGCGAGGAGGGGAAGGCCGTCCCCCAGGCCGAGCCGCCCTCGAGCAGGCCGTGCACCAGCCGGGCGGGCAGCACCTGGCGCGCCTCGTTCTCGGCGGCGGGCAGCACGTAGCGCGGCCCCGCCACGGGGAACAGCAGGAAGGCCAGGTAGCAGGCGTAGAAGGCCGACATGGTCAGCCGCAGCGCGCGCCGGGCGGCCTCGCGGCGGCCCGTCAGCCACAGGCCCAGGGGCGACGCGGCCAGGATGACGTAGTACGAGCCGTAGGCCGCGTGCAACAGCCAGCTCAGCCAGGGCCAGGGCTGGGCGCGGATCCAGTCGAAGGAGGGCTGGCCGCCGAAAAGCGCTTGCTCCCAGCCCATGACCACGGCGTCCCACGAGACGCCGGCCGCGCGGTTGGCGACGCCGACGGCGGTGTAGAGGCCGCCGGTGAGGATCAGCCCGTAGAAGTCGCCGAGGAACCCGCGCCAGCCGCCACGCGCCCGCAGCCGCGGCGCCGCCAGGGCGCAGCCGAGGACCAGAGCGTAGAAGGCCAGCCAGGCCCAGGGCCAGGGCCGCGCCGGGGGCCAGCGGGCCAGGCTGACGAGCACGGCCAGGGCCACGTAGGCCAGGCTCAGCCGGTCGAGCGCGAGCAGCGCCGGCCGCGCGGGCGCGCTCACAGCCAGCCCTCGCGCCGATA
>JBDIBD010000323.1:0-6009 GCA_039812725.1 Vicinamibacteria bacterium | reverse complement strand
TGGCCCTCGGCCACGCCTTCCGCCAGCCGGGGCTGCCCGAGGCCCTCGCCCACCTCCTCGGACGGGCCTGAGGGGCGCGCGGGCCCCGCCCTTCGTCGTTTCAGGCCGGCAGGGCCGCGAAGAAGGCCCGCAGCTTGGCGGGGTCGAGGGCCCCCTCGCTGCGCACGCCGCTGCAGATGTCGAGCGCGAACGGCCCCACCTCGCGCACGGCCTCGGCCACGTTGCCGGCGTGCAGGCCGCCGGCCAGGAAGACCGGCACCGCCACGGCCTCGCGGATGAGCCGGCTCACGCCCCAGTCGTGGCGCCGGCCCGTGCCGCCCAGCTCCTTGACGGCCGCCTTCGGGTTGCCCGAGTCGAGCAGGATCGCGTCCACGTGCCGGGCGGCCTCGCGGGCCTCGTCGAGCGACTCGCGGCCGGTCACGTGGATCACCTGCACCAGGCGCACGCCGGGCAGCTCGCGCCGGAGCAGCGCGTAGGCCCCCGGCTCCACGGCGTCGACGAGCTGCAGCGTGCCGACCCCCAGCCGCCGCTGCTGCGCCGCCAGCGCCCGGCCCTCCTGCAGGCTGGTGAGCAGGAAGGGCGACACCGGCGGCGGCACGGCCGCGGCGATCCGGGCGATGAGCTCCTCGTCGATCACGCCCGGGCCGCTGGGCATGGCCGAGACCAGGCCCAGGGCGTGGGCCCCGGCCGCGACGGCCAGGCGCGCCTCCTCGACGCTCGAGATGCAGCAGACCTTCACGCGCGGACGCGCCGTGGCTTCCACTCGTCCCCCCCGAAAGGGCGCATGATAACCTCCCGCGCCCATGAGCTCCGACCTCGAGCAGCTGCAGCGGGCCCTGGCCGCGCACGTCCCGGCCGACGAGCGCGAGGCCGCCGACGCGGCGCAGATCCTGGCCTTCACGCGCCGGCACGCCCGGCCCTTCGACCGCGCCATCGCCGAGGGCCACCTGACGGGCTCGGCCCTGGTCGTGGCCGAGGACGGCTCGGCCACCCTGCTGCTGCGCCACCGCAAGCTGCAGCGCTGGCTGCAGCCCGGCGGCCACGCCGAGGCCGGCGAGACGCGCGGAGAGGACGTGGCCCTGCGCGAGGCGCGCGAGGAGACCGGGCTCGCCGACCTGCGCCTGCACGCCGCGGCCGCCCGGCCGCTGGACGTGGACGTGCACGACATCCCCGCCCGCCCCGGCGAGCCGGCCCACCAGCACCTCGACCTGCGTTACCTCGTGCTGGCGCCGGCCGGGTCGGCGCACGCGCGCTGCCAGGACGAGACCGACGACCTGCGCTGGTTCGGCTGGGACGAGCTGCCCGCCTTGGGCCTCGACCCCGGCCTGCTGCGGGCCTTCGGCAAGGCCCGCGCTCTGATCCTGCCCACCAAGTGAACAGGTCCTGACGACGGGCTTGACGCCGGCCGCGGCGGCGTGCTACTTCAAGCTCCAACAAATCTCCCCATGCAGCAGCGGCGGGCCTGCCGGTGGCCCGCCCGTCCGGATCCGAGGCGAGGTGCACCCAGCGCGGGGGCCTCCCCGCTCTCGGCCGGGCGAGCCCGTGGACCGGCTTTGTCGCAAGGAGTGCCTGCCCATGGACCGTCGTGCTTCCCTCCTCGCCCTCGCGGCCCTCTGCGGCCTGGCGAGCCTGCCGGCCGGAGCCGCCCCGAAGAGCCTGTTCGCCCGCGCCGACGCCGCCCAGGTGGCCCGGCGCCTGAGCGCCCCGCACCTGGAGGCCCGGCTGCAGGCCAAGGGCCTTTCCCTCGCCGACGTGAAGGCCGACGCCGTGCAGGTCGACGACCAGGCCATGGCCCACAGCCGCTACCGGCAGCACGTCAACGGCGTGCCCGTGTTCGGGGGCGAGGCCATCGTGCACCTCGCGGCCGACGGGGCGCTGTTCGCGGTCACCGACGACACGCTGGCGGCCCCCCGCGTCGACACCACGCCGACGCTCGATGCGGCAGCCGCCATCGAGCAGGCCGTCCAGTCCTCGCCCGCCGGCGAGGGCCTGACCGACCGGCCCCGGGCCGACCTGTGGGTGCTGCGCCACGAGGGCCGCGACTACCTGGTCTGGCGCGTCGAGCTGCGCCGCGAGGACGGCTCGGCCGAGACGGCCATGCCCGTGCTTTTCGTGGACGCCCACAACGGCTCGGTGGTCTGGCAGTACGACAACCTGCAGACCGCCACGGGCTCGGGCTCCTCGCTCTACAGCGGCACGGTCTCGATCACGACCTACCTGGGCGGGAGCACGTACTACCTGGAGGACACGACCCGCAAGACCGGCACCTTCGACAACCGCAACACCACGGCCTCGACCTACCGCTTCACCGACACCGACAACAGCTGGGTCTCCACCAGCCAGCGCGCGGGCGTCGACGCCCACTACGGCTCGGCCAAGGTCTACGACTACTACAAGAGCGTGCACGGCCGGAACGGCATCGACGGCAGCGGCGGCCCGGGCTACTACACCTCGGCCGACGGCGTCACCAAGCTGATCAGCTCGAAGGTGCACTACGGCAGCAACTACAACAACGCCTTCTGGAACGGCAGCTACATGACCTACGGCGACGGCGACGGCACGACCTTCACGCCGCTGGTCACGCTCGACATCGCCGGCCACGAGATGACCCACGGGGTCACCGAGCGCACCGCGGGTCTGGTCTACTCGAACGAGTCTGGGGCCCTCAACGAGGCCGTCTCGGACATCTTCGGGGCCATGGTCGAGCGCTACGCCAAGGGCGAGAGCGCCAACACCTGGAAGATCGGTGAGCAGGCCTACACCCCGGCCACCTCGGGCGACGCCCTGCGCTACATGGACAACCCGCACGCCGCCCCCAACCGCGGCTACACCGCTGACGACGACCCCGACCACTACTCCGAGCGTTACACCGGCACCTCCGACAACGGCGGCGTGCACATCAACTCGGGCATCGCCAACAAGGCCTTCTACCTGCTGGCCAAGGGCGGCACGCACCACAAGGGCGGCTCGATGACCGGCATCGGCGCCGACGCGGCGGCCAAGATCTGGTACCGCGCGCTGACGTCGTACATGACCTCCAGCACCAACTTCGCGGGCGCCCGCACGGCCTGCCTCAACGCGGCCTCGGCCCTCTACGGCTCGACCAGCACCCAGTACGCGGCCGTCAAGCAGTCCTGGTGCCTGGTGGGCGTGGGGGCCTGCCAGTAGCGTCGTCCAGCCACGCCCGGGCCGCGCGGTGCGAGCCGCGCGGCCCGCTGGCTTTCCGGCAGGCGAAAGGCCTGCGCGGGCTTGACGAGGATCAAGCCCGGCCGGCGCAAAACGTGGCACAATTCGCCTCGGATCAGGCTGGCACGCCGCCTGCATGGGGCTGCCGCGGGGAAATGGTGTGCACGGGCCCGGCCGAGGGCCGCGTCGCCCCGCCTGGATCTTCGAGGGAGAGAGCATGATCGCCGCGCTGCGTGAGAACCCGGCCCTGTTGAAGCTGGACCTGTACTGCAAGGGCCTGCGGATGGACGAGAGCTGCTTCATCGAGAGCGACGGGGGGCGCAAGATCCTGCGCACCCGCGCGGGCCTGGGCAGCGGCCTTGAGGTCGTGCTGCCCGGCGGCCTGTGGACCAACGTGCCCGTCACCGAGCCCTTCGCCCAGCTCTCCCCCTACACGCTGCACCGCGAGAACGGCGGCTACCTGCTGCGCCACTCGGGCCAGGACGTGGCGGCCCTGACACTCTCGCCCCGCCCGGAGTGGTACGACGCCCACACCAGCACCGGCAAGCAGATGACCCGCGTCGGCACGCTGCAGGGCACCTACCTGGGCGTCTACCCCGCCAAGGTCTGCGAGTACTGGACCGAGAAGCCCAACAAGAGCAACTGCAAGTTCTGCTCGGTGGGCCTGAACCTGGGTGTCGACGACGCCGACGAGAAGTCGGTGAACGAGGTTCTCGAGGTGGTGCACGCGGCCCGTCGCGAGTCGGGCATCACCTACGTGGACTTCAACACCGGCCACTACCACGGCGACACCTACCTCGACATCCTCGAGCCCTACATCGTGCGCATCAAGAAGGAGCTGGGGCTGCTGGTCGGAGTGCAGACGCCGCCCCACCGCGACCTGAAGCGCTACGACCACCTGCGCGAGATCGGCGTCAACCGGGTCTCGTTCTGCTTCGAGATCTTCGACCGCCAGATCTTCCAGGAGATCTGTCCCGGCAAGCACGCCGAGTACGGCCTCGACTTCTACCTCGAGGCGGTGCGCTACTGCGCCACGCTGGGCAAGAAGGGGCCGCGCCACGAGCCCTGGGTCGCCAACGGCGAGATCATCGCCGGGCTGGAGCCGGCGGAGTCGTCCATCAAGGCCATCAACTGGATCACCAGCGTGGGCGCCATCCCGACCGTGTGCGTCTTCCGCCCGCTGCTGGGCACCGACCTGGCCGACACGCCGCCGCCCCGCACCGAGGAGATGGTGCCGGTCTTCGCCCGCCTCTACGAGGCCTGCATGGAGGCCGGGCTGCCCATCGGCTGCGCCCCCAACATCAACGTCAGCCTGGTGCTGCTGCCCGAGGAGTGCAAGAGCCTGACCTCCAGGCGCTACCCGCTGACGAGCCTCAAGCTCAAGGCCATGAAGACGGCCTTCGGCTGGCAGTTCGGCCGGCGCCTGCAGTCGCTGTCGGCCAGCGCGGCCTAGGCTGCCAGGCGGGCCGCGGGCGATGAGCGACACGGTCACGCGCGGCATCCGCGTCCAGGTGCAGGCGACCTACGTCGCGGAGCGCAGCGCCCCGGCCGACTCCTACTACTTCTTCGCCTACAGCGTGCGCGTCTCGAACGAGGGCGCCGAGACGGCGCAGCTCGTCAGCCGGCGCTGGGTCATCTCGGGCCCCGAGGGCGAGGTGGGCCAGGTCGAGGGCCCCGGCGTGGTGGGCCAGCAGCCGGTGCTCGAGCCCGGCCAGTCGTTCGAGTACGCCAGCTCCTGCCCGCTGCAGACTCCGCTGGGCTCGATGCACGGCTGGTACCGCATGCGCCTGGCCAGCGGCGAGATGTTCGAGGCCCGCATCGCCCCGTTCTCGCTGGCGACCCCGACGGCCTTGAACTGAGGCCCGGGGGCGGCCCCGGGGTGCCCCGGGCGGTATACTCCCGCCCGCGACTCCATGGACCCGCGCCTGTCGCCCCTCGTGCTGCCGCTGGCGGCCGCGACGCTCGTGGCCTGGGCCATGGCGCTCTACGCCTGGCGCCGCCGGGCCGTCCCGGGGGCCCGCAGCCTGGCGCTGCTGATGGCGTCCCTGGGCGTCTGGATGCTGACCTCCGCGCTCGAGTACTGGCTGCCCTCCTTCGAGGAGAAGGTGCTGGTCAGCCGGCTGCGGCACTTCGGCATCTACGGGGCGCTGCTGGCCTGGCTGCGCGTGACCCTGCTCCACACGGGCCGCGAGGCCTGGCTGACGGGCCGCAGGCTGGCGGCCCTGCTGCTCGTGCCCGTGGCCACGCTGCTGCTGATCGTCACCAACGACCTCCACCACCTGCACTGGGCGGCCATGCGCCTCGACCCCGCCGGGCCGGGGCTCGTGACCGAGCACGGCCCGTGGTTCTGGGTGCACCTCGGGTTCGTCTACGCGCTGCTGCTCGGCACGACGTTGCTCGTGCTGGTGGAGGGCCAGCGCTCGCCCGCCGCCCGCCCGCTGGCGATCCCCCTGGTCCTCGCGGTGGCGCTGCCCTGGGCCTGCAACGCCGCCCAGACCTTCGGCCTCAACCCCTGGCCCAGCACCGACCCCACGCCCTACGCCCTGACCCTCTCGGCCCTGGGCTTCGGCTTCGCCCTCTTCCGGCTGGGCTTTCTCGACATCAGCCCGGTGGCCCACGGCGTGGTCGTGGCCAGCCTGCCCGACGGGGTGGTGGTGCTGGACGTGCGCCATCGGGTGGTCGAGCTGAACCCGGCCGCCGAGCGCGTCGTCGGCTGCGGGGCCACGGCGGCCCGCGGCCGGCCCCTCGAGAGCCTGATCGCGGACTGGCCGGACGAGGCCCGGCGGGCCCTGCCGCTGGGCGGCGGCCAGGCCGAGATCAGCC
>JBDIBD010000322.1:0-6020 GCA_039812725.1 Vicinamibacteria bacterium | reverse complement strand
GGCTGCCGTCGTCGCGCGCCACCAGCGCCTGCAGCCGCAGGCCGTCGGCGTCGCGCCGGGCCCAGGCCCCCAGCGGCACGTTGCAGCCGCCGCCCAGGGCCGAGAGGAAGCTGCGCTCGGCCGTCACGGCGCGCTCGGTGTCGGCGTGGTTGAGGGGCACCGCGGCGGTCCGCACGGCCGCGTCGTCCGTGCGGCACTCGAGGGCGATGGCCCCCTGCCCCGGCGCGGGCAAGAGCACCTCGGGCTCGATCACCTCGGTCATCTCCGCCGCGCGCCCCAGGCGCGTGACGCCCGCCATGGCCAGCAGGATGGCGTCGAACTCGCCCTCGCGCAGCTTGCGCAGGCGCGTGTCGACGTTGCCGCGCAGGTCGACGATCGCGAGGTCGGGGCGGCGGGCCCGCAGCTGGGCCTGGCGCCGCAGGCTGGTGGTGCCCACGCGCGCGCCCTTCGGCAGGGCGTCGAGCCCCTGGCCGTCGCGCGAGGCCAGGCCGTCGCGCGGGTCGGCCCGCTCGAGGAAGGCGCACAGGCCCAGCCCGGCCGGCAGCTGGGTGGGCACGTCCTTGAGGCTGTGCACGGCCAGGTCCACCTGGCGGGCCAGCAGGGCCTCCTCGATCTCCTTGAGGAAGGCGCCCTTGCCCCCCACCAGCTCGAGGCGGCGGTCGAGCAGCTTGTCGCCCGTGGTGGTGATGACCTGGAGCTCGACGGCGTGGCCACGGGCCTCGAGCAGCCCCTTGACGTGGTGGGCCTGCCAGAGCGCCAGCGCGCTGCCGCGCGTGCCGATGCGAATCGTGCTCATAGTCCGAACAGCCTCCGCACCAGGCCCGCGGTCTCCGCGCTGTAGCCGTTCTTGGAGAGCTCCTTGATCTGCACCGTGGGCGGGTGCAGGAGCTTGTTGACGATGGCGCTGGTGGCGGCCTCGACGGCCTGCTGCTGCTCCGGCGAGAGGCTGCCCAGCCGCCCGCGCACCTTGTCGAGCTCGGCCTTGCGGATCTCCTCGGCCTTCTTGCGCAGCTCCACCAGCAGCGGCACCACGTCGAGCGACTTCTGCCAGGCCAGGAACTCCCGGATCTCGCCCTCGACCAGCGACTCGGCCGCGGCGGCCTCTTTCTGGCGCTCGCGCAGGTTGGCCTCGGCCACGGCCTTGAGGTCGTCGAGGTCGTACAGGAAGACGCCGTCCATCTTCGCGACGTCGGCGTCGACGTCGCGCGGCACCGCGATGTCGATCAGGAAGAGCGGGCGGCCGCCGCGCACCTTGCGGGCCTGCTCGACGTCCTCGCGGTGGATCACGGTGTGCGGCGCCCCGGTGCTGCTGATGACGATGTCGGCCCGGCCCAGCTCGTCGCGCAGGCTCTCGAAGGGTGCGGCCGTGCCGCCCAGGGCGGCGGCCAGCTCCTCGGCCTTGGCGAAGGTGCGCCCGCCCAGCACGGTGGCGCGCGCGCCGCTGGTGACCAGGTGCTTGGCCGCCAGCAGGCTCATCTTGCCGGCGCCCACCATCAGCACGTTCTTCCCGCGCAGCTCGCCGAAGATCTTGCGGGCCAGCTCGACGGCCACGTAGGACACCGAGACCGCGTTCTGGCCGATGCCGGTCTCGCTGCGGGCGCGCTTGGCCGCCGACACCGAGCGGTTGCGCAGGGCGTTGAGGGTGGCGCCCAGCGCGCCGGCGTGCTCCGCGGCCTCGTAGGCGTCCTTGACCTGGCCCAGGATCTGGGGCTCGCCCAGCACCATCGAGTCCAGGCTGGCGGCCACCCGGAAGACGTGGCGGATGGCCTTCTCGCCCTCCAGCACGTACAGGTGCGGGCGCAGCTGCTCCAGCGGGCGGCCGTGGTAGCGGGCCAGGAACTGCGGCACCGCCTCGATGGCGCGCGGCTCGGCCTCGCGCCCGTAGATCTCGACCCGGTTGCAGGTCGACAGGATGCAGGCCTCGGACAGCCCGGCCTCCTTGCGCAGGCTCTCGAGGGCCTGGGGCAGGTGCTCGTGCGGGAAAGCCAGGGCCTCGCGCACGTCGAGCGGCGCGGTGCGATGGCTGACGCCCACCACGAGGATCACGGCCGCGGCGCTCCCGCCCCGGCCATGGCGGCGCTGCCGCCCAGCGTGGCCACGATCACGAAGACCAGCACCACCGCCGTGAAGGCGCCGATGCCCAGCAGGGCCTGGCGGCGCCCGCCCCAGCCGGCCCGCCAGCGCGTGACCAGCAGGATCACGTAAAGAGCCCAGGCCACCAGGGCCGTGATGCCCTTGGCGTCCCACAGCCAGTACCGGCCGAGCGACTGGTGCGCGAGGGCCATGCCGCTGGTGATGGCCAGGCTCAGCAGGCCAAAGCCCAGCAGCACGGCCTGGCCGCTGATGGTGTCGCAGCGCTCGAGGCTGGGGATCAAGTAGTAGAACGAGAGCGGGGTGCGGCGCTTCAGCTCGCGTTCCTGGACGAGGTAGAAGATGCCCATGGCCCAGGCCACGAACAGGGCCGCGTAGCCGATGAAGGCCAGCGCGGCGTGCACCGGGAAGAGCGCCCCGGCCAGGGCCGGGTCGGGCTGCACGGGCTGGGTCAGGTTCGACACCAGCACCAGCAGGAAGGCCGTCGGGTAGACCGCCAGGCCCAGGGCGTCGACGCGCGTGCGCAGGTATGTCGTGAGGAAGCCCAGCACGGTCGCCCAGGCCAGGAACGAGCAGGCGTCGTGCACCCCGGCGACCGGGAAACGGCCGGCCTCGGTCCAGCGCTGCGAGAGCCCGGCGGTGTGCAGCGCGAAGCCCACGAGCGTGGCCGTCAAGAGCGCGTTGGACAACAACTTGCGCTTGAGGAGCGCCTGCAGCACGACGTGCACGGCGCCCACCGTGTAGAAGGCCAGGGTCAACAGGAGATAGACGCGCGAACCCATGTCGAAGCCCTGAGACTAGCACAGGGCGTGCCGCCGCGGCGGTGACGGGCACGAGTCCGTCCCTCGGAAACGCCCTGCGGAGGCATGCCTTTGTCAGCTTGGCACTTGCCGCGCCCGTCCGGGTCGGGGCGCCCGCTGGCAAGTCCTGCGCCTAAGACTAGACTTGCGCCCTGGCCAGCAATTCTTGCGGAAAGAGCAACGAGTAGATCATCTCGTGGGTGGGCGTCGGCAGGCCCGCGGCGCTCCCCAACCGGACGACGGCTCCCGTCTGGGCCTCCAGCTCGGAGGCGCGCCCCTCGATCACGTCGCGCGCCATCGACGGCTGGGCCGAGGCGGGCAGCGCGTCGATGAACTCGAGCGTGCTCTCCACGATGCCGTGGGCCAGGGCCACGCCACGGGCGCGCCCCACGGCGGCCACCTCTTCGAGGGCGGACACGAGCAGCCGGCGGGTCGCGGGGACGTGGCGCCACTCGCCCACCGGCAGGCGCGTCAGGGCCGCCACGCCCGACAGCGAGGCGATGAAGACGAACTTGCTCCACAGCACGCGCGGCATGTCGTCGGGGACCTCGACCCGCACGCCGGCCCTCGAAAGGGCCTCGGCCAGGGCGGCCACGCGAGGCGTGGCCCGCCCGTCGCGCTCGCCCAGGGCCACGCGCGGCTCGACGCCCACGTGCCGCACCACCCCTGGCTCGGCCAGCTGGGCCGCGATCCAGGTGGTGCCGTAGACGGCGTGGCGCGGCCCCAGGAGCTCGGCCAGCTGGTCACTGGCCTCGACGCCGTTCTGCAGGGGGAGCACTGCGGTCTCGGGGCCGAGCGCGGGCCCCAGCTCGGCCGCCGCGTCGGCCAGCTGCCAGGCCTTGACGGCGCAGATCACCCAGTCCACGCGTCCGGCCTCGCCGGGCTTCTCGACGGCGGCCACTGCCGGCAGGTGCACGTCACCGTGGCCCGAGTGCACCCGCAGGCCCTTCTCACGCAGCGCCCGCAGCCCGGCGCCGCGCGCCACGAAGACCACCTCGGAGCCGGCCGCTGCCAGCCGGGCCCCGTAGAAGCAGCCCACCGCCCCCGCGCCCAGCACCATGATCCTCATCGGGGTCAGTGTAGCCCCTCGGCGTCCGCCGCGAGCCCGTAGCGCGGGCGCGAAAGCGCCAGCGCGTAGGCCTCGGCCGTGACCCGGGCGGTGGCGGCCCACGTGAAGCGCGCGGCCCAGGCGCGCCCCGCGCTCCCGAGGCGCTCGGCCAGGCCGGCATCTCGCTCGAGGCGGCGGAGGGCCTGCGCCAAGCCGGCCTCGTCGCCCGCCTCCACCCAGAGCGCTCCGTCCGGCCCCGCCGCCTCGCGCAGGCTCGCGCCGTCGCAGGCCACCACCGGCCGCCCGTAACCGAGGGCCTCCACCAGCGGCAGGCCGAAGCCCTCGGCGAAGGAGGGGTAGAGCAGCGCGCGGCAGTGCCGGTAGAGCCAGGCCAGGTCGGCGTCGTCGACCCGGCCGAGGGCCCGGGCCCGGCCCTCGGCCCCACGCGGCAGGCGCTCGAGCCCGACCAGGGCCAGCGGCTCGCGGCTCCCGGCCCGGGCGTGAGCGCGCAGCAGCCCGTCCAGGTTCTTGCGCGGGTCCTGGCCGCCCAGCCACAGCCAGAAGCGACCGGGCTCGAGGCCCTCCACCGGCCTCTCGCCCGCGTCGTCCGCGGGGTCGAAGCGGCTGGCCGGGCAGGCCACGCTGACGCGCTCCTCCGGGTAGTGCGGGAAGAGCTCGAGGAAGCGCGCCCGCGTGCGGCCCGAGATGGCCAGCACGTGGTCGGCGCCGACGCTGGCCCGCAGGATCCCGCGGGCGCAGACCCGGCGGTTCTCCTCGGCGAGCCAGCCGGGGGCGTCCAGGGCGATCAGGTCGTAGAGCGTGTAGACCAGTCGCGCCCGGGGCAAGGCGGGCGGGCACCAGAAATTGTTGGCGTGCACGACGTCGGGCTGGCCCAGCGCCTGCTCGAGGGCCGGCCCCGGCTGGCCGAAGACCGCCTGGCACTCGGCGTGGCTGCGCGCCAGCAGGCGGCGCTCGACCCGCCCCCCGGCCAGGGCCAGCGTCTCCTCCAGGAGCGGCTCCCAGAAGTCCGTGCCGAAGGCCGGGTAGAGCAGCAGCCGGGCGCCGGGCAGGACCGGGGGCAGGGCCCGGGCCAGCTCCGCCGCGAAGACGCCGCAGCCGCAGCGCGAGGGGCCCGTCTGGCTGACGTCGAAGCCGACGATCACGCTCCGCCGCCGTCGCGCCCATAAGCCCGCCCGAGCCAGTAGCGGGCCACGTCGGCCATCTCGCGCGGCAGGCGCCCCTGCCAGCGCACGAAGCCCCAGGCCGTGCGCCAGAGCAGGGTCCAGACGTAGTCGCGCGGGCGCGCGCGGTCGTGGCCCGCGGCGTCCACCACGGCGAAGGCGTAGTTGTGGATCCAGCGCGTGGGCACGCGCCCCAGGCGCCGCAGCAGCATGTCGTTGATCTCGGCGTGCGCCGCCACGCGCTGGCGCAGGGTCTTGGCGCCCGGGTGCAGCCGCGAGCGGGCCAGGCGGCGGTCGAGGCGGCGCGTGCGTACGCCCCGGGCGATGCGCAGCCAGTACTCGTAGTCCATGCAGAAGCGCAGCCGCTCGTCGAGGGGCCCGAAGCGCTCGAGCACCCGCCGCCGCAGGAAGACGGTCGGCTGGCAGACGAAGCAGGCCTCGGCCAGGCGTTCGCAGTCCCAGTCCTCGGTCGGGTAGCGCCCCAGCGGCGCGCCGGCCGCGTCCACGTGCTCGCCCTCGCCGTAGACCAGGTCCAGCTGCGGGTCGGCCTCGAAGGCCGCGAGCGCGGCCGCGAAGGCGCCCGGCTCGTAGGCGTCGTCGGCGTTCAGCCAGCCCAGCAGCTCGGCCTGCGTCTGGGCGAAACCCAGGTTGACGGCACGGGCCTGGCCGCCGTCGGGACCGCTGGCCAGGCGCAGGCGGCCCTCGTACTGGCGCAGGACCTCGAGCGTGCCGTCGGCGCTGCCGCCGTCGCGCACCACGTACTCGGCCTCCAGCGACTGGCCCAGCACGCTCTCGACCGCCTCGCGCACGAAGGCGGCCGCGTCGAGGCTGGGCGTCACCACCGCGAGACGCATCAGGCCGCCGCCCGGCGCGGGGCGCGCCGCCAGGCCCGCGCCAGGG
>JBDIBD010000321.1:0-6049 GCA_039812725.1 Vicinamibacteria bacterium | reverse complement strand
CAGCACGCGCTCGTCGCCCAGGCGCGCCACAGCCTCCCCGGTCGGCGCCAGGCCGGTGAACGTCAGGACGTGCTCGCCCTCCGTCGCCCGGGGCGGCTCGGGCCGCGGGGCGGGAGCGCGGCGCCGCTCAGCCGAGCTCGGCCTCGAGCTGGTCCACCAGCGCCACGTACTTCTTCATGGCCTCGTCGGCCGACTGGCCCTTGCAGCGCGCCCAGACGTCGTACTTGGCGCGGCCCTTGATGTCGAGCAGGCCGGGCCGGTCGCCGCTCGCGTCGCCCTCGCTGGCCTGCTTGTAGAACGCGTAGAGCTGCAGCAGCTGCTCGTTCGAGGGGCGCTTCGAGAGCTTCTCCACGCGGCCCTTGGCGGCGGCGAAGCGGTCCTTGAGCGGCTTCTCCTTGGCGGCCATCTGCTCACCTCCGGCGCGGCTCCGGCCGCGTCCCGCAGAGTCTAGCCCGGATTGGCGGCACGGGCGGGCCTTGGAAATCTCTTGGGGAACTCTCGGGCGCCGCCCCGGCCCGGGCTCGCCGCGCGGCCGTCTCATGTCACGCGGGGGCCCCGGAGCGCCGGCGGCCCGGCACGTCGAAAGAGAGGCTGAGCATGGGACGCTGGAAGGGGACGCTCGCGCTGGTCGCGAGCCTGGGCCTGGTGGCCTGCGGGTCGTCGTCGCCGACGGAGCCGTCGCCCGCGGCGCTGGTCGGGACCTGGCGGGCCACCTGGCTGCAGCTGCCGGGGCAGCCGGTCACGAACGTGCCGTCGGGTGTGACGCTGAGCGCCAGCTTCGGCGAGGACGGGCGCCTGGCCCTGCTGGCCGACTGCAACCGCTGCAACGCCAGCTGGCAGGCCAGCGGGAGCGCGCTGACGGTCGGGCCGATGGCCTGCACCCTGGCGGCCTGCCCCAGCTCGCCGCTCGACACGCGCTTCTCCGCGCTGATCGGCGCGGCCGACACCTGGGAGCAGATCAACGGCCAGCTCGAGCTGCGCTCGAGCGCCGGCATCGTGCGCCTGCGGCGCTGAGTGGCCGCCCGCCCTGGGGCTTGACACGGGCCTGCCGTTGAGACAAATTCCTACACGAGACTGACTCGCGACAGCGGTCTGTCGGACCCCAGGGCGGAGACATGAAGCACGAGCGCCTCCGGCATTTCCAGCAACTGTGCCGGGAGCGCGGCCTGCCCTTCACGGTGCAGCGCCGCGTGATCCTCGAGGCCGCCCTCGGCCTCGGGAACCACCCCACCGCCGACCAGGTCCACGAGGCCGTCGCCGCGCGCCACCCCGACATCTCCCGCGCCACCGTCTACCGCAACCTCGAGCAGCTCGCCCGCCTGGGCATCCTCGCCAAGGCCTGTCATCCGGGCCGCGGCCTCCGCTACGACCGTCGCACCGACGTCCACCACCACCTGGTCTGCCTGCGCTGCGACGACGTGGTGGACCTCGACGACGAGCGCTTGAACGCCCTGCCGCTGCCGGACACGACGGCGCTGGGCTTCGAGATCCGCACCTTCGGGGTCGAGCTGCGCGGGTTCTGCCGGCGCTGTCGCGAGAAGGAGGAAGAACCACGATGAGAGCAGCGCGATTCGGACTGCTCGGCGTCGCCTGGCTGTGCGCCAGCCTGGCCGCCGCGCAGACGCCCCCGCTCGGGCTCCCGCCCGTGCCCGTCCCGCCCGACAACCCGCAGACCCCCGAGAAGGTGGCCCTCGGCAAGAAGCTCTTCGAGGACAAGCGCTTCAGCAGCACCGGCCAGGTGTCCTGCGCCACCTGCCACGACCCGGCCAAGGCCTTCACCGACAGCCCGCTGCAGGTCTCGCAGGGCATCCGCAAGCTGACCGGCACGCGCAACGCGCCCACGGTCGTCAACGCGGCCTACATGAAGAGCCAGTTCTGGGACGGCCGCTCGCCCAGCCTGGAGGACCAGGCCCTGCACCCGCCCCTCAACCCGGTCGAGATGGGCCTCAAGACCCACGAGCCGATCCTCAAGATCGTGCGCTCCGACGCCGCCTACGCCCCGGCCTTCAAGGCCGTCTTCGGCAAGGCCGGCAGGGAGATCACGATGAAGGAGGTCACCCAGGCCATCGCGGCCTTCGAGCGCACCCAGGTGGCCGGCAACTCGCCCTTCGACCGCTACTGGTTCAAGGGCGAGAAGGCCGCCCTGACCGAGGCCCAGAAGCGCGGCTTCGAGCTGTACGTCAACAAGGGCCGCTGCGTCTCGTGCCACGTGATCGAGCAGACCACCGCCACCTTCACCGACGGGCGCTTCCACAACGTCGGCGTCGGCATCAACCCGATCCAGGACCAGGTGCCGGCCCTGGCGGGCGAGTTCCTCAAGGCCCAGGCCACCCTGGCCGAGGTGGACGTCAAGGTGCTGGGCGACAAGCGCACCTCGGAGCTGGGCCGCTTCGCGGTCACGCGCGGCTTCGACGACCTGGGCTCGTTCAAGACGCCCACCCTGCGCAACGTGGCCGCCACGCCGCCCTACATGCACGACGGGAGCATCAAGACCCTGCGCGACGTGATCGTCCACTACAACAACGGCGGCGCGACCAGGAAGGAGGACCGGGTCAACGACTTCCTGAGCGGCGGCATCCGTCCGCTCGACCTCAGCGAGGCCGAGATCGACGACCTGGTGGCCTTCATGGAGGCGCTCACCAGCCCCGAGTACGAGAAGACGGCCCAGGCGGCCGGGAAGGAGCAGCAGCGATGACCGACCGTCGCGACTTCCTCAAGGGCGCCGGGGCCGCGGCCGCGGCCGCGACCCTGCCCCTCAGCCTGGTGGAGCTGGCCTTCGCCGACGCGACCCAGAACTTCACCTTCGCCTACATCTCCGACGCCCACATCCAGCACATCGGCGGCACCAGGTTCGTGCGCAACTGGGACCGCGGCCTCATTCGCGCGGTGGCCGAGACCAACCTGCTCACCCCCAAGCCCGACTTCGTCATGTTCGGCGGCGACCTGGCGCAGCTCGGCACCAAGGAGGAGCTGGACCACGGCGCCGGCATGCTGGCCAAGCTGGGCTTCAAGACCTACTGCGTGATGGGCGAGCACGACTACTACCTCGACCTGGGCGAGTACTGGTCGAAGCTCTTCGGGCCGCAGTGGTACAGCTTCGACCACAAGGGCGTGCACTTCGTGGTGCTCAACAGCGTGCTGACCTACGACGACTGGACCTACAAGCGCTGGCCCACGGCCGAGCAGCGCATGCTCGAGATGGCCGGGCTCGACAACCCCAACGGCTCGCCCTTCATGGTGGGCGAGAAGCAGCGCGAGTGGCTGAAGCAGGACCTGGCCAAGGTCGACAGGACCACGCCCGTGGTGGTCTTCTCGCACTCGCCGCTGCAGAAGATCTACAAGGGCTGGAACTTCTGGACCGACGACGCCGACGAGGTCCAGGCCCTGCTCAAGCCCTTCGACAAGGTCAACGTGATCTACGGCCACGTGCACCAGATCCAGTACAACCAGATCGGCAACATCAGCTTCAACTCGGTCATGGCCACGGCCTGGCCCTGGCCCTACCCGCAGAGCTACGCCCAGGCCCAGCAGCACCTGCCCAAGCTGACCGTGCCGATGAACCGCGCCAACCCGTTCTTCGAGCGCGACGCCACCGGCTGGCAGTTCATCGACGTGGCCACCGGCCGGGTGGCCATGAAGTACAACCTCTACAACAACACCAACCGCGTGGTGGCCTTCGACCCGGCCACCGGGCAACCCGAAGACAAGCTGTTCCAGGACCCGGCGCGCCAGATCCCGCCGCAGGTTCACTACTAGGGAGGGGCCATGTCCAGGAAGACCACCCTCGTGGCGGGCGCCGTGCTCGCGCTCTCGGCCCTGCTGGCCGGGGTGAGCACGCGGGCCGACGAGTTCACCAAGGCCGACCAGGAGCGCTGGG
The DNA here is from genome assembly GCA_039812725.1 of Vicinamibacteria bacterium. Lineage (GTDB taxonomy): Bacteria > Acidobacteriota > Vicinamibacteria > Fen-336 > Fen-336 > JBDIBD01. The sequence goes on along the minus strand of JBDIBD010000321.1, from coordinate 2,172 downwards.
AGAAGGAGTACCAGAGCGTCGTCAAGGAGGGCCGCGAGCTGTGGACCAGCCCGGCCCTGGGCACCAACGGCGTGGCCTGCGCCCAGTGCCACCCGAACGCGGCCAACACGCACCCGGAGACCTACCCCAAGTTCCAGCAGCAGCTGGGGCGCGTGATCGCCCTGCGCGAGATGATCAACTGGTGCATCCAGCAGCCGCTCGAGGGCCAGCCGCTGGCCCTCGACGACAAGCGCATGGTGGCGCTCGAGGCCTACGTGGCCTGGGAGCGCCGCGGGGTCGCGCTGGCGCCCGGCAAGCACTAGCGTCCGCCGTCCCGCCACGGCCCGGGGGCCCGCGCCCCCGGGCCGTTCGTCCTGCGGCGCTGTCGTATGATCGGGCGTGCCTTCGCTGCGATCGCTGTGGCCGCGCGCAGGGCCGCTGCTGGCGCTGCTCGTGGTGCTGGCGGCCCTGGCCTGGCGCGACGCCCCCTTCAACCTCGACGGCCAGCCGGCCGATTCCTGGATCTACACCGCCATCTCCGACGAGCCCGCGGTCTTCACCGCGCAGCCCTGGGGCTTCCGCGTGCTGGGACCGTGGCTGGTGCACCTGCTGCCGGCCTGGGTGGGCTTCGAGCGCCTGAGCCCCGCGGCCCTGGCCCTGGCCGGCGCGCTGGTGTTCGTCTACCTGCGCCGCTGGGGCAGCAGCCCGGCCGTGGCCCTGGCCGGGGTGGCGGCCTACGCCTTCTCGGCCCCCGTGGCCGTCTCGATCGACAACCCCTACCTGTGCGAGCCGGTCACGGTGCTGGCCGAGGTCACGTTCCTGCTGGCCGTGCAGTCGGGCGCGGGCCTGGGCGTGCTGGCGCTGCTGGGCGTGCTGGGGGCGCTCTCGAAGGAGATCCTGGTGGTGCTGCTGCCGCTGGTGTACTTCGAGCGCCGTCTGCGCACGAGCCACGCGCGCGCCCTGGGCGCCGCGGCCGTCGTGGCGCTGCCGGCGCTGGCCGCCCACGTGCTGATGCGGGCCGTCTGGGTGCCGCACCTGCGCACGGTCTACTCGCCACCCGATCTCGCCGTCGTGACGACCTGGCTGCTGCCGCGCCTCGGCGAGGGCGAGACCGGCATCCTGCTGGGCGGAGTGCTGCCACTGGCGTTGCTCGGCGCGCTGCGGCGCAAGTCGCGCCCCTACCTGTGGGCCGCCGGCTACCTGGCGGCGGCCTTCCTGTTCCTGCCCTTCGTGGCCTGGGCCTACGACCCGCGCCCGAACCGCATCCCGTTCTTCGACGCCACCGTGCGCCGACTGCTGATCTACGCGCTGCCGGTGCTGCTGCCCCTGGCCGCCCTGGCCGTCGACCGGGTGTGGCCGCACGTGAGCGCGACCGACCCGGTCGCCCCCCGGCCGCGCCGGGCCCTGAACGTCGCGGCCTACGCGGCCGCGCTGGCGCTGGGGCTCGCGCCGCTGTGGGCCATGGACGACTACCGCCGCATCGAGCTCAACCGGGGCGGGCTGTACGGCCCCGTGATCCGGGCCATCTGCCACCAGACCCTGCGGCTGGCCGAGCTGGTCGAGCGGGGCGGCTGGGCCGCCTACCCCATCTCCGACAAGGACCCGCGCGCCTGGCGCATCCGCTGGTTCCTGCGCGATGGCTGGGGCCCGTTCCCGTACTACGAGCGGCGCGTGGCCATGCAGGCGCCCGAGGCCTCGGTGCTGCTGCCCTGCCTGCGCCCGCGGCCGCTGGAGCTGGCCCTGGACGTGACGGGGCCGGGGCCCGCGTCCCTCGACGTGCGCGTCAACGGCTCGGGCGTGGGCCGGGTGGAGGTCGGCGTGGAGCGGCGCGAGCAGCGCCTCGCGATCCCGGGCCAACTGCTGTTCAGGGGCGACAACCTGCTCTCCTTCCTGTCGGCCGGCGGTGAGCACCCCCAGCTCGAGTTCCACGCGCTGGCCCTGCGGGCCGCGGCGGAGCCGGGCTCGTGAGGACGGCGGGCGCGCCGCTCGGGGTCGCCCTCGCGGCGGCCCTGGCCTGCTGGGCCGTCGCCCCCGCCCGGGCCCAGGCCCCCGACCCGGCCCGGGCCGCGCTGGTCGAGAGCCTCGTGGCCGCGCCGCCCGACGACCTCGACGCGCGGCGCGCGGCGGCCGAGGACGCGCTCGACGCCGGCCTGGTCGAGGCCCTGCTGGGCGCCGTCAACTCCGCCCAGCAGG
>JBDIBD010000320.1:0-6058 GCA_039812725.1 Vicinamibacteria bacterium | reverse complement strand
GTCCTGGCCGGGGTCGACTTCGCCGCCGACGCGCGCCTGCTCCACCGCGTGCTGGCCTGCGCGGGCGAGGGGCCCTTGCCGGCGGGTCTCGACGCGCCCACGATCGCGGCCCACTGCGCCCGCCTGCGGCCGCTCCTGGACGGCTACCGCCAGCGCCACGCGCAGTTGGTGGCGCCCTACCTGGCCCGGCTGCGCCCGGCCCAGCTGCCGCCGACGGTGGTCTACCCGTTCGGGGGCGGCGACCTGCTGAGCGCCCTGGCGGCCTACCCCGAGGCCACCGAGTACACCACGCTGTCGCTGGAGCTGGCCGGCGACCCGCGCCGCCTGGCGCACCTCGACGCGGCCCGCCTCGAGGCCAGCCTGGGGCTCATCCGCTCGACGATCTCGCCGCTGCTGACGCGCGACAACTCCACCACGGAGAACCTCATGAAGGGCCAGCGCGGCGACATCCCCGGGCAGCTGGGCTTCTTCGTGGTGGCCCTGGCCGCGCACGGCTTCGAGCCCGTGCACGTGCGCTACTTCCGGGTCGAGGACGACGGCCGGCTGCACTACCTCGACGCGGCCGAGATCGCTGCGGGCGACGCCAGCACGGCCCGCACGCTGCGCGGCGACTGGGCCCCGCCCGACTTCGCGCCGGTCTTCGCCAACGTCGAGATCGCCTTCCGCGCCGCGGGGGCCGGGGAGGGCGCGCCCCTGCGGGTCCACCGCCACATCGGTGCCGACCTGTCCGACCCCGCGCTGAAGAAGGCCCCGGGGCTGCTGCGCTACCTGGAGGCCCGCGGCCGCGTGGCGGCCATGACCAAGGCCGCCAGCTACCTGCTCTGGCGCCCCGACTTCTCCAGGGTCCGCGGCTTCCTGCTGGGCCACATGGACTTCATGCTCTCCGACAGCACGGGCCTCCCGCCCGCCGTGGCACGCCAGGGCGGCTTCGAGCAGGTGACCTACGGGCGCTTCGCCGGCTCGTTCCTGCCGGCCGACCCGGGCATCAACCGGCAGTTCCGCGAGCTGTGGGCTTCCCAGCCGGAGCGCCCGCTGCCCTTCCGCTTCGGCTACGTGGACGAGAAGCGCCAGGCCCACCTGGTGCTGACGCGCCCGGTCGCGAAGAGGTAGGCGCTCGTCGCGGCAGGGTCCGGGCTAGACTGGGCCATGGCTCCCCACACCCGACGCCGCTTCCTGGGCGCCTCGGCCGGCTCGGCCGCCGCGCTCGCGCTGCCCCGCCTCGCCTTCGCCGCCGACGGCCTGGCGGCCGTGCAGGCCGAGATCTGGAAACGCCACGCCGAGGGCATCCAGCGCCTGCAGGAGTGGCTGCGCCAGCCCTCGATCGCAGCCGAGAACCGCGGCATGGAGGCGGGCTGCGAGCTGACGATGCGGCTCCTGCGCGAGGCCGGCTTCCAGGCCGTCAGCCGCGTCCCCACCGACGGCCAGCCGGGCGTCTTCGCCACCCTCGACGCGGGCGCGGTGCGCACCGTCGGCCTCTACTTCATGTACGACGTGAAGCAGGCCGACCCGGCCGAGTGGTCCTCGCCGCCGTGGGAGGCAGCCCTCGTCGACAAGCCCGGGCTGGGCCAGGTGCTCATGGGCCGCGGGGCCGTCAACCAGAAGGGGCCGCAGGCGGCCCTCCTGGCCGCGCTGCACGCCTTCCGAGGCGCCGGCCAGCGGCTGCCGGTCAACCTCGTGCTGGTGGCCGAGGGCGAGGAGGAGATCGGCTCGCCGCACTTCCGCCAGGTGGTGCAGCGCCCCGAGGTCGAGGCGGCGCTCTCGCGCTGCAGGGGCGTCTTCATGCCCTCGGCCGCCCAGGACCCCGACGGCAGCGTGACGATGTCGCTGGGGGCCAAGGGCGTGGTCGAGCTGGAGCTGGTGGCGAGCGGCGAGAAGTGGGGCCGCGGGCCGGGCCGCGACGTGCACTCGTCCAACCGCGCGCGCCTCGACAGCCCGGCCTTCCACCTGGTGCAGGCGCTGGCCACGCTGGTCACGGCCGACGGCGACCCGGCCATCGAGGGCTTCGCCGAGGCCCTGCGCCCGCCCTCGGCGGCCGAGCGCGCCATGCTGGACGCGGCCGCGGCGCGCACCAGCGAGGCCACGGCCAAGCGCCTGCTGGGGGCCCAGCGCTGGGCCCACGACCTGCCCTGGCGCGAGTCCCTCGAGCGCTTCCTGTGCACGCCCACCGTCAACATCGAGGGGCTGGTGGCGGGCTACACCGGGCCGGGCGGCAAGACCGTGCTGCCGCACCGCGCGGTGGCCAAGCTCGACCTGCGCCTGGTCCCCGACATGACCTACGACGGGGCCGTGGCGGCGCTGCGGGCCCACTTGCAGAAGCGGGGCTTCGGCGACATCGAGGTCAATCCGAGCGGCGGCTACGACCCCAGCAGCACGCCGGCCGACGCGGCCGTGATCCGGGCGCAGGAGAAGGTCTACCGGCGCGCCGGGCTCGACCCGATCCTGTGGCCGCGCAACGCGGGCTCGTACCCGGGCTACGTGTTCACGGCCGAGCCGCTGAAGCTGCCGGCCGCCCACTTCGGCCTGGGGCACGGCAGCGGCGCCCACGCCCCCGACGAGTACTACGTGATCGAGTCGGCCCACCCCAAGGTGGCCGGCTGGGACGGGGCCGTGCGCTCGTTCGTCGACTACCTGTACGAGCTGGCCACGATCGCCTGAGGCCGCCGGCGCCCTCGGCCGCCGCTCAGTAGCGCCAGCTGGTCAGGTCGGCCCCCGGGGGCGCGCTCTTCAGGAGGCGCTCGACCACGCGCGGCAGGAACATCTGCGGGTAGCGCAGGCGCGACTCGGCGTTCGGGCGCGTGGGGTCGCCGTTCCAGCAGTGCTCGGCCCGGTCGCCGTAGGCCACCTCGCCCTCGTAGGGCGGGTTGCGGGTCGACTTCAGGAACTCCTCCACCCGGTAGACGGCGTTGTTCAGGTAGAAGTTGTCCATGTCGCCCACGTAGACGTGCAGCTTGCCGCGCAGCTTCTGCCCCAGGCCGCGCTCCCAGTCGCGGCGCAGGATGTGGCCCAGGTCGTAGTTCTCGCGCCAGTGGGCGGCCACCGACGGGTCGATGTCGCCGCTGCGCTTGTCCCAGATGGGCCGCGGGTAGCCGTCGGCGCCCACCGGCGAGTAGACCGCCTGCCAGACGTCCCACTGCCCGCCCGAGCGGCCGCGCGTGCCGAGCACCAGCTCGAGCCGGTTGGCCTGCTCGAGGGTCGCGCTCACGTGCCCGAGCCAGTCGCGGTGGCCCGGCCGCGGCACCTTCTTCCACGGCCCCTCGGCCCAGTAGGCGTTGCGGTCCTCGTAGACGTCGACCACCGTGTAGTCGCGGAAGTCGATCGGGTCGGGGCAGGCGCCCCAGGCGCCGTTGTACTCGTCGGGGTAGAAGAGCTGGACGGCCAGGGACTCCCAGCCGCCCGTCGAGCCGCCGTACATGAAGCGCGCCCAGCCCGCCCCCAGCGCGCGGTACTTCTTCTCGAGGTACGGGATCAGCTCGTAGGTGATGGCGTCGCCGTAGGGGCCCAGGTTGGCCGAGTTCACCGCGTAGGAGTCGTCGTAGTACGGGTTGGCGTGCTGGATCTGCACCACGATCGCGCGCGGGAAGCCGGGGCTGGTCCAGTCCCTGTAGAGCTGGTGGGCGGCCGCTTCCACGATCCGGTTGTAGCCCTCCAGGCGGAAGCGCGCGGAGTACTCGGGCTTCAGGTCGGGGTCGGGCGGCTGCTCGCGGAAGCCCTCCAGCCGGGCCGAGAAGTGGCCGTGGTCGATGACCAGCGGGTAGCGCGCCTCGGGGTGCTCGCCCCAGCCCCAGGGCAGCAGCACGTGCGCGCCGAGGTACATGTCGCGCCCCCAGAACTTCGAGAGCCGCTCGCTGCGGATGCGCTCGTGGCGCACGTACTTCGTCTGGGGCGGGTCGGGAACGGGCGGCACGGCCTGGTCGAGCTGCAGGACCAGCGGCTGCGCCTGTCCGGGGTCGACCTTCAGCCGCCGGGGAGTCGAGTAGAGGTTGCCCGGGGCCCGGCTCCACTGCTGCCCCTCGCCGCGGTCCATCGGCAGCTGCACCACGTGGCCGTCCGCGCGCCGGAAAGTCTCGTACTTGTGGAGCAACGCCTGCACCTGGTACTCGCCGGGCGGCACCTGCGCCAGGCTCTCGAGCGGATAGCCCAGCACGCTCACGTCGAACGTGGCCGGCTGGCCGGGGCGCCAGCCCTGCACGTCGATCCCGAAGACCTGCTGGCTGTCGAGGGCCGTGTCGCTGACCTGGAAGCGCGGCTCCTGCGAGGCGTCGGTCGAGAGCAGCAGCAGCAGGCGCCCGTCGAACGGGCCGGGCCCCAAAGCCTCGGGGTAGCTGACCTCGACCCGCAGCGGGGCCGCCGCGGGCGCCTGGGCGAGCGCGGTGGCCGGCGAGGTCAGCAGCAACGCGGCCAGGGCGGCCAGAAGTGGAGCACGGTCTGTCATGGGTTCCTCCCGGGGGACAGCAGGTCCGCCACCGCCCGCTCGGCGGCGGCGCGGCGCTCGTCCCAGCTTCCGCGCACGTGGACGACGGCGCAGGCCAGATCGGCCAGGGCCGCCTCGAACAGCAGGTGCATTTCCTCGCGCCGGTCGCCCCGGTCGCGCACCCCGTCGGCCTGCCAGGGGACGTCGGGGTGCATCAGGAGATAGAGGTCGGCGCGGCGCTCCCGGGCGGCCTGCGCCACCCAGGCCGGGCAGGCGCCGTAGTAGTGCCGCGCGTAGACCAGCGTGCTGAGCAGGTCGGTGTCGAGCAGCAGCAGCCCGCCGGCCGCCTGCCGCAGGGCCTGGTCCTCGCTCTCGAGGTGCCCGCGGGCGATGGGCTCGACGTCCTCCGGCCCGAGGGGCGCGCCCTTGCGGGAGGCGTAGTCGCGCGAGTGCTCGGGGACCCACGGGCAGGCGAAGCGCCGCGCCAGCGCCTCCGCCAGCACGGTCTTGCCGGTGCACTCGGAGCCGGTCAGCACCACGCGCCGCATCAGGCCTCCGCCCCGTCGCGTGCCAGCGCCGCGCGCCACTCGCGCAGGCCCTCGACCGCCAGGCCCAGGAAGACGGCGTACAGGAGCGCGGTGGGGTAGAGGCCCTTGTAGACGTACATGCCCACGTAGGCCACGTCGACCACGATCCAGAGCGCCCAGTTCTCGATCCACTTGCGGGTCATCAGCACCTGCGCCACCAGGCTCAGGGCCGTGAGGGCCGAGTCGAGCCAGGGCAGCGAGGCGTCGGTGAGCGCGTGCAGGAGCAGGCCCAGGCCGAAGCCGAAGGCCGTGCCCGCGGTCAGCAGCCCCAGCAGCCAGGCCCTCGGCGTGCGCGTCACGACCAGCTGCCCGCCCGCCTGGCCGCCGTGCAGCCAGGCCCACCAGCCGTACAGGCTGGCCGCCGCGTAGAAGACCTGCAGGCCCATGTCGGCGTACAGCCGCGCCTGCCAGAAGACCACCACGTAGAGCGCCACGTTGACCAGGCCCGTGGGCCAGCACCAGATGTCCTGGCGCACGGTCAGCCAGACGGACAGGAAGCCGGTCAGGGCGGCGGCCCACTCGAGCAGGCTCACGAGGCCGGCACGTTGACCCAGCCCGGCCGGCGCGTCAAGGCCGGGGGCGCGGCGCGCCCGGCGCCGCCACCCGGCGGTAGACGCCCCAGCGCCAGCCCGAGAGCGGCCCGCTCGGGTAGTCGGCCTCGAGCCGGTAGCGGTTGCCGGCCGGATCGGCCAGGGCCGGCTCGGGGGCCGCCTCGCCCTCGAAGCGGTGCGCCAGGAACCAGGGCGGGCCGACGCCCGTCCACGAGCCCGCCGGCACGTAGGCCAGGCGCTCCCCGCCGGCCACGCGCCGGGCGTAGTGGCGCAGCATCAGGCCGTTGCGGAAGTCGTGGTCGCTCGAGACGAAGACCCGCGGGGACGGGTCGGCCGACAGCAGGCCGGCCAGCGCCGCCCGGTACTGCCCCCGCTCGTCGCGCAGCAGGCGCTCCAGGCGCGGGGCCTGCGCCGCGCAGAAGACCAGCGCCAGCAGGCCGGCCACGGCCGCGCCCTCCAGGCCGCGCGCGGCCAGGGCGCCCAGCAGGCGCGCCAGCAGCAGCAGGACC
>JBDIBD010000319.1:0-6081 GCA_039812725.1 Vicinamibacteria bacterium | reverse complement strand
GGCCCTGGCCGTGCGCGGCGAGCGCCTGGCGGCGGTGGGGACGAGCGCCGAGGTCCAGGCGCTGCGCGGCCCGCGCACGCGGGTGACCGACCTGCGCGGGCGCTTCGTGGCGCCCGGCTTCGACGACTCGCACCTGCACTTCCTCGTGACCGAGCAGGCCGAGCTGGACGGCGTCACCAGCGTGGAGGAGCTGCAGGGGCGCCTGCGCGATTACGCCCGGTCCCACCCCGAGAGCGCCTGGATCGCCGGCCACGGCTGGGGCTACGGCGCCTTCCCGGGCCACGCCCCCCACCGGCGCTTCCTCGACGCCGTGGTGGCCGACCGGCCCGTGCTGCTGCGCGACCGCGACGGCCACAGCGCGCTGGCCAACTCGAAGGCCCTGGCGCTGGCGGGCGTGACGCGCGAGACGCCCGACCCCGAGGACGGCCTGGTGGACCGCGACGCGGCCGGCGAGCCCTCCGGCCTGCTCAAGGAGGCTGCCATCGGGCTGGTGGCCCGCCACGTCCCCGAGCCGGGCCCGGCGGAGCTGGAGCGCGCCCTGCGCCTGCGGCTGGAGCAGGCCGCCTCCTACGGCCTGACGTCGATCCAGAACGCCTCGTTCGCCCCGGCCGAGCTGCCCGTCTTCGAGAAGGCCCTGAAGGAGGGCTGGCTGACGCTGCGCGTCTACTGGGCCTGGCCGATGCGGCCCGACCCCACGCCGCAGGACCTGGCCGAGGCCCGCGCGCTGCGCGAGCGCCACGCCGGCCCCTGGATCAAGTTCGGGGCGGTCAAGGGCCTGCTCGACGGCACGGTCGACGCCCGCACCGCGGCCCTGCTCGAGCCCTACGTGGGCGGTGGCAGCGGCCTGCCCATGTGGCCGGAGGACCAGCTGAAGCGCAGCGCCGCGGCCTGGGACGCGGCCGGCTTCCAGATCATGCTCCACGCCATCGGCGACAAGGCCATCCGCCTGGCCCTGGACGCCTTCGAGCACGCGGCGCGGGTCAACGGCACCAGCGGCCGCCGGCACCGCGTCGAGCACGCCGAGGTCCCCGACCCGGCCGACCTGCCGCGCTTCGCGAAGCTGGGCGTGATCGCCTCGACCCAGGCGCTGTTCGCCAACCCCGACCAGACCACGCTCGAGAACTACGCGCCGCTGTTGGGGCCGGTGCGCGAGGCGCGCGCCAACGCCTTCCCGCGCTTCGACCAGGCCGGGGCGGTGCAGGCCTTCGGCAGCGACTGGCCGGTGTTCCCGATGGAGCCCCTGCGGGGGATCTACTGCGCCGCGACGCGCCAGACCCCCGAAGGGACGCCGAAGGGCGGCTGGCACCCCGAGAACCGCCTCGCGGCCGAGGCCGCGCTGCGCCACTTCACCGCCGACGCGGCCTACGCCAGCTTCGACGAGACGGACAAGGGGACGCTGTCGCCGGGCAAGCTGGCCGACTTCGTCGTGCTCTCGCAGGACCTCCTGGCGCTGCCGCCCGAGCGGCTGCTCGAGGCGAAGGTGCTGCTGACCGTCGTGGGCGGCCGCGAGGCCTTCCGCAGCCCGGCTTTCTGACGGACCCCAAAGGCCTTGCCGGCCTGCCGGTCCTGCCATAAACTGTCACCTTCGCTGACCTCCACCCGGTCCGGGTCTGTCCCTCCTCGGAAAGCGTGGGCGGTGGAGGGGCGGCGACAGGGAGGGAGCGGATGAGGAGCAACGCCCGGAGGGACGGTCTCTCCACGTGCCCGCCTGCCGGCTCCGGCCGCCCGACCCCCCCAGCCGAGCCTTCCCGCCTGGCCGTCGATTCCCGAGGTGTGGCCCAGATGAAGAGCGCGTTCGCCGTCCCCTCACGCCTGCTGGCCCTCGGGCTGGCCGCCGTCCTCGGCCTGGCGCCGGTCCTGTCCGCCCAGTCCGCCGGCGACGACGCGTCCACAGGGACCGACCGGCAGCGACCGGCCTCGACCGACCGCCAGCGGCCCGGCCCGACCGACCGGCCCGGAGCGGGCAGCGTGATCGTCCCCGGCATCGGCGACCTGCCGGCGGGCAAGTCGATCAGGATCGTCTTCCGGGCCAGCGTCGACGCGGGCCCGTTCGCGGCGGGCAAGGACAACCTCTCCAACCAGGGCACGGTCTCCGGCGGCAACTTCCCCGCCACGCCCACCGACGACCCGGCCTTTCCCGGCGCGGCCGACCCGACCTTGACGCCCCTGGACGCCCGGCCCGACCTCTCGCTGACGAAGAGCGACGGCGGGGCGAGCGTGGCCGCGGGCGGCACGGTGGCTTACGCGCTGGGCTACTCGAACTCGGGCAACCAGGGCGCCACGGGCGTCGTGCTCACGGAGACGGTGCCGGCCAACACGACGTTCAATGCCGGCGCCAGCACGGCCGGCTGGACATGCACGCCCAACAGCAGCGCCGGCAGCACCTGCACGCTCGTCGTGGGCGCGCTGGCGGCGGCGGCGGGCGGCTCGGCGACCTTTGCGGTGACGGTGGCGAACCCGGTGCCGGCGGGCGTGACGCAGGTCGCCAACTCGGCCAGCCTGGGCGACGACGGCACGAACGGCGCCGACCCGACGCCGGGCAACAACACCGCCACCGACACGACCCCGATCGACGCGGCCCCCGACCTGACGTTGACCAAGAGCGACGGCGGCGTGAGCGTGGCCCCGGGCGGCACGGTGGCCTACGCGCTGGGCTACTCGAACGCGGGCAACCAGGGCGCCACGGGCGTCGTCGTGACGGAGACGGTGCCGGCCAACACCACGTTCAACGCCGGCGCCAGCACGGCCGGCTGGAGCTGCGTCCCCAACAACAACGCCGGCAGCGCCTGCACCCTCGCGGTGGGCGCGCTGGCCGGAGGTGGTGCCTCCGGAGCCGCCACCTTCGCGGTCACGGCCGCGAACCCCGTCCCGGCCGGCGTCAACCAGGTCAGCAACACGGCCAGCGTGGCCGACGACGGCAGCAACGGCGCCGACCCGACCCCGGCCAACAACACGGCCAGCGACACGACCCCGGTCGACGCGGCCCCCGACCTCTCGCTCACCAAGAGCGACGGCGGCACGTCGACCACCCCGGGCGGCACGGTGGCCTACACGCTGGGCTACTCGAACACGGGCAACCAGGGCGCCACGGGCGTGACGCTGACGGAGACCGTGCCGGCCAACACCACCTTCAACGCCGGCGCCAGCACGGCCGGCTGGGCCTGCACGCCCAACGGCAACGCCGGCAGCACCTGCACCCTCGCGGTCGGGGCGCTGGCGGCCGGCGGCTCCGGCAGCGCGACCTTCGCGGTGACGGTGGTGAACCCGGTCCCGGCCGGCGTCACGCAGGTGAGCAACACGGCCGGCGTGGCCGACGACGGCACGAACGGCGCCGACCCGACCCCGGCCAACAACACGGCCAGCGACACGACCCCGGTCGACGCGGCCCCCGACCTCGCGCTGACCAAGAGCGACGGCGGCGCCTCGACCACCCCGGGCGGCACGGTGGCCTACACGCTGGGCTACTCGAATGCGGGCAACCAGGGCGCCACGGGCGTGACGTTGACGGAGACGGTGCCGGCCAACACCACGTTCAACGCCGGCGCCAGCACGGCCGGCTGGGCCTGCACGCCCAACGGCAACGCCGGCAGCGCCTGCACCCTCGCGCTCGGCGCCCTGGCCGGAGGGGGCGGAGCCCCGGGCAGCGCGACCTTCGCGGTCACGGTCGACAACCCGGTCCCGGCCGGCGTCACGCAGGTCAGCAACACGGCCAGCCTGGCCGACGACGGCAGCAACGGCCCCGACCCGACGCCGGGCAACAACACGGCCAGCGACACCACGCCGATCACGGCCGCCCCCGACCTGACGCTCTCCAAGAGCGACGGTGGCGCCTCCACCACGCCGGGCGGAACCGTGGCCTACACGCTGGGCTACGCCAACGTCGGCACGCGCGGCGCCACCGGGGTGTATCTCACCGAGACGGTGCCGGCCAACACGACCTTCAACCCCGGTGCCAGCACCGCCGGCTGGACCTGCGTGCCCGACAACAACCCCGGCAGCACCTGCACGCTGAACGTGGGCGGCCTGGCCGCGGGCGGGTCCGGCAACGCGAACTTCGCGGTCACGGTGGCGAACCCCCTCCCGGCCGGCGTGAGCCAGGTCAGCAACACGGCCGGCGTGGCCGACGACGGCACGAACGGCACCGACCCGACGCCGGGCAACAACACGGCCAGCGACACGACGCCGGTCGACGCGGCCCCCGACCTCGCGCTCACCAAGAGCGACGGCGGCGCCTCGACCACGGCCGGCGGCACGGTGGCCTACACGCTGGGCTACTCGAACACTGGCAACCAGGGCGCCACGGGCGTGACGCTGACGGAGACGGTGCCGGCCAACACCACGTTCAACGCCGGCGCCAGCACGGCCGGCTGGGCCTGCACGCCCGACGGCAACGCCGGCAGCACCTGCACCCTCGCGGTCGGCGCGCTGGCCGCCAGCGGCTCCGGCAGCGCGACCTTCGCGGTCACCGTCGACAGCCCCGTGCCGGCCGGCGTCACGCAGGTGAGCAACACGGCCAGCCTGGCGGACGACGGCGCGAACGGCCCCGACCCGACCCCGGCCAACAACACGGCCAGCGACACCACGCCCATCACCGCCGTCCCGGACCTGACCCTCGCCGTCACCGACAACCGCGTGGCGGCCCACGCCGGCCAGGTGCTGAACTACGTCCTGACCTACCAGAACGTCGGCAGCCAGGACGCCACCGGCGTGGTGCTGAGCGACGTGGTCCCGCAGGGCACGACCTTCTTCGACCCGGCGGGCACCTCCGGCTGGAGCTGCGCCCACGGCGCGCCGCCCACGACCAACTGCACCTACCCCGTGCCGGGCAGCGTGGCGGCCGGCGCGCCCGCGGCGACCCGCTCGTTCCGCGTGCGCGTCTACAAGCCGATCGCGGCGGCGACCTCGATCCTCAACGACCAGGTCAGCGTGGCCGACGACGGCGCGAACGGCGCCGATCCGACGCCCGCCAACAACGACGCGTCCGACACCAACACCATCGTCACGCCCAAGGGCGACATGAACCGGCCGGCGCCGCGGCCCACCCGGGCCACCAGCATCGCCCGCACGGACCTGCTGTTCCAGAACGACACCTCCGCCCGCGTGGTGGCGTGGTACATGGACTACGCCAGCGTGCCAGCGCCGCAGGCCGTCCAGGGCGGCGGCAACTTCACCACCCCGGTGGGGCCCGCCGACCCGGGCCTGCGCGTGGCGGGCACCGACGACTTCGACGACGACGGCCTGACGGACATCCTCTTCCGGCACGCCACCACCGGCGCGCTGCAGGTCTGGCTGATGGACGGCATGCTCCAGAAGAGCGCGGCGACCCCGACCCCGGGCGCGCTGGCCGACCTGACCTGGCAGCTCGAGGCCACGGGCGACCTGAACGGCGACGGCCAGGCCGACCTGGTCTGGCGCAACAGGACCTCCGGCAACGTGGTGGCCTGGCTGATGAACGGCCTGACGCGCACGAACGGCGCCCTGGTCACGGGCGCCAGCGCCCTGCCCGACCCCTGGAAGGTCGTCGGCAGCGGCGACTTCAACCTGGCCAGCGACTCCAACGTCGACCTGCTGGTGGCCAACACCAGCACGGGCGCGCTGCAGGCCTGGCTGACGAACGGCTCGCTGAACGTCTCGAGCGTGGCGCCGATCGCGCCGGCCACGCTGCCCGCCGGCTGGGAGGTGGCCGCGGTGGGCGACTACAACGTCGACGGCCAGACCGACATCGTGCTGCGCAACGTGGTCTCGACCAAGATGGTGGTCTGGTTCATGAACGGCACCGCGCGCGCCAGCGGCGCCTTCACGAGCCCCGACGCGCCGTCCTCGACCGAGTGGCGCCTGGTGGGGCCGAAGTGAGCGCCGGGTCGGCGGGCCGCAGGGGCAGTCAGACGCGCATGGCAAGGGCAGGGTTGATGAGCATGAATCGCAAGCAGGCCGTGTCGATCGCCCTGGTCGCCTGGCTGCTGCCGGGCGCCGTGCCCGGGGCGAGCCTGGGGGCCCAGGAGGCCGCGCGTCCGGCGGCCGAGCCGACGCCCGCCGAGAGCGGGCCGGAGTCGCAGGCGCCGCCGCCCCTCACGGACCCGC
>JBDIBD010000318.1:0-6093 GCA_039812725.1 Vicinamibacteria bacterium | reverse complement strand
CGGGCCGGCACGCTGCGGAAGGGCTCGACCTCCAGCACGCCCGGCAGCGAGCGCAGCTCGAACAGGGCCCGCGACGAGGCCGGCTCGACGAAGGCCAGCGTGACGTCCTGGCGCGAGCCGAAGGCGAACTGGGTGTCGGCCACCTGCGCCATGGCGTCGATGAAGACGAAGCCCAGCAGCAGGATGCCCACGGCGAAGGCCATGCCGACCACCGAGGTCAGCGAGCGCACCGGGTGGCGCTCGAGGTTGCGCAGCACCATGCGCGTGGTGTGGGTCAGGCGCCGCCCCAGCCGCGTGCGCTCCACCAGGCTGCGGCGGAAGCGGGCCGGCGGCTCGGGGCGCATGGCCTCGGCCGGCGGCACGCGCACGGCCCGCCGCACCGCGAAGGCGGCGCCCAGCGTGGCGGCCGCCAGGGTCAGGGCCAGGGCCAGCAGGGCCACGTCCAGCGAGAGCCGGTAGAGCAGCACGGGGAAGCGGAAGAAGTCGTTGTAGAGCGAGATCATGGCCGAGCCCAGCCAGGCCCCGGCCGCGATCCCGAGCAGCCAGCCGCCCGCGGCGATCAGCAGGGCCCACTTGACGTAGTGCCAGCCGATCTCGCGGTCGGCGTAGCCGAGGGCCTTCAGGGCCGCGATCTGCGGGCGCTGCAGGGCCAGGGCCCGGGTCAGGGCCACGTTCAGCAGGAAGGCCGCCACGCCCAGGAAGATGGCCGGCACGATCAGGCCGAACTGCTGGAGCTGCTTGAACTCGTTGTCGATGGTCCAGTGCGAGACCTGCAGCGCGCGCGGGATGGCGCCCAGGCCGCCGTAGGGCGCGAGCAGGCGGTCGAGCCCCGCCAGGGCCTCGTCCGGCGCGGCCCCCGGGGAGAGCGCCAGCGACACGTCGTTGAAGCCCCCCTCCATGTCGAAGGCGCTGGCCAGGGCCCGGCGCTCCATCCAGAAGATGCCGAAGCGCCGGTCGTCGGGGATCAGGTCGCCGGGCGGGATGGTGTAGACGTACTCGGGCGAGAGCGCCAGGCCCACGATGCGCAGCTGCCGGCGCCGGCCGTTGACGATGGCGAACAGCCCGTCGCCGGGCTCCAGCCGGTGGGCCAGGGCGAAGCTCTCGCTGGCCAGCACCTCGTCGGGCCGGCCGGCCTCGGGGTAGCGCCCGCGCCGCAGGAAGACCGCGTTGAGGCGCGGCTCGCCGCGGGCCGGGATCGAGATCAGCCGGCCGGTGGCGGGCTCGCGCAGGTCGTGCACGTCGAGCGTCACGTCGGCCACCACGCGCAGCTCGACCGCCTCCACCCCGGGCAGCGCGGCGATGCGCTCCTCCAGGCGCAGCGGGGCGCGCTTGCAGGCCGCGAAGGCGTCGGCGAAGCGCTGGCGCTCGTAGTACGTCTCGCGCGTGCGGCGCAGGGAGTGAAAGGTGGAGCGGTAGCCCACGAACATGGCCACGCCCGAGGCCACCACCAGGCCGATGGCCAGGGCCTGGCCCTTCATCAGCCACAGGTCCCGCAGCAGCTTGCGGTCGAGGGCCGCGACCCTCAGCACGGGCTCACCACACCACCTCGCGCGGCGACAGGCGGCGCTCGTTGCGCTCGACACCCGCGACCTGGCCGTCGAACAGCCGCACCACCCGGTCGGCCATGCCGGCGATGGCCGCGTTGTGGGTGATCACGGCCGTACAGGTGTGGAGCTCGCGGTTGACGCGCTCGATGGCCTCGAGCACCACGATGCCCGTGGCCACGTCGAGCGCGCCCGTGGGCTCGTCGCACAGCAGCACGGCCGGGCGCTTGGCGATGGCGCGCGCGATGGCCACGCGCTGCTGCTCGCCGCCCGAGAGCTGGGCCGGGAAGTGGTCGAGCCGGTCGCCCAGCCCGACCAGCGCCAGGGCCTCCTCGGGCTCCATCGGCGCCTCCGAGATCTCGGTCACGAGCGCCACGTTCTCGCGCGCCGTGAGGCTGGGGATCAGGTTGTAGAACTGGAAGACGAAGCCCACGTGCCGCCGGCGGTACTCGGTCAGCTCGCCCTCGTCGGCCTCGGTCAGGTCGCGGCCGTGGTAGTTGACGTGGCCGGCGGTGGGCACGTCGAGGCCGCCCAGGATGTTGAGCAGGGTCGACTTGCCGCTGCCCGAGGGACCGAGCAGCACCACGAACTCGCCCTCGCGCAGGTCCAGGTCCACGCCCCGCAGGGCGTGCACGTCGACCTCGCCCATGTGGTAGACCTTCGCGATGCCGCGGGCTTCGAAGACGGCCGGCGCGGCGGGAGGGGGCGCCGAGCTCATGCAAGGGCGATGTTAGACCCGTTTCGGCCGGGGGACCGCCCGTGAGCGCCGCGCGCGGCCCGGTGGTCCTGCTCATGGTGGACGGCCTGCGGCCGGACGCGCTGGCGGAGTGCGACTGCCCGGCCCTGCGGGGCCTGCGGGCCCGCTCCGCCTCCACGCTGCAGGCCACGGCGGTCGTGCCGTCGCGCACGCTGGCCTGCCACCTGTCGCTGTTCCACAGCGTCTCGCCCGAGCGCCACGGCGTGGTCTGGAACCAGGACCGGCCGCAGGATAGCGGCGCCCCGGCCCTGGTCGACCTGGCCCACGCGGCCGGCCTGCGCTCGGCGGCGGTCTTCAACTGGGGGCCGCTGCGGCAGATCGGCGGCCCCGAGAGCTGGCAGGCCACGCTGCACCGGGAGACGCTGCTCCAGCGCGACGGGGACGAGTGGGTGGCCGACGCGGCCATCGGCCTGCTGGCCGAGGACCGCCTCGACTTCGCCTTCGTCTACTTCGGCACGGTGGACGTGGTGGGCCACGCCGAGCAGTTCATGAGCGACCCGTACCTGCGCCAGGTCGAGCGCGTGGACGGCTGCGTGGCGCGCCTGCTGAACGGGCTGCCGCCCGGCGCCCACGTGCTGCTGCAGGCCGACCACGGCGGTCACGACTGGGACCACGGCACGGACCTGCCCGAGGACCTGCTCATCCCCTGGCTGCTGTCGGGACCGCTGGTGCGCGCCGGCCACGAGCTGGCCGGCCCGGTCTCGCTGCTCGACAGCGCGCCCACGCTGGCGCGCCTGCTGGGCCTCGACCCGCACCCGGCCTGGGAGGGCCGCTGCGTGGACGAGGCCCTGTGGTGACGGGGGGCTAGAACCTGGCCGTGTAGCGCACGTAAACGCCGAAGCCGGGTGCGTCCAGCCCCCACGAGATGCCGCGGTAGTTGACGTCGCCGATGTTGCCGACGTCCACCAGGACCTCGTGGCGCTGGCCGAAGCGCCAGCCCCCGCGCAGGCCCACCACGGTGAAGCCGTCCACCTGGGTGTAGAGCGAGCTGGAGCTGGCCGTCCCCAGCACCCGCGACTGGATCTGGGCCAGCGTCTCGCCGGTGGCCAGCAGCACGTCGTCGGAGGTGCCGGGCCGGCCGTCGGGGCCGCTGCCGATCAGTCCGCGCGCGCGCGCGCCGTTGGTGAAGAAGCTGGCGATCGACGAGCGCGAGCGCGAGGCGCCGGTGCGCCGGTCGGAGAGGTCCAGCGACGACAGCCGGTCCTGGTCGAGGGCCACGCGCAGGTAGGGCTCGACCCAGAACGACTTGCCGGCCGGGGACCAGCGCAGGCGCAGCCAGCCCTCGGGATTGGGCGTGCCGCCCTCGATGTTGGGCGGCAGGCCCGTGCGCCGGTCCTCGGCGTGCTGGTAGGTGGCCACCAGGCCCGCGCTCCAGTCGCTGCCCAGGCGCGCGTTGGCCGTGTACTCGACGCCCCACAGCCGCGCGTCGTCGAAGTTGGCGCGGATCAGCACGGGGTTGCTCGAGGCCGGCACGTAGACCACGCCGCTCGGGTCCTGGCGGGTGATGACCTGGTCGCCCAGCGGCGTCCCGACCGCCCCCTGAGGCAGCAGCAGCGACTGATAGGCGATGTTGCCGCTGATGTCGTTCACGTAGACGGTCAGGTCGGTGTCGAACTTCGCGCCCCGCCAGCGCAGGCTGCCCTCGTAGGTCAGGCTGGTCTCGGGCTCGAGCGGCGCGGCCGCGATGCCGATGTCGACCGCCTTGGCGTCGGCCGTCGAGCCCACGCGCGGACCCAGCTCCTTCACGTCGGCGTAGGCCGCCTCGAAGCCGGTGCCGGTGAGGCCCAGCGTGCCGAGGTCGGTGATGTGCGGCGCGCGGAAGCCGCGCCCCACGGTGGCGGCCACGGAGAAGCCCTCCGTGAGCTCGTAGACGCCGCCCACGCGGAAGGTCCAGGCCGAGGCGCGGAGCGAGTCGTCGGGCCACAGGGTCTTGCCGTTGACCACCGGGCTGTTGGCGGCCTGCGACTCGTACGAGGCGCCTCCGAAGCGCAGGTTGCCCACCAGGCTCAGCCGCGACCCGGCCTGGAAGACGTCCTGCAGGTAGACGCCGGCCTGGTCGTAGCCGGCGCCGTCCGGGACGCGGCCACGCCGCACGGTGGTGGCGCCGGTGACGGCGTTCTCGGAGAAGGACGGGGCCCAGATGCCCTCGAAGGTGGCGTCGCCGCCGAGCGACAGCGTGTGGCGGCCGGCGCGCTTGATCAGGGCGGCCTGCAGCCCGTGGGCGGTCAGGCGCTCGGGCTCGTGGTTGATGGCCGCCAGCGGGTTGCCGTTGCCGCCCTGGTTGACGCGCTCCTCGCGCTGCACGTTGATCGAGTAGGTCAGCGTGGCCTGGTCGAAGGGGCCCAGGTTGCGCTTGTCGAGCTTGACGTAGCCGAAGTCGAGCTTGAGGTTGCTGAGCTCGGCCACCAGGTTGCCGTCGCCGCCCAGCAGCTGGTCGTAGCGCTTGCCGTGGTCCTGCTGGCTGCGCGTGTAGCTGGCGATCAGCTGGAAGTCGGCCGAGGGGGCCCAGGTGCCCTTGAGGTTGCCGCCGTACTGGGTGAAGGCCGTGTCCGGCAGCCGCTCGCCGATGGCGATCGACGAGGGCTGGCCGAAGAAGCGCGTCACGGCGTTGTGCGAGTCGAGCCCTTCCCCGGGGCGAAGAGTGCTGGCCCGCAGCCCCGAGAGGGTGGCCTGCACGGCCGCGTGGGGCCCCGACCAGGTGCCCCCCAGCGTCGAGCCGGCGCTCATGTCGGCGCTGCCCCCGGAGAGGCTGAAGAAGCCCGAGAAGTCGCGCCCGCCGGCCGTCAGCGCCGGCGTGCGCGAGAGCAGCTGCACGCTGCCGCCCAGGGCGTCGCTGCCGTACTGGGCGCTCGAGGGGCCCCGCAGCACCTCGACCCCGGAGAGCGTGTCGGCGTCGTTGAGGTTGAAGAAGGTGTTGATGCCGCCGCGCATGGCCGCGGTCGAGAAGCGCACGCCGTCCACGAACACGCTGACCTTGTTGCCCGTCAGGCCGCGCACGAAGATGCCCGAGATGGTCGGGCTGGTGCGCTGCAGGTGCAGGCCCACCTCGCCCTCGGCCACCTGGGCCAGCACGGACTTGGCCCGCAGCTGGACCTCGTCCACGCCGATCACGTTGACCTGCTGGGGGGTGGCGTCCACGCCCTGCACGAGGCCCGGGCTGGCGGTGATGGTGACCTCCTCGTGCACGCCCCGGGGCGCCAGCGTGACCGTGGCGCTGGCCGCCTCCGCGCCCAGCTGCACGGCCGCGGCGCCGGCCTCGAAGCCGGCCGACTCGACCTGCAGGAGGTACGCGCCCGGCCGGGCCTCGAGCCGGGCCCGGCCTGTGCCGTCGCTCCGGCCGGAGGCCACGGTGCCGCGCTGCCCGTCGAGCAGCGCCACGCGCGCTCCGGTCACCATCGCGCCGGTGGCGTCCTTGACCGTGACGTCGAGAGTGGCGGCCCAGAGCGAGCCGCCGAGAGCGATGAAGACCAACGACGAAAGCCGCGCGAGTCGCATGCCTGCCCCCTGGAAGATCGTTGCGCGCGCGGAGTCTAGGGGAGGGCCGGTCGTACTACCAGCGCTAGTAGCCGCCTCAGGCGGCGAGCTGGACCAGGCGCTCGAGGAGCGCGTGGATCAACTCGGAAGAGCCGGGCACGGCCAGCGGCAGGAGCAGGGTGGCCAGGACGGCCGCCAGCACCCAGGCCGCGCCCGCGCCGCCCTCCTGCCGGGGCCGCAGCCCGAGCAGGCGCTCGACGCGCGGGGCCAGCGTGCCGCCGTGCAGGCTGCTGGCGGGGGCGTCGGCCAGGCGCAGGC
>JBDIBD010000317.1:0-6108 GCA_039812725.1 Vicinamibacteria bacterium | reverse complement strand
CTCGAGCGCCCCGACGAGGCCCGCGCGCGGGCCCGGGCGGGGCGCGCGCACGTGCTGCGACAGCACGGCCTGGCGCGCCTGCTCGACGACCTCGACCGCCTCTACAGGGGCCTGCTGGCCGCGCCCGGGAGGGCGGCGTGAGCGGCGACCAGGCGCGCTTCGCGGCGCTCGTCTTCGGGGCGGCCTTCGTGGCCTGCGCGGCCCTGGTGCCGGTGGCCAAGGCGCTGGCGCGGCGCTTCGGCGTGCTCGACGCCCCGGGCGAGCGCAAGGTGCACCAGCAGCCCACGCCGCGCCTGGGGGGCGTGGCGCTCTTCGGCTCGTTCGTCCCGCTGGTCCTGCTGGGCTACCTGGCCCTGCCCGCGCTGCGGGGCGGGGCCCTGGCCAGCTCGTTCCCGGCCGCCCTGGGGCTGCTGGCCGAGGCCCACCGCGTCGAGCGCCAGCTGCTGGCCGTGCTGGCCGGCGCCGCCCTGATCTTCTTGGTGGGACTGCTGGACGACTTCCTGCAGGCCCGCTTCCCGACCGCGCTCAAGGCCGCCGGGCAGGTGCTGGCGGCGCTGGTGCTGATCCTGGCCGGGGTGCAGACCACCGTGCTGCCGACCGAGCTGCTCAACCAGGCCCTGACGGTGCTGTGGCTGGTGGGCATCACCAACGCCTTCAACCTGCTCGACAACATGGACGGGCTCTCGGCCGGCGTGGCCTTCGTGGCCTCGGGGGTGCTGCTGCTCAACGCGGCCCTGCTGGGGGAGTTCTTCATCGCCCTGCTGCTGGCGGCCTTCATGGGCAGCCTGCTGGGCTTCCTGCTGTTCAACTTCCCGCCCGCCTCGACCTTCCTGGGGGACTGTGGCAGTCTCTGGATCGGCTTCTGCATGGCCTCTTTCACGCTGCTCGAGCGCTACGTGTCGCCGGCCTCCAGCTCGCTGTTCCCGGTGCTCATGCCGGTGCTGGTGCTGGCGGTGCCGATCGTCGACACCGCCACGGTGGTGGTGATCCGGCTGCGCGAGCACCGTCCGATCTACGTCGGCGACACCCGGCACCTCTCCCACCGCCTGGTCTCGCTGGGCTTCTCGCCGCGCGCGGCGGTGCTGTTCATCTGGCTGGCCACGCTGTGCCTGGGCCTGGGCGCCGCCCTGCTGCCGCACGCCAGCCTGTCCCAGAGCGTCATGATCCTGGCCCAGTCGCTGGGCTTCGTGGCGCTGTTCCTGATCCTGCTCTTCTTCGAGCGCCGCCGGGTGCAGCGTTGATCGCCGCCCTGGCGCTCCTGCTGGGCCTCGCCCAGGCCCCCGCGCCGACGGCCGCCGAGCCGGCGGCCGGCCTGCAGCTGGCCTTCGAGACCGTCGACGGTCGCCCGGCCCTGCGCCTGTCGGGCCCGAGCGAGCTGCGCGGCGTGGTGGTGAGGCGCGAGGGCGGCGAGCTGGTGGTGAGCCTGCCGGGCGTGGCCCCGCCGGAACGCCTGCCCGAGCCCCAGCCACCCATCGAGGACCTGCGGGTGGAGCAGGCCCAGGACCGGGTCGAGCTGCGGCTGCTGGCGCGCCCCGAGCTGCCCTTCGAGCTGCGCCGCGACGCGGGCCAGCTGCTGCTGGTCTTCGGCCAGCGCGCGCCCGAGCAGGCGGCCGGCTTCCCGGACCTCTACCGGGGGCTGTTCCCGAGCGGCCTGTTCGCCGAGCCGGGGGAGGCCGAGGCCCCGCCCGGCCCCGAGGAGGGCGAGAAGACCGGCGACGGCCGGCTGGGCTTCGGCCCCCTGAGCTTCCGGCCGGCAGTGCTGGGCAGCTACGTCGAGGGCGAGTCCACGGTCGAGGATCGCACCCCCACGGCCGACAAGTACTGGCAGATCGAGCCCAAGCTGGACCTGCTCCTGTCGGGCAGCGTCGGGAGCCTGCGCCTCAAGGCCAGCTACCAGCCGGTCTTCCGCTTCGACTCGCGCTACGAGCAGGTCAACCGCACCTCGCACCTCTTCGACGCGGGCCTGGAGCTGCCCATCGGAGCGCCCTTCACCCTGCGGGCCGACGTGCACTACGCCATCGGCACGCTCGAGACCCGCGAGGTGGACCCGGGCTACGAGTACTACTACGACCTGGGGCGCTTCAACCGCTGGCGCTACGGGGCCGGCCTGCGCTTCGAGACCGGCGGCCGCTTCGACCTCGACCTCTCGGGCCAGGTCAACCAGGTCGACTTCCAGGAGCAGAGCACCTTCTTCAGCTTCGACGACCGCCAGTGGACGGCCGAGCTGGGCTACGACCTGACCCCCGACGTGCGCGCCGGCCTGGGCTACACGCGCGAGGAGGTGCCGGCCGCCTCGGTGCTGCCCGAGCGCCCCGAGGCGGTCTCGAACGCCGACCTCTTCCGGCTGCGGCTGGACGGGCGGATGGCCTCGTTCGACGGCGAGCTGAGCGCCGGCTACGAGCGCCGCGAGCAGCCCCTGGCCGGGCCCGGCGGGCAGCTCTACCAGGGCTTCGTGGCAGGCGCGCGCCTGCGGCGCGAGCTGCGCCAGTCCACCTTCCTGAGCCTGGGTGGCGCGCGCTACACCACGCTCTCGTCCTTCGAGAGCAACGGCTACTACGTCTCGAACGCGCTCGAGGCCCTGCTGACCAGCCCGGGGCCGTTCGACGTCTCCCTGCGCGGCGGGCTGGCCTGGCAGTGGAACCAGTACGACGTGGTCGAGGCCGCCCTGGGCGAGCCGAGACACGATAGACTGTGGGGCTGGACGGTGGGCCTGGGGCGTCCCCTCAGCCGGTGGGCCTACCTGCGGGTCGACTACCGGAAGGACCACCGCGACTCGAACCTGAACGAGTTCGACACGGACACGTACTCGTTGATCGCACAGGTCGGGGTGGGCTGGTTCGGCGGATCGGGGGGGCGCTGAGTCATGAGGCAGGCACACCACAAGGGTCGACGTCGGTGGCAGGCGTGCCTGCTGCTGTGGCTGGCCGGGCCCTGCCTGGCCGGCCCGCCCGCCCAGCCGGTGCCCTCGCCCTCGCCGGCGGCCACGCCCGCCCCGGCCACGCCGGCCGACGAGTACCGCGTGGGCGCGGGCGACACCCTCGACATCTCGGTCTTCGGCAACGAGGACCTCTCGCGCCTGGCCACGGTGCAGCCCAGCGGGGCCGTGACCCTGCCGCTGCTGGGCGACGTGCCGGTGGCCGAGCTGACCGTCCCCGAGATCAAGCGCAAGCTGACCGCCCTGCTGGCGCGCGACTACCTCGTCAACCCGCAGGTCGAGGTCAAGGTGCGCGACTACCAGAGCCGCTTCGTGAGCGTGCTGGGCGAGGTCAACGCGCCGGGCCGCAAGCCGCTGCGCGGCCGCACGCGCCTGATCGACGTGCTGCTCGAGGCCGGCGGCTTCACGCCGCGGGCCTCGGGCGAGGTCACCATCTCGCGCGCCGACGGCTCGTTCGAGTCGGGCGAGCGGGTGCTGCGCGTGCGCCTCTCGGGCGCCACCCCCACCCAGCAGGACCAGGTCAACCTGGAGCAGCCCCTGCGGCACGGCGACATCGTCACGGCCCTGCCCAAGTTCTACGTGACGGTCGAGGGCGAGGTGCAGCGCCCCGGCCGCTACGCGCTCGAGAACGACCTGACCGTCAGCGGGGCCATCTCGACCGCGGGCGGCCTGACGCGCTTCGGGTCGAGCGACGTGAAGCTGCGCCGCGTCGAGGCCGGGAGCGGCAAGGTCACGATCCTGGCGGTCAGCCTCAAGTCCGTGCGCCAGGGCAAGAGCCCCGACCCGCCGCTCCAGGCCAACGACGTGGTGACCGTCCCCAAGCGCCTGTTCTAGTAGACTCTCGGGGTGGCCACTTCCGCACCCGGGCCGTCCGGCGGGCTGCTCGAGCAGGGCCTCGACCTGCGCTACTACGCCGACCTGCTGTGGCGCGGGCGCGCCCTGGTGGCGGCGGCCGCGCTGACCGGCGCGGCCCTGGGCCTGCTGGCCGGCTTCCTGCAGACGCCCGAGTACCGGGCCTCGGCCATGCTGCAGATCGAGCCCCCCACGCCGCTCTTCATGAGCGTGACCGACGCCCTGGTGGGCGGCGGGGCCTACTGGCAGCACGCCGACTTCTACAACACCCAGTTCAAGATCCTGCGCTCGCGGGCGGTGGGCGAGCGGGCCGTCAAGGCCCTCGAGGGCCGCGGGCAGGCCCTGCCCGAGGGGCCCGACAAGCCGGCCGCGCTGATCGCCCACGTGAGCATCGAGCCCATCCCCGAGAGCCGCCTGGCGCTGGTGCAGGTGACCCACCGCGACCCGAAGGTGGCGGCGGCCTGGGCCAACGCCGTGGCAGAGGTCTACATCGAGCAGGCCCTCTCGACCCGCATCGAGGCCGCCAAGCGCGCCTACGAGTGGCTGCAGGAGCGCCTGCAGGCCACCCAGCAGAACATGCGCGACGCCCAGGCGCGCCTGCTCAAGAGCTACCAGAGCCAGGACCTGTTCGTGCCGGAGGGCTCGGTCTCGGCCGTGACCAGCTCGATCACCAAGCTCAACGAGGACTTCGTGGCGGCCCAGGCCCGGCTGATCGAGCTGGAGGCCGCCGTCAAGCAGCTGGCGGAGATGCGCCGCAAGGGGCAGAGCGTCGACACGGTCCCGCAGGTGGCCGCCGACGAGCAGGTGGCGTCCCTCAACGGCCAGATGGCCAGCCTGAGCCTGGAGCTGACGCGGCTGCGCGAGAAGTACAAGGAGGCCCACCCCGAGGTGCAGAAGGTGCTGGTCCAGCTGGCCCAGGTCACCAAGTCGCGCGACGCGCGCACGGCCCAGATCGAGCAGGCCCTGCGGGCCGAGCAGGCCCAGCTGCGCAAGCGGGCCGAGGAGCTGCGGGCCGCCATCGACGAGCAGAAGTCCCAGGCCGCCACCCAGAGCCAGAAAGCCTCGGAGCTGGAGGCGCTCAAGAAGGAGGCCGACTCGGCCAAGAGCCTCTACGAGGTGCTGCTGCAGAAGCTCAACGAGACCGACATCGCGGCCTCGATCCGCAGCAACAACGTCTCGCTGGTGGAGCGGGCCGCGCCGCCCGAGGACCCGGTGCGCCCCAACAAGCGCCGCATCGCGCTGCTGGGCCTGGCCCTGGGCCTGCTGGGCGGCATCGGCCTGCTGGCCGGGCGCGAGTACCTCGACAACACCCTCAAGGACCCCGACGAGGTCGAGCGCTACCTGCACGCCGACCTGCTGGCGGCCGTGCCGCGCCACGAGTCCGCCGGCCAGCACCTGGTCACCGAGGCCTACCAGAACCTGCGCACGGCGCTGCTGTTCGCCCGCAAGGACGAGCTGGGCCAGGTGGTGCTGGTGACCGGCACGGCCCCCCAGGAGGGCAAGACCACCACGCTCGTGAACCTGGCGCGCCTGCTGGCCTCCTCGGGCGAGCGCGTGGTGGCGCTCGACTTCGACCTGCGCCGGGCCCAGCTGCACTCGCGCCTGGGGGTGGCGCGCGAGCCGGGCCTGACCGACGTCTTCGTGCGCCACCAGGAGGTCGAGGCCGTCACCCGGCAGACCTCGCTCCCCAACCTGTCGGTCATCACCGCCGGGCCGCTGCCGCCCAACCCGCCGGCGCTGTTGGCCCGCAAGAACCTGGCGGCGCTGCTCGACCAGCTGCGCCAGCGCTTCGACTGGGTGCTGCTCGACTCGCCGCCCATGGCCTCGGTCACCGACGCGCTGCTGCTGGCCCGCCACGCCGACGCCGTGGTGGTGGTGGTGCAGCACAACAAGGTCGACAAGCGGCTGGTCAAGCGCAGCATCGTGGCGCTGCGGCGGATCACGCCCAACTTCCTGGGCGTGGTGCTGAACGTGGTGGACGTGAAGTCGAAGGGCTACTACTACTACTACTACCAGCACGAGCGCGAGGGCCTGCGCGGCAAGGCCGCCCCGACCCCCGCCGGCAAGGACTGAGCCCCGCCGCCTAGCAGCGCTCCCTCTCCGCCAGCGCCCACTCCTCCTGCAGCGTGTCGGCCCACTCGGCCAGCACGGCGTCGGGGGTCAGCGCCAGGCCGCGCTCGGCGGCCGCCAGGGCCGCCCGGTAGCGCCGCAGGTCGCGCAGGCACAGCAGCAGCGCCAGGTGGGCGGGCGCCGCCTGGCCGCGGTGGGGCGGCAGGGCCACCAGGCGGCAGGCCTGCTCGGCCGCCTGGTGGGCCTCGGCC
>JBDIBD010000316.1:0-6132 GCA_039812725.1 Vicinamibacteria bacterium | reverse complement strand
ACCGCGGCTCGGGCCCGGCCCACGGCAGGAGCGCCGGGCCGGACGGCTCGAGCGCGGCCGCGGCCGAGCTGCCGCCCACCGGGCCGCTGATGGCCTTGAAGAACTCGCTGGCCATGACCTGGTAGCCCCGGTCGTTGGGGTGCACGTGGTCGGAGAAGAGCTGCGACAGGTCGCTGCCGCCGGCCCGGTAGAAGGCCGCTTCCAGGTCCGCCAGCGCGGCCCCCTCCTGGGCGGCCACGTCGCGGATCAGCCGGTCCTGGGCCGCCACGTACTCGTTGCGCTGCGGCGGCACGCGCTCGTCGTAGCCGACGTTGACCGGGATGATCGTGGCCAGCACCGGCAGCCCGCCGGCGGCCTTGACCTGCTGGACCATGTTGCGCAGGTTGGCGGCCGTGACGGGCGGGCAGGCGTCGATGTTGGCGCACTTGTTCCAGTCGTTGGTGCCGTAGTGGATCAGCGTGTAGGCTGGCCGCTGCCGCGACAGCGCGGCCCCGAGGCGCGCGGCACCCTGGTCCGTGCGCGTGCCGTCGATGCCCTCGTCGGCCACCTGGCCCGTGCCGAAATGCTGGCGCAGCTGGTCCTCGAGCGCCAGCCGGTAGCCCTGCCCGTCGCTCGACCCGTCGCCGACCGTGATGCTGTCCCCGAAGGCCATGTAGCGGTTGGGGACGTTGGCGCCGATCGACAGGAGCAGCGGCACGGTCACCGTCGAGCGGGCCGGCACGCTCACGCTGATCGGTCCCGGAGAGCGGTAGAAGGGCGGCAGGGTCTCGCTCCTCACCGTCAGCTCCTGTGTCCCCGCCGGCACCCCTGCCAGCGTCGCCTCGCCGGTGAGCACGGCGCTGCGGGCGGTGCGGCCGCCCAGGCTCACCGTGACCCCGGGGACGCGCGCGGCCTCGGCCCCGTCGAGCTGGCCGTTGCCGTTCTCGTCGTAGAAGACCAGCACCTCGACCGAGTGGACGTCTCCGGGGGTCGGCGGGGCCACGGGGTTGCCGCCACCCCCTCCGCAGGCGGAGGCCGCGACGGCCAGCAGCAACCAGGCGGTCCGTCGGGGGGAGCCCACAGCCGCGCGACATTAGCACAGTCGCCGGCGGCGCGCGCGGGCGGGCCTTGCCGGCTGGCCAGGCCGGGGCCTATACTGAACGCTCCCTCATTCCCGAACCTGAAACGAGGCCAGATGGGCCCGAGCGACACTGCGGCTCCGCGCCGCGCGAACCGACGCCTGACCGCCCGCCGGGCCTGTCACCTTCAGGCGGCCTATCGTCCCGCCGACGGCGTCTGGCACCCGGCCACGGCCATGGACGTCTCGCCGCGCGGCTGCCGCCTGCGGGTGGGGCAGGAGCTGACCCGCGGCGGCGGGCTGGCCGTGCGCTTCACCGCCCCGGCCGGCCTCGGGATCACGCCGCGCCAGGTGGAGGTGCCGGCCGAGGTGGTCTGGTCGCGGCTCGAGGGGCTGTCGTTCCAGGCCGGGCTGCACTTTCCGGTCGAGCGGGCCGAGCTGGCCGAGCTGCTGGCCGACCTGAGCTGAGGCCGGCCGGCCCGGTCACTCGCGGGGCGAGCCGGCCGGGTCCCCCAGCCAGCGCTGCAGCCAGCCCAGCACCTCGCCGTACCAGTGGCGGGAGTTCTGCGGCTTCAGCACCCAGTGGTTCTCGTCGGGGTAGTAGACCAACCGGGCCGGCACCCCCTTCGCCTTCAGCACCCCGTAGAGCTCCAGGCCCTGCGTGACCGGCACGCGGTAGTCGCGCTCGCCGTGCAGCACGAGCATCGGCGTGGTGAAGCCGGCCGAGTAGCGGTTGGGGCTCCAGCGCTCGACGTTGGCCAGGTTGGTGAAGGGGAAGCCGCCGTAGGAGTGCTGGCGGCCCCAGGTGCCGTCCGAGGCCCACTGTCCCAGCAGGTCGTAGACCCCGGCGTGCGACACCAGGGCCTTGAAGCGCGGGGTGTGGCCGGCGATCCAGTTGACCAGGAAGCCGCCGTAGGAGCCGCCCGCGGCCGCCAGCCGCTGGGGGTCGGCCAGGCCCTGCGCGATCAGGTGGTCGGTGGCCTTCATGACGTCCGTGAAGGGCTTGTCGGGGTGGGCGCCCAGGATCGACTCCACGAAGGGCTGGCCGAAGCTCGACGAGCCGTGGAAGTTGACCATGGCCACCACGTAGCCCGGGGCCGCGAAGAGCTGGGCGTTCCAGCGCGGGTGGAAGGAGTCGGCGGAAGTCCCCACGGGGCCGCCGTGGATCACCTGCACCAGCGGGTAGCGGCGCCCGGCCTGGTAGCCCGGCGGCAGCACCACGTACATCTGCACCTCGTCGCCGGCCGCGCCCGCAAAGGTCTGCTCGCGCACCTCGCCCAGGGCCCAGCGCGCCACCAGCGCGTCGTTGAAGGCGGTCAGGAAGCGCAAGCCGCCGCCGTCGAGGCGCGCGGCGGCCAGCTCGGCCGGCCGGCTCAGGGTCTGGTGCGTGAAGACCAGCGTGCCGTCGGGGGCCACCTGGGGGGCGCCCAGCGTGCCGCCCCGCTGCACCAGGCGCGGCGCGCCGCCGGACGCGGGGATGGCGTAGACGTTGGTGCGCGCGCGCACCTCGGCGCCGAAGACCAGCGTCTGCCCGCCGGCCGTCCAGGCCGGGGCCGCCGCCGAGTTGTCCCAGCCGTCGGTCAGCAGGCGCACGCGGCCGCTCTCCACGTCCATCACGGCCAGCCGCGAGTAGTCGGGCCAGTCGTCGGCCTTCAGCTCGCGCAGGAAGGCCAGGCTGCGGCCGTCAGGGCTGAAGACGGGGCCCGAGTCGCCGGCCAGGTTGTCCGCGGTCAGGTTGCGCGGCGGCCCGCCGGCGGTGGGCACGAGGAACAGGTCGGAGTTCAGCGTGGCGTAGGGCGGCTCGGTGGAGTTGGCCGCGAACACGATCGACTTCCCGTCGGGGGAGACGTCGTAGTCCCCGCCGCCGTCCTGCAGGCCGAAGAGCAGCTTCGAGCCGGGCAGCAGGTCGGTCGCCTGGCGCGACTCCACGTCCACCAGGAACAGGTGCGGGTACTCGCCGTCGGTCAGCCAGCGGTCCCAGTAGCGGAACAGCCGGTCCTCGGTGACGCGCGCCTTGACCTTGGACTTCTCGCGGGCCTCCAGCGCCTTCTTCGTCTCCTCGGGCGACTCGCTGCCCGCCACCACGTGGGACACCACGGCGATGCGCTTGCCGTCGGGCAGCCAGCGTGGGTCGGAGACCCCCAGCGGCAGGTCGGTCAGCCGCTCGGCCTCGCCGCCCGCCACCGGGATCACGTAGAGCTGGCCGGCCTTGTCGTCGTCGCGCTTCGAGACGAAGGCCAGGCGCGTCCCGTCGGGGCTCCAGGCCGGCGAGCCGTCGCTGGCCTTGTGGGTGGTCAGGCGGCGCGGGGCGCCGCCGGCCACCGGCACCAGCCACAGGTCGCCGTTGCCGCGGTTCTCCTCCATGTCGTAGCGCGTGACGGTCACGGCCGCGAGCGCCCCGTCGGGGGAGAGCACCGGCTGGCCCACGCGCTGGACCGCCCAGAGGTCCTCCACGGTGAGGGGCTTGCGCTCCTGGGCCGGCAGCGGCGGGGCGAGCAGGAGCAGGGCGAGGCAGAGCGGGGCGCGGCGCATGGGGCCTCCTTCTGGGAGGATGTTAGCCGTTCAGCGCAGCCGGCGCAGGCGCGCCAGCAGGCGCTCGAAGTCCTCCGGCAGCGGGCTCTCGGCCCGCACCCGCGCGCCGCTCAGCGGCTGGACGAAGGCCAGCAGGCGCGCGTGCAGCATCGGCCGGGGCGCGTTCAGCCGCAGCCGCCGCGGCAGCTCGGCCGGGCGGTAGACCGGCTCGCCCAGGATCGGCAGCCCCAGGTGGGAGAGGTGCAGGCGGATCTGGTGCTGCCGGCCGGTCTCCAGCTCGACCTCCAGCAGGGCCGCGCCCGCGAAGGCCTCCACCACGCGCCAGCGGCTGCGGGCCTCGCGCGCCGGCTCGCCCGGGCGCGCCAGGCGCCGCCGCCCCGAGACGTAGTCCTCGTGGATGGGGGCGTCGACCAGCCCCTCGGCAGCCGGGGGCCGGCCCTCCACCAGCGCCAGGTAGCGCCGCTCGATGCGGTGGGCCCGGAACAGCTCGCGCAGCGCGGCGTGGGCGTGTGCGTCGAGGGCGAAGGCCAGCGCGCCCGAGGTGCCCCGGTCGAGGCGGTGCACGGCGCCCGCGTAAGGCTGGCGCGGGTGCAGGTGCCCGGCGTACTCGCGCACGCGGGCGAGGGCCGTGTCCTCGTGGGTCAGCCCGGGCCCGCTGGGAACGGACAGCAGGCCGGCGGGCTTGTCGATCACCAGCACCGACTCGTCCTCGTAGAGCCGCGGCAGGTCGAGGCGCGCGCGCCGCACGGCCTTGCGGTTCGGGTCCCACTCCACCCGCGCCCCCTCGGGGCAGGGCTGCCCGGGCTCGAAGCAGGCCCGGCCGTCCACGGAGACCTGGCCCTTCTCGATGGCGGCGCGCGCCTGCCGGCGCGACAGGCCCGGGTGGGCCCGGACGAGCAGGAGGTCGAGGCGCGTGGTCACGCCCAGAGTCTATCCGCTCGCCGCGGCCGCCCGCGGCCGGGCCGGCCCCGGAGGTAGACTGGGGCGGTTTCGCCATGGACACCCTGCAGGCGCTCGCCGCGCTGTACGAGGCCACCCGGGCCCTGGGCCTGTCGCGCGACCTCGAGGCGCTGCTCGACGAGATCCTGCTGCGCGCCGAGGAGCTGGTGGGCTTCGAGCACTGCGCGCTGCTGCTGCCCGAGGGCGGCGCCCTGCGCGTGCGGCGGGTGCGCGGCCCCGGCGGGGAGGTGCTCGGGCGCCGGCTGCGCCTCAACGAGGGGCTGGAGGGGCGGGCGGGCCTCGAGCGCCGGCCCATCCGGGTGGACGACCTGGCCGGCGACCAGCGCCACGTCCCCGGGCTGCCGGGGGCGCGCTCCTGCCTGGTGGTGCCGCTGCTGGTGCGCAGCGAGCTGGCCGGGGTGCTGAGCGTCGAGTCGACCCGGCCGCACGCCTTCACGGAGGAGCACGAGCGCCTGCTGACCATCCTCGGCACCCAGGCGGCCCTGGCCCTGGAGGCCTCGCGCTCGCGCGAGCGCATGGACCAGCGCCTGCGCGAGCTGGACGCGCTTCACCGCATCAGCCAGCTGGCGGCGGAGCAGCGCGACCTCGACAGCGTGCTGGCCGGGATGCTCGAGGTGGCCCAGGGGCTGCTGCCGGCCGGGCAGGCCGCCATCCTGCTGCTCGAGGGGCCCGAGGGGCCGCTGCGGCTGCGGGCCGCGCGGGGCTACGGGCCCCGGGCCGGCGAGCTCGTGATCGGCCTGGGCGAGGGCGTCACCGGGCGCTGCGCCCAGACCGGCGACGTGCAGCGGGTCGACGACGTGGCCGAGCACCCCGACTACATCCCGGGCGTGCCCGGGGCGGTGAGCGAGGTGGCCCTGCCGCTGCTGGTGGAGGGGCGCGTGATCGGCGTGCTGAACGCCGAGTCGGCCGAGCGCGCCGCCTACGGCCCCGAGCACGTGCGCACGCTCGCGGTCGTCGCCCAGCAGGCCGCCACGGTCCTGCGCGCCGCCCAGCTCCAGGAGGAGACCCGCCGGCTGGCCATCACCGACCCCCTGACCGGCCTGTTCAACCGGCGCCACTTCGTGCGCGAGCTCGACGAGCACCTGCGGCGCGTGCGCCGCTACGGCGGCAGCCTGGCGGTGGTGGCCCTCGACCTGGACGGGCTCAAGCCCCTCAACGACCGCCACGGCCACGCCGCCGGCGACCGGGCCCTGGTGGCGGTGGCCACGGCCATGCGCGACTGGGTGCGCGAGACGGACTTCGTGGCCCGCATCGGCGGCGACGAGTTCGCCGCCCTGCTGCTGCAGGTCGAGGGCGGCGAGGCCGAGCCGGTGGTCGAGCGCCTGCGCCGCACCGTCGAGTCCCTGTCGCTGCGGCTGCCGGCCTCGGACGACCGCCTGACGATCTCGGCCGGCGTGGCCGTGGCCCCGCGCGACGGCAGCGACAGCCAGACGCTGATGCTGCGCGCCGACGCCGCGCTGTACGCGGCCAAGCGCGCCGGCCGCAACCGCGTGGTGGTGGCGGGCCAGCCCGCCTAGCCTAGCCGCGCGCGGTGCCCCCGCCTGCGGCCGGGCGCAGCAGGGCAGCCAGGTCCTCCGCCAGCC
>JBDIBD010000315.1:0-6172 GCA_039812725.1 Vicinamibacteria bacterium | reverse complement strand
GCGGCGTTGCCGGCGCGGTGCACCGTGCCCAGCAGGTAGTCCTGGCCGGGAGGCAGGCCGCAGCGCCCGGGCGTGGCCGGCGGCTCCGGCGCGCGCCCGAGGTGCAGGCGCAGCGCGTCGGCCATGGTGTCGCCCACCAGCCGCGCGCGGGCGCCGAGCCCCTCGCGCTCGAGGTTGAGGCCGGCCTGGCGGGTCGGGCAGAGCAGCAGGTCCGCGCAGTGGTCGGCCACCACGCGGTTGACCTCCTCCGGCATGGCGCGGTCGAAGGAGCGCAGGCCGGCCTCGACGTGGGCCACGCGCAGGCCCAGCTTGACCGCGCCCAGGGCCCCGGCCAGGGTCGAGTTGGTGTCGCCGTACACCACCACCCAGTCCGGCCGCTCGCGCTCCAGCACGGCGTCGAGGGCCGACAGCATGCGGCCGGTCTGGACCCCGTGGCTGCCCGAGCCGACGCCCAGGTTGACCGCCGGGGCCGGCAGGCCGAGCTCCTCGAAGAAGACGCCGGAGAGGCCGGCGTCGTAGTGCTGGCCCGTGTGCACCCAGGCGTCCTGGTGGCCCGCCCGCCGCAGGGCGGCGGCCACCGGCGCGGCCTTGATGAACTGGGGCCGGGCCCCCAGCACCGACACGATGCGCATGCCGGATTGTCGCAGATCGGCCTGGCGCCCGCCCCGCCGTCCCGTAGAATGGGCGCGCATGCTCACGGTCCTGGTGACGGGCGCGGCCGGCATGATCGGCTCCCACCTGGTCGACGCGCTGCTGGCGCGCGGCGACGCCGTGGTGGGCGTCGACGACCTGTCCTACGGCCGCCTCGAGAACGTGGCCCACAACCTGGGCCACCCGGCCTTCCGCTTCCACCGCGTGGACATCCTCGACGGGGACGCGCTCAAGATCCTGGCCCGCGACGCCCAGGCCATCGTGCACCTGGCCGCGGTCAAGAAGGTCGGCGAGGCCCAGTCGAGCCTGGCCACCCTGCGCGTCAACGCCGGCGGCACCGAGAAGGTGCTCGAGGCGGCCCGCATGTGGGGCGCCAAGCTGGTCTTCGCCTCGACCTCCGACGTCTACGGCATGTCCGACGACCTGCCCTTCCGCGAGGACGGCGACCTGCTGCTGGGCCCCAGCATGGTCCGGCGCTGGAGCTACGCCGTCTCGAAGCTGTACGGCGAGCAGCTGGTCTTCGCCTGCCACCAGCACTACGGCCTGCCCGTGGTGGTGCTGCGCTACTTCGGCGGCTTCTCGCCGCGCTCGGCCTTCGCCTGGAGCGGCGGGCACATCCCGATCTTCATCCGGGCGGTGCTGCGCGACGAGGAGCTGATCATCCACGGCGACGGCAGCCAGACGCGCTCGATGGCCTACGTGGACGACCTGGTGGACGGCACGCTGCGGGCCCTCGACGCGCCGGCCGCGGTGGGCCAGATCCTGAACCTCGGCAACACCGAGGAGCTGAGCGTGCTCGAGGCGGCCCGCCTGATCCACCGCCTGGCCGCGACCGGCCGCGAGCTCAAGCTGCGCTTCGTGCCCATGGCCGAGGTCTTCGGCGCCTACCGCGACATCCAGCGGCGCGTCCCCGACCTGTCCAAGGCCCGGCGCCTGCTGGGCTACGAGCCGCGCTTCGGCATGGAGGCGGCCATCCGCCTGACCATCGACGCGGTGCGCGCCTCGGAGGCGGGCGGGGCGTGAGCGCCGGCGGGCGGCTCCACGTCGTGGTGCCGCTCTACCAGGAGGAGCCCAACCTGCCCCGGCTGTTCGAGTCCTTCGCGGGCCTGGCCGCGGCCGGGCTGGCGCAGGGCCCGCCGGCCTTCCTGGTGGTCGACGACGGCAGCCGCGACGCCACGGCGACCCTGGCGGCGGAGCTGGGCGCGCGCCACGGCCTCGACCTGGCCGTGCTGCGACACGA
The DNA here is from genome assembly GCA_039812725.1 of Vicinamibacteria bacterium. Classification (GTDB taxonomy): domain Bacteria; phylum Acidobacteriota; class Vicinamibacteria; order Fen-336; family Fen-336; genus JBDIBD01. The sequence goes on along the minus strand of JBDIBD010000315.1, from coordinate 4,281 downwards.
GCGCAACCGCGGCCCCGGGGCGGCCTTCGCCACGGCCTTCGCCCACCTGGCGCCGCGGCTGCGCGAGGACGACTGGGTCCTGACCGTGGAGGGCGACAACACCTCGCGGCTGGAGCTGGTGGAGCGCATGTTCACGCGCGCCGCCGAGGGCCTCGACCTGGTGCTGGCCAGCCCGTACGTCTACGGCGGCGCCATCCGCAACACGGTCACGCTGCGCGTGCTGGTGAGCTACGTGGCCAACGTGTTCCTCAAGGAGGCCCTGGGCCTGCGCGGCATCTTCACCATGAGCTCGTTCTTCCGGCTGCACCGCGCCGGGCTGGTGCTGCGGCTGCAGGCCCGCTACGGGCCGGCTGTGATCGAGCGGGCCGGCTTCGAGTGCATGGTCGAGATGCTGATCAAGGCCACGGCCCTGGGGGCCAGCCTCTCGGAGGTCCCGATGGTGCTCGACACCGCCCAGCGGGCCGGCCGCAGCAAGATGAGCGTCTCGCGCACCACGCTCGGCTACCTGCAGCTGTGGCGCGACGCGCGACGCTGGCGGGCCGCCGCCGCGGGGGCGGGCGCGCTCGCGCCCTGAGGCCGGCCGGCACCTACCGGCGCAGGTCGACCTGGCCGCGGCTCTCGAAGCCGAGCTTCTTGTAGCCGCCGCCGGAGCGCACGTAGAACGTCCCCTTGACCTCGGCCTCGGCCCGGTCGCGGTCGAGCACCGACTTGACCGAGCCGGGCAGGCTCAGCCACGAGAGCTGGAAGCGCGAGACCACCGGCTGCGACTCGAAGGGCTGCAGCTCCAGGCGCTGGTCCACGTCGCCGCGCCCGAGGCGGTTGCCGTTGACGAACAGGTCGTACTCGAAGTGGTCGACGGCCAGGGGCGTCTCGTTCGGGTTGCGCACGGTGAAGAAGACCTCGGCGTTGAGACCCGCCAGCGTGGCCTTGCCCAGGTCGAGCTTCTGCACCTGGAGCTGGGGCGGGCGCAGCGAGGCGCCGCAGGCGCCGAGCAGCGACGCGAGCGTGACGACCGACAGGACCCGCACGACAGGGCGCAAGCTCATGACTCCTCCTAGCGGCAACCGGCTCCCCGGCAATTCTTCAGCAGCTTCAGGCGTTCCGACAAGCGCTGGCGCTCCGCCTCGGGCAACTGGGCGTGGCGGCTCTGCAACTGGTCGGGGTCGGCCTGCAGGTCGTACCACTCGACCTCGCCCGTGGCGTACTCCACGTAGACCTGCTGCGGCTCGCGCAGCAGGAAGAAGTCGGGGATCGTGAAGGGGTCGCCCGTCTCCCAGTGCTCCACCAGCAGGTCCCGGCGCCACTCGGCCGGCGCCGGCGGCGGCGCGGCGCCCAGCAGCGGCACGAGCGAGCGCCCGTCGACCGAGTCGGGGACGGGCGCGCCGGCCAGCTCGAGCCAGGTGGGGGCGTAGTCGACGTGGCTCACCAGGTGGTCGAGCACGCGCCCGCCCGGCAGGCCCGGGCCGCGCACCAGCAGCGGCACGCGGATGGACTCCTCGTACGGGGCGTTCTTGCCCTGCGGGAAGCGGTGCTGGCCCTGCAGGAAGCCGTTGTCGGAGGTGAAGAAGACCCAGGTGCGCTCGAGCTGCCCCGCCTGCTCGAGGGCCTGGAAGACCCGCTCGACCATCTCGTCGGCCGCCACCAGCGTCTGCAGGCGGCGGCGGTAGAAGCGGTCGATGCGGCGCGTGTCGCCGTCGTTCAGCGGGTCGGCCCGGCGCAGCCAGGCCGGCTTGTCCGAGACGTCCTCCTCGTCGAAGGCCGGCGTGCGCGGGGCCTTCTCGCCCGTGAACAGGCCCGCGTGCTTCGGCGAAGGCTCGGCCGGCATGTGGGGCGCGCCCGGCGCGAGGTAGACGAAGAAGGGCGCCTTCCCCGCGCCCTCGCGCACGAAGGCCTCCACCACCGCGGCCAGCTTCTCGGTCTGGTACTCGGCCGGGTGGACGAGCCGGCCGTTCTCGTTCATCCAGTAGTCGAGGTTGCCGGCCCCGCGGTCCTCGAGGATGGCGCGCCAGTCGTCCCAGCCCGGCGGCACGTAGCCGGGCTTGGCGCCGGCCGGGTAGTGGTTCATGTACTTGCCGGCCAGCTGGGTACGGTAGCCGGCGGCCTTGAGCCACACGGGCAGCGAGGCCTTCTCGACGCCGCGGGCCTGGAAGCGCTCGAAGCCGCCGGCCGCCCCGACGTTGCTCAGCACGCCGTGGTTGTGGGCGTACTGGCCGGTCAGGATCGAGGTGCGGGCCGGGCAGCACAGCGGCACCGACACGAAGCTCTGGCGGAAGGTGGCGCCCTGGTCGCCGACCCGCCGCAGCGTGTGGCTCATGACCCGCAGGGCCTCGCTGTCGAGGTCGTCGAGCACGATGAAGACGATGTTGGGGCGTGCCGCGGCGGAGGGGCTGGGAGCGGGCGACGGCGAGGTGGGCGTGGCGAGTCCGGCCGCCACGGCGGCGGCGAGCATGAGGGCGCGCATCGTCTGACCTTACTCCGCGCCCTCCCAGGCTCCAAACTTGCGCCCCCGCGGACGGGCCCTTACGCTGCGCGCGATGCCGGCCCGCCTCCGCGCGCACGCCCCCTTCGCGCTGCTCCTGGCCCTGAGCGTGTCGCTGTGCGCCTGGGGCCTGGGCTGGGGCCTGCCCTCGCGCCGCGGCTGGGCCCCGGACGAGCTGCTGCCGCAGGACGTGCTGGCCGGGCTGCAGCAGCGCTTCTCGGCAGGCTGGCACGAGCGTTACCCGCCGCTGCACTACTACGCGCTGGCCCTGGCCTACGCCCCGCAGCTCGCCACGCGGCCGGCAACGGAGGGACCGCTGCCGCTCGCCCAGCAGGAAGGGCTGATGCGCGCCGGGCGCGGGCTCACCCTGGTTTTCTGGGCCGGCCTGCTGACCGGGGTCTACGTGCTCGGCCGCGAGCTGATGGGTGGCATCGGCGGGCTGCTGGCGGCGCTCCTGGCCGGGCTGGTCCTGCCCTTCGCCTACTACGCCAAGCTGGCCAACCTGGAGGTCCCGTACCTCTGCTGGTGGGCCTGGTCGCTCCTCTTCTACGTGCGCGCCCTGGCCGGGCGGCGGGGCGCCACGCTGCCGCTGCTGGCGCTGTTCGCGGCCCTGGCGGTCACGACCAAGGACCAGGCCTACGGGCTCTTCGCGCTGCTGCCGCTGCCGATCCTCGCCCAGCGCTGGCCCGGCGCGCGCTGGCGGACGCTGCTCACGCGCGAGGTCGCCCTGGCGCTGGCCACCGGCCTGGCGGTCTTCGTGCTGGCGCACAACCTGGCCTTCAACCTCGACGGCTTCCGCGCCCACGTCGCGACCATGCTGGCCTCGGGCCGGGCCTTCAGCACCTTCGCCCCCGGGCTCGCGGGACAGCTCGAGCTGCTGGCCAGCGCCGGGGTCAGCCTGGCCTTCTGCCTGGGCTGGCCCGCCACGCTGCTGGCCGTCGCGGGCGTGGTCGCGGCCTGGCGCGCGCGGGAGTGGCCGCTGCTGGGCCTGCTCGTGCCCGCGCTCTCCTACCACCTCACGTTCCTGGCCGTGGTGCTGTACTGCTACGATCGCTTCGTGCTCCCGTGGGCCCTGGTCGGGGCGCTCTTCGCGGCGCGAGCGCTGCAGGCCGGGCTGGGCGGGGGGCGCCTCGCACGGGCGGCCGCGGTCGTGGCCCTGGCGCTGTGCTCCTGGACCGGGCTGGCGCGCGCCGCCTCGCTGAACCTGCACATGACCCACGACGGCCGTCAGGACGTCGAGGCCTGGCTGGTGGCGCGGGCGCGCCCGGGCGACGACGTGGGCCAGGCGGCGCCGGCCCAGGACATGCCGCGGCTGCGGGCCGAGGGGCTGCGCGTCGTGGGCCCCGACGTGGAGGAGCTGGAGCGCGCGCAGCCGCGCTTCGTGATCGTCAACCCGGCCTGGTCGCGGCGCGCCGAGACCGGCAGCGCCCTGCGCGGCTTCCTGGAGCGGCTCGAGCGCGGCCAGCTCCCGTACCGGCTGGCGCTCGAGCACCGCTGGCAGCCGCCGGCCTGGCTGCCCTTCGACCCGGCCGCGCTCGACCGGCCCGGCTCGCGGGTGGTCTCGAACCTGGCCAAGGTCAACCCGCTGCTGCGCGTCTACGAGCGGCTGGAGCCTGGACCGTGATCGCCCTCGCCGCGGGCCTGGCCTTCCTGGCGCTGGCCGTGGTGGCCCCGGGAGTGGCGTTGCAGCGCCTGGCGCGCGTGGCCGTGGACCCGGCCCTGGTGCTGCCGCTGGGCGCCGCCTTCTGCGCCGGGGCGCAGTTCCTGGCGCTGTGGGCCGGCCAGCCCTGGCTCTTCGCGCT
>JBDIBD010000314.1:0-6175 GCA_039812725.1 Vicinamibacteria bacterium | reverse complement strand
CCGCCGTTCCGCGTCCGGGTCGTCGAGCGCGGCGCCCGCGGCCGCCAGCGGGGCGTAGCGCCGCCGCTCCGGCAGCAACGATCCCGCCAGCAACGCCTCCGCCACGGCCCGGTGGCCGGCCGGCGAGAGGTGGTTGTAGTCGACGAACGCGGCCGGGCCCTGCGCGCGCAGGGTGGGGAGCAGGTCCTGGGCCGGCAACGCCAGGCGGGCGGCCAGCGCGAGCAGACGCGGCTGGAGCTGCGGCTCCGGGGCGCCGGCCCGCACCTGGTACTCGTAGGGCAGCAGCAGCAGGGACAGCTCCGCCCCGTCGCGGGCCAGCTCGTCCCGCAGGCGCCCGAGCTCCTCGGCGAAGACCGCCAGGGCCTCCCGCCCCACGGCTCCGTCCGGGCGGCGGTCCAGCTCCTCGACGCCCGCCGCCTCGCGCCCCGCGGCGCGCGCGACGAGGCGGAAGAGCGCCGAGCGGCCGTACAGGGCCTCCATCCAGGCGGGCGGCGGGGCCAGGTTCTGACGCAGCTCGAGCAGGTCGTTGAGGCACACGGCCAGCACCACGTGGCGCACGCCGTACGGTCGCAGGAGGCGCTCGTAGGCGATGCGCTGCTGACGCGTGGTCCAGCCGGGGGCCGCCACGTTGAAGGCCTCGAGCCGCTCGCCGCGCCGGTCCAGCTCGGCCTGCAGCGCCTGTGGGTAGGCCTGGCGGGCCTCCAGGTAGAGGCCGTACGTGACGCTGTCGCCCAGGAAGGCCACGCGCTCGGTCCCCGGCGGGGCCTCGCGGGTGTGCTGGGCGTCCCGGAGCCCGTCGCCGTTGACGCCCGCGCCGTCGAGCGGCCAGTGCGGGGGGCGGCGCCCGAAGTGGTAGAAGTCCCCCTCCCACTGCTGCCAGCCACGGATCAGCTCGCGCGCGGGCGGCGTTCCGGGGTGGCGGAGCTCGCGCCAGCGCGCCAGCCCCTCGAGCGAGAGCAGGAGGGCGGCGCCGACGCCGGCGGAGAGGGCCAGGTTGACCAGCAGCGAGGGCAGGCGGCGCATGGCGGGGCCCGCAGATGATGGGGACGTGCTCGTGGCCTGTCAACGCCGGCGCCGCGCTAGACTGCGGCCGTGAGCGGCAACGGTGGTTCCTTCGCGGCCCGACTGTTCCTGCGCGCCATCTCGGCCCCGGCCCTCAGCCGGCCGGCGGCATTCCTGGCCGACGCGCGCCTGCCGCGGCCGCTGCTGCGGCTGTGGATCGACGCCTGGGTCCGCGGCTACGGCGTGGACCTCTCCGAGGTGCGCGACCCGCTGGGCTCCTTCGCCTGCTTCAACGACTTCTTCGTGCGCGCGCTGCGCTCCGGCGCCCGGCCGCTCGACCCCGACCCCGCGGCCTTGCTGTCGCCCTGCGACTCGCGCCTCAGCGTACGCGCGGCGCTCGCCCCCGGCGGGCGGCTGGAGCAGGTCAAGGGGCGCGACTACTCCGTGGCGGAGCTGCTGGGCTCGGCCGAGGACGCGGCCCTCTACTCCGCCGGCGTGCACGCCACGCTCTACCTCAGCCCGGCCATGTACCACCGCGTGCACGTCCCGGCCGACGGGCGCGTGACGCGCTGGCGCTACCTGCCCGGCCGGCTCTACCCGGTCAACGCCCTGGCGGTGCGCCACGTCGCGGCGCTGTTCGCGGTCAACGAGCGCGTGGTGGTGCACCTCGAGAGCGAGCGCTTCGGGCCGCTGGCCGTGGTGCTGGTGGGGGCCACCAACGTGGGCCGCATCTCGCTGGCCTTCTCGCCCCTGCGCGCCAACACCGGCCAGCCGGGCGGCGAGACGCGCCCGCCCGCGCCCGTCCCGGTGGCCCGCGGCGACGAGCTGGGGCGCTTCAACCTGGGCTCCACCGTCGTGCTGCTGGCGGCCGACCCGGCCCTCGTGCCGGCGGCGGGGGCCGAGGTCGGCGGCCTGGTCAAGATGGGCCAGGCCCTCTGGCGGCGCCGGGACGCGGCCGGCCCGTAGTAGCATCGTCGTTCCAACGGAGGACCACGCCATGCAGTCGCGCTGCCCGCAGTGCGGCCTGAACCTGCCGCAGGGGACGCCGGCCTGGCTCCGCCAGGTCACGGTCGGCCAGCTCATGACCCGCCACGTGGTCACGCTGGGCCCCGAGGACAGCCTGGCCACGGCCGTGCAGACCATGCGGCGCCACCGCGTGCGGCGCATCCCGATCGTGCTGGCCGGCGCGCTGGTCGGCATCGTCGCCGAGGGCGACCTGAAGCGCGCCAGCCCCTCGACCCTGTCGGACTCGGCCGAGGAGTACGAGCGCGTGATGGAGCAGACCGCCATCTCGCGCATCATGGTGGCGCGGCCCATCACGATCGACGAGGGTGCCCCGCTGGTGGACGCCGTGCACACCCTGCAGACCACCAAGTTCGGCTCGCTGCCCGTCCTGCGCGACGGCCAGTTGGCCGGCATCATCACCGACAACGACCTGCTGCGTTTCCTGCACGACCTGCTGGGCCAGGCCGGCTAGGTCCTCCGCGGCCCCGACACCCCGACGCGATGGCCGAGCTGCTGCTGTCCTGCCAGGGCCTGACCAAGGCCTTCGGCGCCGCGCCGCTGTTCGAGGGCCTGTCCTTCGGCCTCTACGAGGGCGACCACGTGGGCGTGGTGGGGCCCAACGGCTCGGGCAAGTCCACGCTGATGCGCCTGCTGGCCGGGCTCGAGCCGCCCGACGCCGGCACGCGCTCGGCGCGGCGCGGGCTGCGGGTGGGTTACGTGGCCCAGGACCCCGTCTTCCCCGCGGACGCCACGGTCGACGGCGTGCTGCGGGCAGCCCTGGCCGGGGAGCGGCTGGAGGAGCACCAGGCCGACGGGCGGCTGGCCGTGGCGCTGGGCCGCTGCGGCTTCGCCGACGGGTCGCAGGCCGTGCGAGTGCTGTCGGGCGGCTGGCGCAAGCGCCTGGCCGTGGCCGAGGCGCTGGTGCGCGAGCCCGAGCTGCTGCTGCTGGACGAGCCCACCAACCACCTCGACGTGGAGGGCATCGAGTGGCTGGAGGCGCTGCTGCCCAGCGAGCCCGAGGCCTTCGTGGTGGTCAGCCACGACCGCTACTTCCTGGAGGCCGTGGCCGGGCGCGTGATCGAGCTCAACCGCGCCTTCCCCGAGGGGCTGCTGGACGTGCGCGGGCGCTACAGCGAGCACCTGCGCCGCAAGGACGAGCTGCTGGCCGGCCAGGCGGCCTACGCCGAGTCGCTGCGCGGACGGGTGCGCGACGAGCTCGACTGGCTGTCGCGCAAGGCCCGCGCGCGCACGCGCAAGGCCCAGGCCCGCGTGGACGAGGCCCAGCGCCTGCAGGAGGAGCTGCGCGGCCTCGAGCAGCGCGAGAAGCAGTCCTCGGTCGCGATCGAGTGGAGCGCCAGCGAGCGTCCCACCCGGCGCCTGCTGGTGGCCGAGGGGCTGTCGAAGTCGTACGGCGAGCGCAGGCTCGTCTCCGGCCTCGACCTGGTGCTGTCGCCCGGCACGCGCCTGGGCCTGCTGGGCAGCAACGGCAGCGGCAAGAGCACGCTGCTGCGCCTGCTGGCCGGCCTGGAGCCGCCCGACGCGGGGACGCTGCAGCGGGCCGAGCGGCTGCAGGTGGTGCTGTTCGACCAGCACCGCACCGGCCTCGACCCGGCCGTGAGCCTCAGGCGGGCCCTGGCGCCGCACGGCGACGCGGTGGTGCACCAGGGGCGCAGCGTGCACGTGGCGGGCTGGGCCAAGCGCTTCCTGTTCCGCTCCGAGCAGCTCGACCAGCCCGTCGGCCGCCTCTCGGGGGGCGAGCAGGCGCGCGTGCTGATCGCGCGGCTGATGCTCGAGCCGGCCGACCTGCTGCTGCTCGACGAGCCCACCAACGACCTCGACATCCCGACCCTCGAGGTGCTGGAGGAGAGCCTGCTGGAGTTCGGCGGGGCGCTGGTGCTGGTGACCCACGACCGCTACCTGCTCGACCGGGTCTCGAACCGCATCCTGGCCCTCGACGGGCGCGGCGGGGCGGTGGCCTACGCGGACTATGCGCAGTGGGAGATCGGCCAGAGGGTGGCGGCCGAGCAGGCCGCGCTGGCGGCCCGCGGGGCGCCGCGTTCGGTTCCCCCGCCCGCGACGCCGCGGGCCGAGGGACGCCCGCGCAAGCTGGGCTACCGCGAGCAGCGCGAGTGGGACGAGATGGAGGAGCGCATCCTGGCCGCCGAGCAGGCCCTCGAGGCGGCCCAGGCCGCGGCCGTGGACCCGGCCGTGCAGAGCGACCCGCGCGCGCTGCAGGAGCGCCTGGCCGCGCTCGAGGCGGCCCAAACCCAGGTGGAACGCCTCTACGCGCGCTGGGCCGAGCTGGAGGCCAGCGTCAAGGACTGAACGCCGGCGGCGCGCTCAGGCCAGGCGCGCGCCGTGCTCGCGCAGCTGCTCCCGGAGGACCGAGCGGTGGCAGCGGGCCTCGTCCTCGCAGTAGCAGCCCACCGACAGGTCCGCGCGCTGCGACAGCGCGGCCAGCAGGTCCAGCAGGCGCGCGGCCTCCGGGCGCTTCAGCTCGGCGCGGTAGCGCCGCTCGAAGGCCCGCCAGGCCGGCGCGTCCGCGGCCTGCCGAGCCTGCTTCACCAGAGGCTCCGAGGGCGCCAGGTCTGGCAGCCACACGTCGTAGAAGTCGCGCGCGGCGTGTTCCGACCTGGGCACGCCTCGCGGCGGGCGCCGCACCGTCCCCAGCCGCAGCCCCTCCCCCGGCGTTCGCGGGCTGCCCAGTCGCACCACTCTCAGGGCCACGTGACGGCCTCCTCTCCTCGGCTCGTCGTGCCGCCGCGGCAGCGGCCGACAGTGCCCCCGCAGTCGACCTGTCCGCGGCTCACTCTCCCCTCCTCTTCGGAGGACTGTAGAGTGAGCAAGCTCCACGTCGCTAGTGCAAGAAGGACCCGCCGGCGCATGCCCTGGCGCTCATCGGCATTCCCAAGTCTTCGGGATAATCGGCCACCAGACTCATCGACACCTGCTGGGGTGACCAGTGGTCTTCAAGCCTGCGCTCGACCTCGTGGCGCAGCTCCGCGTTCGTCTTCAGCAGCGAGGCCTTGGGCCTGCGGGCACGCCCCGCGGCCTCCTTTTTCGCCCGCCATGCACGATGCTTGCTCCGGCCGCCGCTCCAGGCAACTTCGCGCGAAATCGTGGACGGCGCTCTGCCAAGCCGAGCGGCGATGCTACGCAGCGAATCACCGGCGACCAGGCCGCGCGAGAGCTCCTCACGGTCAGACACAGACAACCGTAGCGCCGAGCGCTGCTTACGCGGCTTCAGCCCACCGGTCTGGGCCATGAATCGCTGGATCGACTTCGTGGAGCAGCCCACGACCGCCGCCGCCGCGAACGTCTCACCGCCCCAGATCGGGCGCTCAATCTCCGCCCGGTCCGCCTGACTCAAACGCCGCGCGTTGCTTGACCATCGACGCTCCATCCCGGCCTCCCCGAGTACGGCACCCGGATCATGACCGAAGTGTTGCGTCGTTCACTTGAGAGCACCCCGGCTTGAGCTGCAGGGCGCAACTCCAACGATGGCCCGCGAAGCGGGCCCACCTTCGCGCCCTGTCAGCTTCAAGCCGTTGTTGGACGGCGCCGCGGCTTCACGCGGCTTGTTGTGCTTCCCTTCGCCTTGCTGGACTGAACGGCCTGTTCTAGCTTGCGCTTCTCGGCCCTGGACATGGGGTAGATAGTGTGAAGGCGCAAGGCCTCCGCCGCGAACTTCTGCCCGCGTCTGCGGTGGCCCGCGCGTAGCTCGCAGATGGCGACGGCGGCGGCAGACGCTGCGATGCCCTGTGCGGCCTCGGCCAGAGCTTCACGACGCAACTGGAGGATGCGTGCGTACGGTTCCGCAGCCTCTCGATACTCGCCCGCGTCCTCAAGGAGGACGCCCAACAGCCACAAAGCCTGGATCTCGTGCCACTGGGAGATGTTCTCACGCCATGCCTCGTGGCAATGACCAGCGAGATCGCGAAGTAGCTCTACCGCGGCATCCCGCTGACCGACTCGCGCGTGCTCCTCGACCTCGCGCAACTGCTGACGAAACCAGAGCGCTTCTTTCGCTGCCACGAGCCTCCCTTCGTCCGCCCAACACCCCGGATCAGCTGCGAAGCGCGACTCTAACGGTGGCCCGCGAAGCGGGCCCACCTTCGCGCTTCGACAGCTGCATCCGGTTGTTGTGCGACGCCCATGCTCTCACAGG
>JBDIBD010000313.1:0-6220 GCA_039812725.1 Vicinamibacteria bacterium | reverse complement strand
GGGGCGCGCTCTTCCAGTAGCCGTAGGCCATGGTGAGCTGGTAGAGGTCGGTCAGGAGCGCCAGCGAGGGCTCGTAGATCCGGTCGAGCAAGGAGTCGGCGGCGCTCACAGCGCGCCCTTGCGGCGGGCCAGCTCCAGGCCGGCCCACAGCTTCATGTCCACCAGCTTGCCCTGGCCCTCCTGTCCGGCCACCCAGGCGTCGAGCCGGTCGAGCGGCACCTCGGCCACCACGATGTCCTCGTGCTCGTCGCCGCCGCCGTCGCCCACCCGCCGCAGGCCGTGCGCGGCGTAGTACGTGACCACCTCGGAGGTGGCGCCGGGGGACGGCACGCAGCGGCCGAGCAGCTCGAAGCGCTCGGCGTCCCAGCCGGTCTCCTCGACCAGCTCGCGCCGCGCCGCGCGCTCGAGCGGCTCGTGCTCCTCGCCTGGCACGTCGCCCGCCAGGCCGGCCGGCAGCTCGATCACGCGCGCCCCCACGGGCTGGCGCCACTGGTCCACCAGCAGCAGGCCGCCGGCCGGCGTGACGGCCACCACGATCACGATGCCGCTCACGCCCGGCCGGTGCAGGAACTCCCAGCCGCGCTCGCGCACCAGCGCCACGTACCGGCCGGCCGACAGCACCTCGCGCGCGCGCTCGTCGCTCATGGGGGATTATAGGCACCTCGTGCTGGCCCCGCGGGGTCAGGCTGGCTGCCCGGTCTTCCCGGGCCGCCTCAACTCGGCGATGCGCTCGCCGCGCGCCGAGGCCGCGATCAGCCGGTCGAGGCGGCGCAGGCGCGTCTGCGCCTGCCTGGCGCTGACGACCCACCAGGTGGCCGTGCCGCGGTAGCCGGCCGGCTGGGCCTGGAAGAAGCGCCAGGCCGGCGCCTGCGCCCGGAAGCGGCGCAGCAGGTCGCCTTCCAGCCGCGCCGCCTTGCGGTTCTCGTACGAGTAGACGCCCGTCTTCGCGGGCGCCCGGGCTTCGAAGGCCGCCTGGCCGGCCGGCCACACCCGCCCCGCGGCCTGAAGCGCCGCCATCCGCGCGACGTTGACCGCGCTCCAGTTGCTGCCGGGCTTGCGGGGGCTGAAGCGGATCTCGTAGCTCTCCGCGTCGACGCTCCGGCGCAGGCCGTCGATCCAGCCGAAGCACAGGGCCTCGTCCACCGACTCGGGCCAGGTCAGGCTCGGCCGGCCGCTGCCCTTCTTGCGAAAGCCCACCCACAGCTCGCGGGCGCCGGCGTGGTGCTGCTCCAGCCAGGCCCGGAAGCCGGCGGCCGTGGCGAAGTAGAGGGGCCCGGGCACGGTCGGGGGCATCGCTCCGCGCAGCGTGACACGGCCGGCGGGCGCCGCTCAACCCTTGACCTCGCCGGCGCCGGGGTCTAGCGTTCGACGATGCGCGCCCTGCTGCTGGCCCTGGCCCTGGCTCTCCCCGCCGCCGCGCAGGACGTCACCGAGGTGATCCCGCTGCGCCACCGGCCCGCGGCCGAGCTGGCGCCCGTGCTGCAGTCGCTGATCGGCGGCGAGGGCGTGGTGGCCAGCCTCGACACGCGCCTGGTGGTGCGCGCCACGCCCGCGGCGATGGCCCGCGTCAAGGCCCTGCTGCCCGAGCTGGACCTGCCGCTGCGCTCGGTCTTCATCACGGTCCGCCAGGCGGCGCGACGCCAGGAGAGCTCCGCCGCGGGCGGCGTCACGGTCCAGGGCGGCTCGGGGACCTGGACCACGCGCGACTCCCGCACCACGACCACCACCACCCGCCGCACGACGGCCACGGGCGCGTTCTCGGCCGGCAGCGCCTCGGGCAACGACGAGACCACGCAGCAGCTGCGGGCCGTCGAGGGCCAGCCGGCCTACATTGGCCTCGGCCAGGCCCTGGCGGTCCCGCAGGCGGTCGTGGGCCCCGGCGGCGTGGCGACGGGGGCGGCCTACGTGGAGGCCGCCACGGGCTTCTGGGTGCTGCCGCGCCTCTCGGGCCAGCTGGTGACGCTGGAGCTGGCCACCAGCCAGGACGCCTTCACCGCCGCCGGCCTCGAGCGCCGCGGCGTCGAGGCCACCGTCAGCGGCCGGCTGGGCGAGTGGATCCAGGTGGGCTCGCACGACCTGCAGGGGCGCGAGCGGCAAGGCGGCGCGAGCGTGGGCGGCCGCGCCGTCGTGGCCGGCGAGCAGGCCAGCCGGGCGGAGTCCTGGAGCGTTTCGCTGCGAGTCGAGGAGGTCCCGGGCCCCTGACCCGGGGCCAGCCATGTCCGCGCGCACCTTCGCGATCGGCGACGTGCACGGCGAGCTGGGCCAGCTCGAGACGCTGCTCGCGCGGCTGCCGCCGCTGCGGCCCGAGGACACGCTGGTCTTCATCGGCGACTACGTCGATCGCGGCCCCGACTCGGCCGGCGTGGTGGCGCGCGTGCGCGGCCTGGCGCAGTCCTTGCCGGCCCGCGTGGTGGCCCTGCGCGGCAGCCACGAGGACGCCTGGTTGCGCGTGCGCCGCGACGGCTTCCTGCAGTTCCTGCTGCCGGTCGGCAACGGCTGCCTGGCCACCTACCGCTCGTTCACGGGCGGCCCGCGCAACGCGCCGCACGAGTGGGCCAGCCGCGAGGAGCTGGAGGCCATGATGACGGCCGCCTTCCTGCCGCCCGACGTGCTGGCCTGGATGGAGGCGCTGCCCGTCTACTGGGAGGACGAGCACGCCCTCTACGTCCACGCGGGCCTGCCGCGCCAGGGCGAGCGCTGGCTGCACCCCTCGGAGGCCAGCGACCCCCACCCGCTCCTGTGGGAGCGCAGCGAGACCTTCTTCCGCGACTACCGCGGCAAGCGCGTGGTCTTCGGGCACACCTCGACCGAGCGCCTGCCCCAGGAGATCTCGGGCTACACGCCGGGCGACGGGAAGGACGTCTTCGTGGGCGAGTGCCTGGTGGGGATCGACACGGGCTGTGGGCGCGGGGGTTTCCTGAGCGCCGTCGAGCTGCCGGGCCTGAAGGTCTACGAGTCCCGTTGAGCGGCCGGCAAGCCCTTGCCGGGAGGGAGCTTGCGGGCCTGTGTGCCAGCGCACAGGCGTTCGCCCCGCGAGAGTCGTTTGATGCCACAGACGGGCCGGGGGGCCCGGGGGAGATGGGAAGCGCATGACGGAGCAGCGGCCGGAGAACGAGCAGGCGGCGACGGAGCTGACGAGCGCCGAGGTGGAGCAGGTGAACGGCGGCATCGGCCTGCTGCTGCCGGCGGTGCAGAAGGTCCGCGAGGCCGCCCAGAAGGCTCACCCTGGGGGGGTGAACGTGGCCCTGGGCGACGGCAGCGTCAGGTTCGTCAAGTAGTCCGGGAGAGGGAGAGGCGAGACATGAGCGAGCAGGAGAAGCCGAGCGGGGAGCAGGCGGAGGGGCAGGAGCTGGGCGACGAGCAGCTCGAACAGGTGAGCGGCGGCATCCTGATCGGCATGCTGCTGCCGGCCGTGCAGAAGGTGCAGAAGGCGCTGCCGGCGGTTCAGGCGGGCTTCTGTGACGGCAGCGTCAGGCCGGGCGAGTCGCTCAGCCTCAACTTCACGAAGCAGTAGCCGGCGCCGTCAGGGCCGCGCGGCGGCCAGGCCCAGCAGGGCCGGGCCGCCCGCGGCGCCAAAGGCCGCCTGGGCCTCGGAGGCCCGCCGGCGGGCCTCTGCCAGCAGCGCCACGAAGCGCGGCTCGGCCCGCAGGGCCGGCCCGAACCAGGCCTCGCCCGCGAGCGCCACCGGGCAGACGAAGCCGCCGGCCAGCACGCGCTCCAGCAGCGACAGGCTCTCGTCGACCAGGCCCAGCCGCGCCAGGAAGCGCGACTGAAGGTAGACCCCCTCGGGGTCGCGGAACCAGCTCAAGGCCTCGCGCGTCAGCTCGAGGGCCGGGCCGGCCTGCCCCTCGAGGGCCAGCCGCTGGGCGTTCACGAGGCGCCGCAGGTGCTCGGGGACACGGCGCTCGAGGTCGGCGTAGACGGCCAGCGCCTCGGGCGCGCGGCCCAGCGCCGACAGGACGTAGGCCCGCACGATGGCGTCGTCCTCGGGCGCGCTGGCCAGGGCCTGCTCGTAGGCGCCGGCCACGAAGTGCGTGTACGTGACGCTGGTGCGCACCTGCGGGTCGAGCCGGCGGGCCTGCTCGTGGGCGGCCAGCGAAGCCTCCAGCAGGCCGGCGTAGCGGCAGGCGTGGGTCAGACCGGCGAAGAGCTCCGGGTCGGGGCAGCCCTGGAGCGCTCGCTCCACCAGGGCCACGGCCACCTGGACGGCCTGGCCCTCCTCGACCTGCAGGTTGGCGCGCAGGTTGTGGGCCAGGGACAGGTCGGGGTCGAGCCGCAGGGCCCGCGCGAAGGCCTCGCGGGCCTGCTCCCGCCAAGAGCCGGACGGGTCGGGCATGTACTTGCCCAGCAGGCGCAGCACCCGCCCGAGGCGCGCCCAGGCCGGGGCGTAGTCGGGGGCCTCGGCCACGCAGCGCTCGTAGAGCGCGCGCGCCTCGTCCCAGTGCAGGGGCTCGAGCGAGAGCCGGTTGGCGCGCAGGTACAGCTCGTAGGCCCGCGGGGGCACGCGGCCCTCGCGGTCGAGGCGGCGCGCGTCGCGGGCCGAGAGCGGCACCTCCAGGGCCGTGACGATGCTGCGCACCAGGTCGTCCTCCACCTGGAAGACGTCGCCCACGGCCACCTGGGCCTGGTGCGAGGCGACCAGCGTGCCGCCCGGAGCCTCGACCAGCTGGGTCGTGACGCGCAGCCGCTCGCCGGCCCGCAGCAGCGTCCCCGACAACACCACGTCGACGTCGGCCTCGCGCGAGAGCCGCTCGAGGTCGGGCGTCTCGCCGGCGTAGCGCGCCGCGGCCAGGCTGGAGCGCACCAGCAGCGAGCCCAGGCCCGAGAGCGAGGCCGTGATGGCGTCGGGCAGGCTGAAGCCCAGGAAGTCGATCTCGGGGTCGGGCCGCAGCAGGCGGAAGGGCAGCACGATCAGGCGCGTCAGGGCCTGGGCGCGGGCCTGCGCTCCGCTGTCCTCGAGGACGCGCGCGGCCTGCAGCTCGGCCGCCAGGGCCTCGGCGCTGGGGTGGCGCTCCTCGGGCCGCTTGGAGAGCGCCCGCCGCACCGCGCGGTCGAGGGCCGCCACGGCGGGCGAGCCCGACAGCACCGGCGGCTGCTCGTGCAGCACCGCGTGGGTGACCTCGAACAGCGTGCGCCCCTCGAAGGCCTTGCGGCCCGCCAGCATCTCGAACAGCAGCGCGCCGGCGGCGAAGACGTCGCTGCGGGCGTCGACGGGCTGGCCGCGCAGCTGCTCGGGGGCCATGTACTGCGGCGTCCCCACCAGCGCGCCGGCCTGGGTCAGCTCGGTGGCCGTGGCTCCCCCGGCCGCCGCCACCGGCCGGGCCAGGCCGAAGTCGAGCAGCTTGACCCCGGCCGGCGTCAGGAACACGTTCGAGGGCTTGAGGTCGCGGTGCACCAGCCCGCGCGCGTGCAGGGCCTGCAGCGCGGCCAGCACCCCCAGCTCCAGCGGCACGGCCTCGGCCACCGGCAGGGCCCCGCGCGTCAGGCGCGCCGAGAGCGCCTCGCCTTCCAGCAGTTCCATGGCCAGCCAGGCCTCGCCGCCCTCCTCGCCCACGTCGAAGATCTGGCAGACGTTGGGGTGCGTGACGGCCGCCGCCGCCCGGGCCTCGCGCCAGAAGCGCCGGCGGGCCGAGTCGTCGTCGGGCTGGTCCTTGATGACCTTGAGCGCCACCTGGCGGCCCAGGCGCTGGTCCTCGGCGGCGTAGACCTCGCCCATGCCGCCGGCGCCGAGAAGACGCACGACGCGATAGGGTCCGAGGGTCTCGCCCTCCTGGAAGCGGGCCATGGTGGATCCGGGGATTCTACGCCGGCCACGGTCAAGGAGGTTGACAGGCGCGGTCCCGTGTAACTAGATTTTCATGGGCTACAGACCGTGAAACCAGCAGGCCGGGCCGGCATCGGCGGCGAAGGGCGCCCCTCCTAGGCCATGCCGCGCCGCTCGCCGCCGCGCCTGGCCGAGCCGGGCGACCTGCTGGCCCTGGTGCGGCGGCGGCGGGCCGACCTGCCGCCGCAGCAGCAGGCGGTGGCCGACCTGCTGGTCGAGCGCCTGGACGAGTCGCCCTTCTTCTCCGTTCCGACCCTGGCCGAGCAGGCCGGCGTCTCCGAGGCCACGGTCGTGCGCGTGGCCCAGCGCCTGGGCTTCTCGGGCTTCTCGGAGCTGAAGGCGGCGCTGCTCGAGCTGGTGCGGGCGCGCCTTTCGGGGCCACGCCCGGCCGAGGAG
>JBDIBD010000312.1:0-6244 GCA_039812725.1 Vicinamibacteria bacterium | reverse complement strand
ATATCTTCAGGGATGCTGCCCACCTGGTCGGCGCTGGATGTGGTTTCGGCTTCCAGCGGCGGCGCTGTTTCGCCCGTTTCGGAATTGGTCTGCGAAGAAGAGCACGCGCTCAAGGCCGCGCCGCTCGAGGCTGGCGGGCTGGCCTTCTCGGACCTGATGCTGGTGCCGCCCGGCGGCGCGGTCGAGCCGCCCGAGCCCGGCGTCGACGTGACGGTGGGGAACGGCGCCCTGGGGGCCGCGCTCGAGGTCATGGGCCGCGCTCCCGACCTGCAGCTGGCGGCCGTGCGCCTGGAGATCGCGAGGAGCGAGCAGGGCCCGGCCCTGTTGAGCCTGCCCCTGCCGCTGCACGACAGCGGCCCGGGCCGGCAGCTCGGCACCGGCACGCTGACCCTCGACGAGTTGGCGCCCGGCGACTACTGGGCGCGCGCGGTGGTGCTGCTGGACGGCCGCGCCGTCGGCCAGGCCGCGCGCCCCTTCCGGCGCGGCTGAGCCGGGGCTGGAGCCGGAGGGACCCGCCTCAGAACAACCGGAGGCCGATCGCCTGCGGGAGCCGACGGAAGTCGGCGTCCGTCGTGAACAGACGGGCCCGGCGGTTGAGCGCCTGGGCGGCGATGAGCGCGTCCGGCGTCGAGAGCGCGAGGCCCACGGCGGCACAGGCGTTGGCCACGTCGGCCGCCTTCAGGTGGTCGCCCTCCGTGGCCAGGAGCACCGGAAAGCTCTCGTGCAGGGCTCTCAGCAGCCGATCGCGCCGGGCCTGCTCCGCGAGGCCGCTCAGGAGCTCCTGCAGGACGATCCCCGGCAGGCAGACCTGCTCGTCGCCCTGGAGCAGGGCGGTCATGCGTTGCGTCAGCTCCTCCTCGGCCGCGCCCTTGCGGCGCCGCCGCAGGACCGCCGAGACCACGCTGGTGTCGAGCAGGATCACGGGCGCCGCCGCGCCTTCTTGTAGTCCCAGTCCGGCCGGAACTCGACCGTGCCGAACAGCCGCGCGAAGCCCCGGCGCCGGCGGCGCTGGACGTACTCGGCCAGGGCCTCGTTGACGGTGTCGCGCTTCGTGCGGCGCCCGCCGAGGCGCAAGGCCTCCTCCAGCAGCGCGTCGTCGATGGCCAGGTTGGTCGGCATGAGGGCCCTCCCCACACATACCGTCACACAATGGGAGGCCTGGCGCAACAGCCGGTCCGGCCTAGGGCGGGCCGTCGCCCGCTTCCGCGCGCCGGACGAAGTCGGCCAGGTTCCAGTCCCAGGTGGCGATGTGCTGCTGCATGGCCTCGCGGAACTCGAGCGTGGCGGCGGCGAGCGGTCGCCCTCCCGGGCCTGCCGAGAGCGAGACCAGGGCCGACAGCCGCTCGAGCAGGCGATCGTGGTCGGCCGCGTGCGCCTCCCGGGAAGGGTAGGACAGGGCGTGCATCAGCTCCTGCTCGGCGCCGACGTGCTCCGAGGCCCGCTCGAGCAGCCGCAGCGCGGCATCCTGGGCGTCGCGGAGGGCGCCCGCTGCCGACAGGACCTGGTCGCAGAGCTGCAGCACCGCGTCGTGGTCGTCGTTGATCTGCCGCAGGCGTGGTTCCGGGTCGGATTTCATGGAGGCTCCCGCTGGCTGGACGCCCGAAACTACCACTTCGTGGCTAGCGTGTCGCGCCGGGTCGGCCCCGCGCGCCTAGCTCTTGGGGACAGGCGCAGGCATCGGGCAGCAGACCGCGGTGACGCGGACCTGCGCGCGGGCGCTGCACTCCAGGCGCCACGAGGTCGCCGACGCCGGCTCGCTGGCCGTGATCGAGGACGCCGGACAGGACCCGCCGCCGGAATAGACGACCTCGTCGGCGTTGCACGAGACCGTCAGCTCGCGCTGACGACGGTCCGTGTCCCCGAGCTGCTGGGTCACGGTGCGGCAGGAGGCGAAGGAGGGGCCCGGCGGCCCCGGCGCTCCTGCGGGACCCTGGGGCCCTTCCGGTCCCTGCGGCCCCGGCGGTCCGGGCGGGCCTGGCACCGGTCCCTGGCAATAGGTGGCAGGGTCGTTCCGGATCGTCAGGATGAAGCCGTTCAGGACCCAGGAGTAGCTGGGCGACTCCGACAGGTCGAAGACGGCGCTGAAGACCGAGCGGAACCGGCCGGGGATGAAGACCGTGGGCTGCCCCAGGGTGGGCTGGGTGAGCCCGCCGATGAAGATGTTGTCCTCGGGAGTGACGGGCAGCGTCATGATCTGATCGGCGATGCTCCGGTAGCCGAAATAGGCCGTGAGTTGATGGGTCTGGGAGTCGACGGTGACGCACTCCAGCAGGGGCTGGACGACGTGGGTCTGGGCGGCCGCCGGCCTGGTTCCGAAGCAGAGGGTGGCAGCCAACACGACGATCCCGGCCGCGCCGCGGCGGGTGATCCTGGTCTTCATGCACTCTCCCCGATCTTGACACCTTAGCAGGAGCAGTCAGGCTCTGGCAACGCGCCGGGGTGTCGTCTCCGGAAGAAGCCGGGGGGCGAGTCCTCCCCCCCGGGGACCAGGGATCGGTCGGGATCTCGAGCCTTCGTTGAGAGTGCCGCAGACCAGCGCACGTGCCGCCACTACGTGCGCCCGAGGATCTTGGCCAAGGACCGGCCCTTGGCCAGTTCGTCAACCAGCTTGTCCAGTTGCCGGATCCTCCGCATCAGCGGATCTTGGATGTCTTCGACGCGCACGCCACACACGACTCCTCTGATCAGATCGCTGTTCGGATGAATTGCCGGAGCGCTGGCGAAGAACGACCTGAAGTCCGCCTTGGTCTCCATCTGACGCTTCAGGCCAGCCAAGTCGTAGCCAGTGAGCCAGCAGATGACCTCGTCGACCTCTTGCCGCGTACGTCCCTTCCGTTCCGCCTTCTGAACGTACATCGGGTAGACCGTGGCGAAGGGTGTCGAGAAGATTCGGTGCTCGTTCATCGTAGGAGATCGTGCCTCCCCGCCGATACTGCGCCCGGCGCTGGATGGTCGCAGGGAACGAGGCTTCCTCGCTGGTTTCATCCCCGTGGGGGCCTCGGCACCGCCCGCGCGACGGCGCTTGGCATCTTCCCTGAGCGTTCGAACGTAAGCTGCGCTGTCCAAGACATTCGTTCGGGCCTTGTCGAGACAGCGCTGGAGCTCGGTCAGGTCGAGGTCGTCCGCGGTCCGGAACGCCTTGCCCGCGGCCTTGTGCTTGCCCACGGGATGCAGCCCCGGCTCGCCCAACTCTCGGCCGTTCCAGAACAGGATGGTCACGACCGCCTTGCGCACGTCGTAGCCGACGATGGGATTGTCCCCGTCGAACCACACCGGATGACCGTGCCAGACGCTGGAGGTCGCGGCTGGGAGCCGATGCTCGATCTCCTCTCGGAGCAGCTTCACCAGCTTCGCCGCCTGGGGAGCGAGTTCGTTCTCGTAGGCACGGACCGAATCGTGAGAGTTCATCGTGACCTTCGAGGCGGGCGATCAGGCGTCTTGCGCCTGACCGGTGCCGGGCTGCGTCCCGCGTAGGCCGCCTCGAGTCGCGCCACGTCGAGCTTGCTCATGGCGAGCATCGCTGCCATGGCACGCTTCGCTCCGGCCTGGTCGGGTCCGTTGAGGCAGGCCTCGAGCGCACGGGGCACGATCTGCCAGCTCAGGCCCCAACGATCCTTGAGCCAGCCGCAACGACCTGGCTGGCCGCCCACCCCCAGCTTCAGCCAGTAGTAGTCGACTTCGCGCTGGTTCCTGCAGTCGACGAAGAGCGACAGCGCCTCCGAGAATGCGAACAGGGGTCCGCCGTTGAGGGCGATGAAGGGTTGGCCTTCGAGCTCGAAGGCGACGGACATCGGTGAGACCCTCGTGATCCGGGAGCCCTTCTTGAAGACGGCGACATAGAAGCGGGCGGCCTCCTCCGCCTGACCGTCGTACCAGAGGAAGGGGGTGACGCGCTGGCGCCTGATGGTCAAGGCTGGCTCCTGGTGAAGACGTTTGCGCCTGCCAGCGTGGCGGGCAGGCTGATGGCGACGAGGCACAAGGGGTACCAGTGGTGGCCCGCCAAGTCCGGAGTCAGCGCCAGGAGGTTCGCCGCGATCCCGGAGAGAACCGCTAGAACGCTCATGAGCCTCACGACCGCCTCCATCTGGCGGCCGCGCCTGGCCGGCCGCGCTTCTCCGTGCCACCAGCAAAGTGCCGGAGCCGTGCATCCCAGATGCTGGCGTAGGCGGTCATCCACTCAGCCGCCTTGACGAAGGGCGCCAATTCGAGCCGACGTCGCCCGAGACGACCGCCCCCCTCCTGCGAGACCATCCCAGCGGCCTCCAGCACCTTGAGGTGCTTCGACACGGCAGGCTGGCTCATGTCATAGGGTTCGCCCAGCTCTCGGACCGAACGTGGCCCGAGGCTCAGTTGCTCCAGGATCGAGCGCCGGGTTGGGTCGGCCAACGCCGCCAAGGTCTTGCTGAGTTCGTCACTGGCTACGGTCCAAGAGCCGCGACTCATAACCACAAGGTTATGAGTCGAACGCCACTCTGTCAAGTCCTCCGGGCAGTCTTCGAGGGCATGTCCGAGGATCATGCGACGGCGCGCATCGGGAGCGGGAGATCAAGCGCTGGTGCCGGAGGTGGGAATCGAACCCACACGCCGCGTGAGCGACTCGGGATTTTGAGTCCCGCGCGTCTGCCAGTTTCGCCACTCCGGCACGGATCGGGCGTGGCCGACGCCCCGATCCTCTCACCCCGCCGCGCCGGCGGGCAAGCGGCGGGGGACTATAATCCGGGGCTCGATGACCCTCGAGCCTGGCGCGCGCCTCGGGCCGTACGAGATCGTGTCCCAGCTGGGCCAGGGGGGCATGGGCGTGGTCTTCCGCGCCCGCGACACGCGCCTCGAGCGCGCGGTGGCCGTCAAGGTCCTGCCGCAGGGGATGGCGAACGACGCCGAGGCCCTGCAGCGCTTCGAGCGCGAGGCCAAGGCCGTGGCCTCGCTGTCGCACCCGAACATCCTCGCCATCCACGACTTCGGCCACGAGGACGGCACGGTCTACACGGTCACCGAGCTGCTCGAGGGCCAGACGCTGCGCCAGCGCCTGCAGGAGGGCGCGCTGCCGCCGCGCAAGGCGGTCGAGATCGCGCTGGCCGTGGCGGCGGCGCTGGCCTCGGCCCACGAGCGCGGGATCGTGCACCGCGACCTGAAGCCCGAGAACGTCTTCCTGCTGAACTCCGGCCACATCAAGGTGCTCGACTTCGGCCTGGCGCAGGTCGGCGCGCCGCTGGGGGAGGGCGGCGAGGGCGCGACGGTCTCGCTCTCGACCCAGCCGGGGCGCGTGATGGGCACGGTGGGCTACATGGCCCCGGAGCAGGTGCGGGCCCAGCCGGTCGACGCCCGGGCCGACATCTTCGCGCTGGGGGCCGTGCTCTACGAGATGCTCACGGGCAAGCGGGCCTTCCAGGGCGACTCGATGGTCGAGACGCTCAACGCCATCCTGAGAGAGGACCCGCCCAGCCTGCTCGAGTCGTCGGCCCGGCTGTCGCCCGCGCTCGACCGCATCGTGCGGCGCTGCCTGGAGAAGCGCCCCGAGGAGCGCTTCCGCTCGACCCACGACCTGGCGCTGGCGCTCGAGGCGGTGGCCACCACCAACGTCAACAGCAGCATGGCGCTGGCGGCGGCCGAGGCGGGCAAGGGCATCGCCTGGGGCCGGCTGGCCGAGCGCCTGGCGCTGGTCGCGCTCGGCGCGGCGCTGGCCCTCGGGGGTGTCTGGTACGCGGCCCGGCGCGCGCCCGTGACGAACGGGATGGCGTCGTTCCGGTTCGTCACCTTCTCCGGCCGCGACGCCTCGCCGGCGGTCTCGCCCGACGGGCGCACGGTGGCCTTCTCGTCCACGCGCGACGGGAAGCCGCGCATCTGGATCAAGCAGGCCGGGGGCGAGGCCGAGGCGCCGCTGACCGAGGGCCCCGACGACTTCCCGCGCTTCTCGCCCGACGGGGCGGAGCTGCTCTTCACGCGCGCCGCCGCCGAGGGGCCCGGGCTCTACCGCGCGGCCCTGGTGGGCGGCGAGACGCGCGGCCTGGTGGACGACGCGGTCGAGGGCGACTGGTCGCCCGACGGCAAGCAGGTGGCCTTCCTGCGCCTGCGCAGCGAGAACGGCCAGACCGTCACGCTGCTGGGGCTGTCGGCCGTGGACGGCACGGGCGAGCGCGAGGTCGCCAAGCTGCCGGGCGGCTGGCGCGCGCCGCGCTTCTCGCCCGACGGCGCCACGGTGGCCCTGTGCCCCGGCTCCGGCGGCCTGCTGGCCGGCGCCCACCAG
>JBDIBD010000311.1:0-6268 GCA_039812725.1 Vicinamibacteria bacterium | reverse complement strand
CGAAGGCGGCCGCGCCCGGGGCGCTGGAGGGGCGGCTGCGGGCCGCGCTGGCGCGCCCGGCGCTGCAGACCGCCTTCGTGGGCTTCGAGGTGCGGCGGGTCTCGGACGGCAAGCTGCTGGCTGCCCACGAGGCGGCGCGCGGCTTCACGCCGGCCTCGACCATGAAGCTGCTGACCACCGCGACGGCCCTCGACGCCTTCGGCCCCGACGAGCGCGTGCGCACCACCCTCGAGAGCGCGGGCGCGGTGGAGAAGGGCCGGTTGCGGGGCGACCTGTTCCTGGTCGGCCGCGGCGACGCCAACCTGTCGGGGCGCTTCAGCGACGGGCGGGCGACGGCGGCCTTCGAGGAGCTGGCCGACGGGCTGGCCGCGGCCGGCGTGAGCGTGGTCGAGGGCCGCCTGGTCGGCCACGAGGGCGCCTTCGCCGGCGACCGGCGCGGCCGCGACAGGAGCTGGGACGACCTGGTCTGGTGGTACGGCGCCGAGGTCTCGGCTCTGTCGTTCAACGACAATTGCGTGGACCTCAAGGTGGCCCCCGGGGACGCGCCGGGGCGGCCGGCCCAGGTCACGCCCACGCCGGTCTCCTCCTATTACCGCCTCGAGTCCACGGCGGTCACCGGCGCGCCCGGCTCCGAGGACACGCTCGAGCTGAAGCGCGAGCCCGGCGGCAACCTGGTGAGGCTGTCGGGCAGCCTGGCGGCGGGCGCCGAGCCGCGCACCCTCAACGTGGCCCTGGAGGACCCGGCCCGCTGGGCGGCGACGGCCTTCTCGGAGGTGCTGCGCTCGAAGGGCATCGTGGTGCTGGGCGGGCTCGAGACCTCGTCGGCCCCGCTGCCGCCGGGGGCGCGCGTGCTGGCCACCCACGAGGGCCGGCCGCTGCGCGAGGAGCTGGCGGCGGTCAACAAGCCCAGCCAGAACCTGCACGCCGAGCTGCTGCTGCGCCGGGTGGGGCTGAAGGTCAAGGGCGCGGGGACGGCCGAGGCCGGGCTGCTGGCCGTGCGCGAGCTCCTCGAGCGGGCCGGGGCGCCGCTCGAGGGGACCGACTTCCGCGACGGATCGGGCCTCTCCTTCGCCAACCTGGTCACACCGCGTCTGCTGACGGCGCTGCTGCTGCACATGCAGCGCCACCCCCAGGCCGAGGCCTTTCGGTCCAGCCTGCCGGTGGCCGGTGTCGACGGCACCCTGAAGAACCGGCTCAAGGGCACCCGCGCCGAGGGGCGCGTGCAGGCCAAGACCGGCGCCATCTCGCACGTCAACACGCTGGCGGGCTACGCCACCCTGCGCTCGGGCGAGGCGGTGGTCTTCGCGGTCATGGCCAACCACCAGAGCGCGGAGTACAAGGACAGCGTGGCCGCGCTGGACGCCTTCGTGCGCGCCCTGGTGGAGTAGCCCATGATCGCGCTGACGCTGTCGCCGCAGGTGCAGGGACGCGTGCGCCTGGGGCTGCTCACCCTGGCGGGGCTCGCCGTGCGGGCCGGGGACCCGGCCCTGCTGGCCGAGATCGAGGAGTTCGCCGCGGAGGCTCGCCAGCGCCACGCCGGTCGCAGCAGCGGCGAGGTGCCGGGCGTCGAGGAGGCCCGCGCGCTCTACAAGAGCCTGGGGCTCGACCCCACCAAGACGCGCCCCTCCAACGAGGCCCTGCTGCGGCGCGTGCTGAAGGGCGAGGCGCTCTACCGCGTCAGCACGCTGGTGGACGCGCTCAACCTGTGCTCGCTGCGCGAGCAGCTGCCCTTCGGGCTCTACGACCTCGACCGGGTGCAGCCGCCGGTCGAGCTGCAGCTGGGCGGTCCCGGGGCCGGCTACGAGGGCATCCGCAAGGGCTTCGTGAGCGTCGCGGGACGCCCGGTGCTGGTGGACGCGCAGGGGCCCTTCGGCAACCCCAGCTCCGACTCGCTGCGCACCTCGATCACGCTCGCCACCACCAGCGCCCTGGTGATCGCCTACGCCCCGGCCCGCGCCACGCCCGCCCGCCTGGGGCAGGTGCTCGACGCCACCGCCGCCACGCTCACGCGTCACTGCGGCGGGCAGGAGACCGGCCGGGCGATCGTCTGAGGCGGACGCGGGGCGGCCGCACGCGCCGATAGAATCGGCGCGTGGCCGATCCCGCGCTGGCTGCTCCCGTCGAAGAACGCGTCCTGGCCGGGCTGTCGCCGGCCCAGCGCGAGGCCGTGCTGCACGGCGAGGGGCCGCTGCTGATCGTGGCCGGGGCCGGCACCGGCAAGACCACCGTGCTGACGCGCCGCATCGCCCACCTGATCACCTCCAAGCAGGCCCGCCCCGAGGAGATCCTGGCGCTGACCTTCACCGAGAAGGCCGCGGCCGAGATGGCCGAGCGGGTCGACCAGCTCATCCCCTACGGCTACGCCGAGACCCGCATCAGCACCTTCCACGCCTTCGGCGACCGGCTTCTGCGCGAGTCGGCCCTGGAGGCCGGGCTCCAGCCCCAGTTCCGCGTGCTGACCCGCCCCGAGCAGATCATCTTCCTGCGCGAGCGCCTCTTCGCCCTGCCGCTGCGGCGCTACCGGCCGCCCGGCGACCCCACCCGGCACCTCTCGGCCCTGCTGGGCCTGGTGAGCCGCGCCAAGGACGAGGACGTCTCGCCGGCCGCCTACCGGGCCTGGGCCGAGGCCCTCGCGGCCCGGGCCGGCGACGACGCGGAGCGCGACGAGGCCTTTCGCCAGCTCGAGGTCGTGGCCTTCTACGAGACCTACCAGCGCCTGCTGGGAGAGGCCGGCCTGATCGACTTCGGCGACCAGATCTGGCGCGCGCTGGAGCTGCTGCGAACGCGTCCGGCCGTGCTGGCGCGGGCGCGCGAGCGCCATCGCTACGTGCTGGTGGACGAGTTCCAGGACACCAACCACGCCCAGCTCGAGCTGCTGCGGCTGCTGGCCGGCCCGCAGCGCCCCAACATCACCGTGGTGGGCGACGACGACCAGGCCATCTACCGCTGGCGCGGGGCGGCCTCGGCCAACCTGCTGGCCTTCCGGCGCCTGTTCCCCGAGGCCCGCCAGGTGGTGCTGGTCGAGAACCACCGCTCGACCCAGCCCATCCTCGACGCGGCCGCGCGCCTGATCGCCTACAACAACCCGCACCGGCTGGAGGCCGTGGCCGGCCTCGACAAGCGCCTGCGCTCCGGGCGGCTCGCGGGGCCGGCCCCCGCCCACCAGCGCTTCGACACGGTCTCGGCCGAGGCCGACGGCGTGGCGGCCCTGCTGGAGGAGCGCCTGCAGCGCGGCTTCCGGCCGCGCGACCTGGCCGTGCTGGTGCGCAGCAACGCCGAGGCCGAGCCCTTCCTGCGGGCCCTCAACGTGCGCGGCCTGCCGCACCGCTTCAGCGGCGGGCGCGGCCTGTACGACCACGAGGAGGTGCGGCTGCTGGTCTCGTTCCTGCGGGCCCTGGCCAACCCCGACGACTCGGTCTCGCTCTTCTACCTGGCGGCCTCGGAGCTGTACCGGCTGCCCGAGCCGGACCTGCTGCGCCTCAACCACTACGCCCGCCGCAAGACCCGGCCGCTGCTCGAGGTGCTGCGCGCCCTGCCGGGCAACGACGACCTGGCCTCGGTCTCGGGCGCGGCCCGCGAGGCGGCCGCGCGGCTCGTCGCCGACCTCGAGCAGGCCGCCCGCGAGCTGCCGCGCCTGCGCGCCGACGAGGTGCTCTACAAGCTGCTGCAGTCCTCCGGCTACCTGCAGCGCCTGTCCTCCGCGCCCAGCGCCGAGAACGAGGCCCGCGTGCGCAACATCGCGCGCTTCTTCGACATCGTGAAGGCCTACGGCGAGGTGGCGGCCCACGACCGCGTGCCGGCCTTCGTGGCCCACCTGGAGCTGCTGCGCGAGGCCGGCGACGACCCGGCCGAGGCCGAGGCCGACCCGGGCGACGACGCGGTCCAGGTGCTGACCGCCCACAAGGCCAAGGGGCTGGAGTTCGGGGTGGTGGCGATCGTGGGCTGCGCCGAGACGCGCTTCCCGGTGCAGCGCCGGCGCGAGCCGCTGGAGCTGCCGGCCGCGCTGCTGCGCGAGGAGCTCTCGGGCGGCGACCCGCACCTGCTGGAGGAGCGGCGGCTGTTCTACGTCGGCATGACCCGCGCGAAGGACGAGCTGCTGCTGACCTCGGCCGCCGACTACGGCTCGGCCCGCCTGCGCAAGGTCTCGCGCTTCGTGGTCGAGGCCCTCGACCTGCCGTCGCCCGCCCCCGTGGCCCGGCGCAGCAGCGCGCTCGAGAGCCTGCTGCGCCAGCAGCCGGCCCCGGAGCGGCCGGCCGCCGACCCCCTCCCGCTGCCCGAGGACCAGCCGCTCACGCTCTCGTTCCAGCAGCTCGACGACTACCGCACCTGCCCGCTCAAGTACCGCTACGTGCACGTGCTGCGGGTGCCGCTCCTGGCCCACCACCGGGTGGTCTTCGGCTCGGCCGTGCACAAGGCCGTGCAGCAGCACTTCCAGGCCCGCCTGCTGGGCCGCGAGCTGTCCGAGGACGAGCTGGTGGCGGCCTTCCGGGCGGCCTGGGTCTCGGAGGGCTTCCTGTCGCGCGAGCACGAGGAGGAGCGCCTGCGCTCGGGCGAGGAGCTGCTGCGGCGCTTCCACCGCCAGGACGCGGCCGAGCCCCTGCTGCCCAGCGCGGTCGAGCAGGAGTTCGGCTTCTGGGTGGGGCGCAACAAGGTCGTGGGACGCTACGACCTGGTGGTCGAGCGCGACGGCCAGGTGCACGTGCTCGACTTCAAGACCGGTGGCGTGGACAGCGAGCAGGCCGCCCGCGAGCGGGTCGAGGAGAGCCTGCAGCTCGACGTCTACGCCCTGGCCCAGCTGCGCACCCGGCGACGCCTGCCCGACCGGGTGGAGCTGCGCTTCCTCGAGTCGGGGCTGCGCGCCAGCCGGCGGCCCACCCTCGAGCGGGCCGAGGCTTGCGAGGCCCTGGTGCGCGAGACGGCCGGCCACATCCGGCGGCGCGAGCTCGCGGCGCGCCCCTCGTGGCGGGCTTGCCGCCAGTGCGCCTTCCGCGAGATCTGCCCGCACACGGCGCGGGCCGAGGGCTAGCGCTGGCTCAGCGCGCCTCGAAGGCCGCCCGCAGGGCGGCCACGTCCGGCTTGCGCATGCCCAGCAGGGCCTGGAAGCCGCGCTCGCGGGCCGCGACGTCGTCGCTCGCCATCCAGGCGCCGAGGGCGCGCGGCACGACCTGCCACGACAGCCCGAAGCGGTCCTTGAGCCAGCCGCAGGGCCCCGGTTGCCCGCCCTCCGAGAGCGCGGCCCAGTAGTGGTCGACCTCGGCCTGGTCCGCGCACAGCACCTGCAGCGAGGCCGCCTCGTTGAAGCTGAAGCCGTGCTCCACGTGGCTGTCCATCGCCGCCAGGTCCTGCCCGGCCAGCAGGAAGCGCCCGTGCTTGACCCAGCCGGTGGGGCCCTCGCCCTCCTCGTAGCGGGCCACGTCGGCCAGCCGGCCGCCGGGGAAGGCCGCGGAGTAGGCCCGCATGGCCTCCTCGGCCCGCCCCTTCTGCGGGCCCGTGAACATCAGGCAGGGGACGAGCCGCGCGCCGCCGGGCCAGGGGCGGCCGGTGAGCACCTGCCACGAGACGCCGAAGCGGTCCTGCACCCAGCCGTAGCACGGGCTCCACGGATACTCGCCCAGCGGCATCAGGGCCTGGCCGCCCTCGAGTAGCGGCGCGAAGAGCCGCCGGGCCTCGTCCGCGTCGTCCGCGTGGAGGAAGAACGAGACGGAGGGGTTGAGGTGGAACAGCGGCCCGCCGTTGAGGACCGTGAGGCGCTGGCCGGCCACCTCGAACTCGACGGTCAGGACGCTGCCGCGCGGCCGCTTCGCGGGGTTGTCGAAGGACTCGGGGTAGCGGGCGACGGCCGTGACGCGGCCGTCGGGCAGGGCCGCCGCGTAGAACCGGGCGGCCGTCTCGGCCTGGTCGTCGAACCAGAGACACGGGACGACGGGGTTGTCGGGCATGGACGATCGTACCATCCGGCTCTGGCGGGGGCGGGACGCGCCTCGGCCCGGCCGCCGGCGCGTGCGAAGATGGCGCCGCCCATGTCCGACGACGCGGCCCGCGAGCCCGGCTGGCCCCGACCGGCCGCCGTCCTGCCGGGGGCGGGCGCCCTGCTCGCCACCCTGGCCGTCGTCGCCACGGCCTGGTGGCGCTTCCCGCCGCCGTGGCCGGCGGCTCCCGTGTGGTCGCCGCTGGACGGGAGCAAGCTGCTCGCCGTCACGCGCACGTGCCTCGCCCTGGCCGTCGTCAACCTGGCCGGGCTGGGGCTGGCCTGGCCCTGGCGGCGGCT
>JBDIBD010000310.1:0-6284 GCA_039812725.1 Vicinamibacteria bacterium | reverse complement strand
CCCCGGCAGACCGACCTCGGCGTCGTGCCGGGCAGCCTCGGGCGCGTGCACCCAGACCGAGGCCCCCAGCAGGCCCGCGGCCCACAGCGCGGCCGCCCGCGCCTCGGTGACCAGGAAGCCGTGGGTGGTGAGCAGTGGCACGTGCCGCTCGGCCAGGACCCTTAGCACCTGGTCGAGGTCGCCGTGCAGCAGCGGGTCTCCGCCGCTCAGGCTGACCACCATCGAGCCGGCGCGGTCGAGCTGGCGCACGATCGCCAGGCAGTCGGCCAGGGGCAGGTCGGTCTCGGCTCCCTCGGCCCGGCTCTCGCACAGGTGGCACAGCGGCGAGCAGCGGCGCACCAGCTGCCACGTGCAGCGCACGGGCCGCCGGCCCAGCCACGAGCGGGCCAGGCCCAGCTTGAGCGCGCCGCGTCCGGCCGGTGCGCTCACTTGACCTCGACCACGTCCTTCGGCAGCTTGAGGTCGAAGGCGTCCGCCGGCAGGCGCGGATTGACCTCGACCTTGTCGAAGCGCACCACGGTGAAGTCGCCGGTCGGCTCGGTCAGGCGCGTCTGCACGGGGATCGAGCGCTGCTGGTCGACCCACAGGCGGATGGCCGAGAACAGCCCAGCCTGGCCCGCGCGCGGCTGGAGGTCGAGGATCCAGGCCGGCTGGCCGGCCACGCTCTCCTGCCCCGCCAGCGTGACCTCGTACTTGCGCCCCAGGTCCTTCGAGCCGGGGCCGAAGCCCACCAGCAGGTCGGCCTCGCCCCGCGCCGGCCCGCGGAAGACCTGTCGGGTCTGCGGGAAGTAGCGCTCGAAGCGCCCGTCCTTGACGGCCAGGGCGCTGGGCTGGGGCCGGGTGTAGTCCCAGCGGAAGCGCCCGGGGACCTGCAACAGCACCTTCCCGGAGGTGGTCTCCTTCTCGTCCAGCACCACGTTCGTGCGGGTCTGCTCGAAGTCGGCCCGCATCGTCACGAGCCGGCGCCCCTGCTGCTCCAGCGCCGCCAGCACCGCCGTGGCGTCGCCCGCGCCGGGCGCCGCCGCCAGCACGGCCCCCAGGCCCATCGCCAGAAAGGTCATGCCCTCACCTCACCATCGGGTCGCCGACCCACAGCGGCGCAGAGGCCACGACGCCCAGGATCAGCAGCCACATCAGGTCGTAGGCCAAAGAGCCGCGCTCGTAGTCCCAGAGCAGCAGCCGCGCCAGCGCCGTCAGCTCCCGGCTCACGCTTCCCTCCGGGCCAGGTGCCCGTGGCTGACCACCAGCCCGTCGCGCATCTCGATCGTGCGGTGGGCCACGGCGGCCGCCTCGGGGTTGTGGGTGATCATCACGATCGTCTGCCTCAGGCGCGCGTTGAGGCCCTGGAACAGGTCCAGGATCATGCGGCTGTTGACCGAGTCGAGGTTGCCCGTCGGCTCGTCGGCCAGCAGGATGGCGGGCTCGTTGACCAGCGCCCGCGCCACCGCCACGCGCTGCTGCTCGCCGCCCGAGAGGTCGAGCGGCTTCATCTCGATCTTGTGCGGCAGGCCCACCATCTCGAGCAGCTCGCGCACGCGCTCGACAGGGGGCGGCGGCTGCCCCTGCACCTGGCGGGCGATCTCGAGGTTGCCGCGCACCGTCAGGGTCGGGAACAGGTTGAAGCGCTGGAAGACGAAGCCGATCTTGTCGCGCCTCACGCGCGTGCGCTCCGCGTCGCCCGTGGTCGAGATCTCGTCCCCATCCACGAGGATGCGGCCGCCGGTCGGGTGAGCCAGGCCGCCCAGCAGGTGCAGCAGCGTCGACTTGCCGCTGCCCGACGGGCCCATGATGGCCACGAACTCGCCGCGCCGCACCTCGAGGTCCACCCCGCGCAGGGCCTCCACGGCGATCTTGCCGACGTGGTAGACCATGCGCAGGCCGACCGTGCGCAGGATCGCGTCGCCGTCTTCAGCGGGTCGCGGGGCGGTCATCCAGGTTCACCAGCTCGTAGCCCGCCGGCGTGCGCGGCCGGAAGGCCTGCTCGGGCAGCGCGGCCCCCGGCTCGACCTTGGAGAAGTCGAAGGCGGCCTCGTAGCCGTCGCGGGGGTGGGACAGCTCCACGTGCCGCGGCCAGCCCGCCTGCCAGTTGGACCACTGCACCTCGGTCTCCAGCTCGCCCCGCTCGTCGTAGCTGCGCAGCCGGCGCGGCTGCAGGCTCTCGCGCTCGAGCCAGGCGCGCCGGCGCGCCAGGGCGCGGCCCGCGGAGGGGCGCGCCACGAGCACGGAGAAGGCCTCGCGGTCGGCCTCGAGCGCCAGCAGGTCGCCCGCCTCCGGGGCCAGCGACTGCGGCAGGAGGGCCGCCACGATCTCCGCCGGCCGCAGGGCCTCGTAGGGCTCGCGCTGCTCCCCGCTGCCCGGGCGCTGGTCGGCGCTGCCCGTCCAGACCTTGCGCTTCGAGGGCACCTGGAACCAGAACCGGCTCCCGTCGCAGACCACCTCGAGCGCGGTCACGACCGCCACCGAGGCCTTGAGGTACAGGCGCCCGTCGCGCCCCGCCAGCAGCCGCACGCCGAGGCGCCGGGCCTGTCCCTGCCGCCGGTCGCGCACCTCGAGGTCGCCGGCGGCCCCCAGCGACCCGGTGGCCTGCGCGAAGCGGTCATAGGCGGCGACGACCTCCTCCAGGCTGGCGGTGCGCGGCGGCCGGGCGGGCAGGGTGGCGATGCCCTTGGGCGAGAATCCGCAGCCCGCGCCCGCCAGCAGCGCGGCCAGGGCCGGGCCGGCGGCCATGCTAGCCAGTCGGCGCCGGCAGATCAACACGCCCGCACCTCGAAGCCGCCCGGGCCGCCGACGCGGCCGAAGCCCGCGACCGGCAGACCGAAGGCCGCCAGGACCTCGAGGCTCACCGCCAGGGCCGGGCTGACCTCC
Source organism: Vicinamibacteria bacterium (assembly GCA_039812725.1). Taxonomy (GTDB): domain Bacteria; phylum Acidobacteriota; class Vicinamibacteria; order Fen-336; family Fen-336; genus JBDIBD01. The sequence continues at coordinate 3,419 of JBDIBD010000310.1, read as the reverse complement.
GGCGCGCTGACCCGCGTGGCCACGCCGGCCACGGCCAGCGGCACGGCCAGCAGCTCGGCGGCGAGCGCGTCGACGCCGCCCTCCTCGTCCTCGATGAAGTGGAGCAGCCGTCGCGCCAGGCGGTCGCCGAGGGCCTCCGGCGCCAGCCCGCGCTCTCCGAGCGCCGCGAAGGCGGCCCGTCCCTGCTCGAAGACGGCCTCGACGCACAGCCAGCTCCCGGGCGAGGCGCTGTCGGGCTCCAGCACCTCGGTCTCGACCTCGAGCCGACGCGATTCCCACAGCGTGCTGGCGACGGTGCGCGTGGCGCGCTCCGCCAGGTCGCGCCGCAGGCGCGAGGCCCCGGCCCGCACGCGCACCGACCGCAGGAGGCCACGCTGGTCGAGAGCCAGGCTGCGCCCGGCCAGCGCCCGCGGCTCGATGTGGGCCCTGAGGCAGCCGCCGCCCTTCGACGTGTAGGCCGCCCGCACCGTCTCGACGCGCACGCCGAAGCCGGCCGCGGCCAGCAGCGCCGACAGGTGCCCGGAGAGGAACTCCGGCAGCGGCACGCCCGGAAGGTGCGTGGCCCCCTCCAGCTCCACGGACGAGGGGCCGGAGGCCGCGTTCAGGATCGGCAGGAGCAGGGCCAGCAGCGGTGTCGTCGCCACCCCCTCCGGCAGGCCCAGCGTGAAGTCCCCCCCGCGCGGGGCGGACGGCTCGAAGCGCAGCTCGGGGGAGCCGTCGAAGAGGCCGCCCACGCGCGCGTCGCAGGCCAGCAGCGCGGCCCGCACGGCCGAGACCTGGGCGGGGCGCAGGCCGGGGCGCAGCTCCTTGTCCCGGATCGAGCGCAGGTGGAAGGCCCGCCCCGTGACCACGGAGGCAGCCAGCGCGGCCCCCAGGGCGCCGTCGAAGGCCAGCGCCCGCGAGCCGTCGAGGTCGAGGGGCGCGCTCACGGCGCGCCGCCCGGCCGGGCTACGCCGCGGCGCTTCCCCGGGCGGTGGTCGGGACGAAGTACCCTGGCGTGGCGACCACCTCGTGCTGTCCCCCGTGGGCCGGCGGGCGGTGCGACAACAGCGCTTCCTGGGCCTCCGGGTAGGTTTCGGCCGGGAAGAAACGCTCCACGGGCGTGGGCAGCCCGAGCTCCCCCAGCCACGTCAGCGAGACCCGCAGCACCGGCTCCAGCTGGTCCTCCTGGAAGCCCGAGTTCCACAGCGCGGGGTGCTCCGGGACCCAGACGGAGACGTCCTCCACGGTCACCCGCCTCCCGTGCCGGGCCTCCATGAGGTGCCTCCAGAGCTCGAACTCGCCCAGCGGCACGTAGCGCAGCCGCCGCGCCGCGGACTCCTCCGGGCCATCCAGCCGGCAGCGGACCAACGGAACCTCCTGGCGCGTCATCGCTTTCCCAAGGGACGCCGATGCAAACCGCGCGCCGGGCGCGGCCCTCGGCCGTCAAACCCTTGGACGCCAGGCGATTCGGTCCGGTTTCGTTCAAAGGGCCCAACCTGTCATCGCAGCCCTGCCGTTACCCTTCGGAACGCGGCGCGGGGGTCTCGTGACAGCGCCGGCAGCGGGCCTCGTACTCGTGCGAGCCCCCCACCACGACGCGGTCGGTCGAGCTGACCAGCCGCTGGGTGCGGTTGGCGGGGGCCCCGCAGCGCATGCAGATCGCCAGCGTCTTGTCCACGTACTCCGCGATGGCCATGAGCTGCGGCATGGGCTCGAAGGGACGTCCCAGGTAGTCCTGGTCGAGGCCGGCCACGATCACGCGCACGCCGCGGCCCGCCAGCGCGTTCACCACCTCGACCAGGCTGGGGTCGAAGAACTGGCCCTCGTCGATCCCCACCACCTCCGTGTCGGGGGCCACGCGCTCGAGGATCTCCGCGGGGCGCGACACGACCTCGGCGGGGGCGCGCATCTCGGAGTGGCTGACCACGTCCTGGTGGTGGTAGCGGTCGTCCAGGGCGGGCTTGAAGATCTGCACCTTCTGGCGCGCGATCTGGGCCCGGCGCACGCGCCGGATGAGCTCCTCGCTCTTGCCGCTGAACATGCTGCCGGTCACGACCTCGACCCAGCCGCGCACGGCCTCGGGACCCGGTCCGGGAGTCATGCGTAGACCTCCGCGTTGTAGAAGGGCGCCAGGGCGTTCACCAGCGCCAGCTCGAAGGAGTGGGTGCGGTCCAGCCAGCCGGCCGTGAGAACCCCCCAGGCGCCCTCACGGCTGCGCACGTCGCGGCGCGAAGTGAGGGCGTCGACGGCCTGCGCCAGCTCGAGGCCCTCGTCGGCCACGCGCGCGGCCAGCCCGTCCGGCAGCTCGATGGCCCCGCCGCAGCCGAAGTGCCCGCGCCGCCCGTCGGTGACGTAGGCCCAGGACATCAGGAAGGCGCGCCGCCCCGGACCGGACCCCTGCAGCTCGAGGCCCCCCTCCAACCCGATGCCCAGGTCGGCGCCGGACGAGGCTCGGGCCCGCTCGGCCCGCTCGCGGGCCCCGGACTGCAGCGCGGCCAGGCTGAGCGGCATGGCGGGGGCCGAGGGCACCTCGACCGTCACCAACTGCGCTCCGCGGAAGCGCGCGTGGCGCTCGCCGGCCCCGGCCAGCGCGCGGCGCGCGGCCTCGACTTTCGGCGCGCGGCTGCTGCCCACCGCCACCCGCATGCCAGGTCCCGCCGGCTACTTCACGCGCTCGACGTACGCGCCGGTGGTGGTGTCGATGCGGATGCGGTCGCCCTCGTTGATGAAGGCCGGCACCTGCACGATCAAGCCGGTTTCCATCTTCGCCGGCTTGCCGACGTTGGAGACGGTGGCGCCCTTGATGGCGGGCTCGGTCTCCAGGACCGTCATCTCCACGTTGAGCGGCAGCTCGATGCCCACCGGCCGCTCCTCGAACATCTCGACCTTGAGCTTGATGTTGGCGATCAGGTAGTTGACGGCGTCGCCCAGCACCTCCTCGGACAGCCCGACCTGCTCGTAGGTCTCGCTGTTCATGAAGTGGTACATGTCGCCGTCCCGGTACAGGAACTCCATGCTGCTCTCGTCGAGGATGGCGCGCTCGACCATGTCCACCGAGCGGAAGCGATGGTCGCTGATCGAGCCGCTCTTCAGGTGCCGGATCTTGGCCTGGACCATCCCGCGCAGGTTGCCGGGGGTCTTGTGCTCCGCCGAGACCACCCGGTACAGGTCGTTCTCGTGCTTGATGCACATGCCTCGCTTGAGCTGCGTCGCCTGGATCATCAACGTCCTCTCTCGCTGGTCCCCGCGGGGGGCCGGGGCGGCCCCGGGGAGCGCTGCAAAGCCGCGATTGTACAGGAGATCGGGCCGGACGTCAGCCCCTGGGCCCGAGGCCCTCGAGGGCCCTCCCCAGCAGGTCCACGCGCGCGCCCACCGGCCGCAGGCCGGCCTCGCGCGCCCGCGCGAGGAGCTCCGCCCGCCCCCCCGCCGGAAGCCAG
>JBDIBD010000309.1:0-6292 GCA_039812725.1 Vicinamibacteria bacterium | reverse complement strand
GCAGCCCTCGGAGGCCGGGGCGGCGCCCCCGCCCGCGACCGAGGCGCCGGGCCCCGCGCCCGCCCGCTGGCTCAGCCGGGGCGAGTCCACCGACCGGCAGCCGGTCTACTCGCCCTCGGGCGACCAGGTGGTCTTCTCGTCCAACCGCGGCGGCGGCATGAACCTGTGGCTGGTCTCCACGGCCACCGGCACGCTGCGGCGCGTGACCGACTCGCACACCAACTGGGACCCGGCCTTCACGCGCGACGGGCGGCGCCTGGTGTGGAGCTCCGACCGCGGCGGCAACTTCGAGATCTGGAGCGCCGACCTCGACGGCAGCGCGGCGCGCCAGGTCACCCACGATGGCGGCAACGCCGAGAACCCCACGGCCACCCCCGACGGGCAGTGGATCGTCTACAGCTCGGGCAACCCCCAGAAGGCCGGGCTGTGGAAGGTGCGCGCCGACGGCTCGCAGGCCGCGCAGCTGGTCGCGGGCCGCGCGGCCCTGCCCGAGCTCTCGCCCGACGGGCAACTGGTGCTGTTCCGGGTCTTCTCGGGCAGGTACCCGGCCCTGATCCGCGTGGCCCGGGTCGAGGACGGCCAGCTGGTGCCGTTCGAGATCCAGGTCGAGGCGCGGCGGCGCACGCCGGTGACGCTGGGGCGCGCTCGCTGGAGCCCCGACGGCCGGGCCATCGCCTTCGTGGGGCAGGACGAGAGCGGCGCCGCCGGCGTCTACCTGCAGGACTTCCAGCCGGGCCAGGACACGAGCGCGACGCGCCGCCCGCTGGGCGGCTTCGACCCCGACGTGGCGGCCGAGTCCTTCGGCCTCTCGCCCGACGGGCGGCGCCTGGTGGTCGCGGGCTGGCAGCAGCTCTTCAGCCTGATGGAGGGGCAGGGCCTGCCGGGCCTGCTGGCGCCCCGCCGACGCTGATGGGCGACGCCTGGAGCGAGGCCCGGCGCGACTTCCCGGCCCTGGCGCGCTACACCTACCTGAACGCGGCCTCCTCCTCGCCCACGCCCGTGCCGGTGCGGGCCGCGGTCGAGCGCTTCTACCGCGAGGCGGAGGAGGGCGGCGACGTCCACTGGGAGGCCTGGGTCGAGCGGCGCGAGCAGGTGCGCGCGCGCGTGGCGGGCTTCGTGGGCGCGACGCCCGACGAGATCGCCTTCGTCCCCAACACCTCCACGGGCATCAACCTGCTGGTGGACCTGGTGGCGGACGACGGCCCGCTGCTGACCGACGAGCTCGAGTTCCCCACGGTCACGCTGCCGTTCGTGCACCGCGGCGTCGAGGCGCACTACCTGCCGGCGCCGGGCGGCCTGCTGCGGGCCGAGGACTTCGCGGCCGAGCGCACGCCGAGGGCGGCCACGATCGCGGTCAGCCACGTGCAGTTCTCGAACGGCTGCCGCCTGGACCTGGCGGCCCTGGGCCGCATCAAGGGGGCCCGCTCGCTGGTCGTCTCGGCCAGCCAGAGCGCCGGCGCCTTCCGCCTCGACGTGGGCGCCTGGGGCGTCGACGGGCTCGCCGCCGCAGGTCACAAGTGGATGTGCGCCGGCTACGGCGCGGGCTTCGTCTACGTCTCACGGCGCCTGCTGGCCCGCCCGCCGCGCACGATGGGCTGGATGTCGGTGGAGCGCCCGTTCGCCTTCGACAACCGCTCGTACCGGCTGTTGCCGGGGGCGGCCCGGGCCGAGCTGGGTTGCCCGGCCTTCCCCGGCGTCTTCGCCCTGGGGGCGGCCGTCGAGTACCTGGAGGCGCTGGGGCGCGAGGCCATCGAGGCCCGCGTGCTGGACCTCAACCGACAGCTCACCGACGGGCTGCAGGCGGCGGGCTTCGAGGTGCTCTCCCCGGGCGGCGCGCAGCGCTCGGCCGAGACGCTGGTGGCGATCGGCGACCCGCGCGGGGCGGCCGCCTACCTCGAGGAGCGCGGAGTGCTGGTGACGCGCAAGAAGGAGGGTCTGCGCCTGGCCACCCACTTCTACAACGACGAGCGCGACCTCGCCGCCTGCCTGCGCGCGCTGCGCGAGTGGCGTGCGACGCGCGGCTGAGACGGCTCCGACGTTTGCCGCACTCTGGGGCCTCTGCTAGAATGACGATTCTTCGGTTCTTGGAAGCCCCGTGAGCCTCGACGCCGTCCCCACCCCCGCAGCAAGCCGAAGCAGAGGAGAAGTCAGCGTGAACTTCCAGGTTGGCGAGAAGGTGATCTACCCAAACCACGGCATCGGCGTCGTGGAGAGCATCCAGACCCGCCCCACGGCGGCCGGGAAGGTCAGCCTGTACCAGTTGCGCATCCTGTCGAACGACTCGCGCGTGTGGGTGCCCCAGCAGAACGCCGACGCCATCGGGCTGCGCCAGGTCGTCAGCGCGGGCGAGGTGCGCAAGATCTTCAACATGCTGGGCGACACGCGCATCGAGCAGCAGGCCAACTGGAAGACGCGCTTCAAGGAGAACTCGGACAACATGCGCACCGGCAGCCTCTACGAGGTGGCCGTGGTCTTCAAGGGGCTGGCCTTCCTGGCCCGCAAGAAGGCCCTCTCGTTCCGCGAGAAGCGCATGCTCGAGCGGGCCAAGTTCCTGATCATCAGCGAGATCGCCGAGGTCGAGGGGAAGACCCAGGCGCAGATCGAGGAGCGCGTCGAGAAGACCCTCGAGAAGGCCTTCGCGGCGCCGCCCAAGGCCGAGGTGCCGCGCCCGGTGCAGAAGCCGGCCGCGCGCCCGCGCAACTCGAACGCCTGAGCGCGGGCGCCGCGCCCGTCTGCCCGTCCACGAGCGTCCTGGCCGCAGGCCCGGCCAGTCCCCGGATCTGACGGCAGGATCTTGACTTCGGCGAATGCCGCGGCTACGATGCCCGAGCTTTCCGGTACCCAGATGATGAATGAAAACGCCGGCGCCGCGCAGCGGAGCGACCTCATCGACCTCGGCAAGAGCGTCATGACCAAGGCCGACCTCATCAACGTCGTGGCCCGGGCCCTGGAGATCACCCAGGTCCAGGCCGGCATCATCGTCGAGGCTGCCCTCAACAGCATCGTCGGCGCCCTGCGCAGCGGGCAGGAAGTCGAGATCCGGGGCTTCGGCAGCTTCCGCTTCCGCAACCGCGCGCCGCGCAAGGGCCGCAACCCGAAGACCGGCGAGAAGGTCGACGTCCCTCCCAAGAAGATCCCCTACTTCAAGATGGGCAAGGAGCTGAAGGCGCTGCTGAACCAGCCGGTCGAGGGCGCGCCGGAAGACGGCCCGTCGGCCGGGGCCTGACCGCGCCCGCGGTCGCGGCCGGCCGGCTCGAGGGAGGGGGCGTGAGCGAGGCCACAGTCCAGGAAGGCAGCCTTGCCACCAAGGACATTGCCGACCTCGTCCAGCAGCTCCACGAGCAGCGCTGGACCGGCCTCCTGACGCTCAGCCACCGCGGTCTGGTGCGCCAGATCGCCGTGCGCGACGGGCGCCTCATCTTCGCCCAGTCCTCGAACCCCGACGAGCGCCTGGGCGAGCGCCTGCTGCGCCTGGGACGCATCTCGCTGCAGCAGTACGTCGACGCCGGCCGGGCCGTGGCGCCGGGGCGCCGGCTGGGGGGCATCTTCGTCGAGACGGGCGTGCTGTCCCCCAAGGACCTGATGCGGACCGTCACCGAGCAGGCCGAGGACGTCATCTACGGCGCCTTCCAGTGGACCGAGGGGCGCTACCGCCTGCAGCCCGGCCTGGCCAGCTCCGAGACCATCACGCTCCGGATGAGCACGCCCGACCTGATCGCCGAGGGGCTGCGGCGGGTGGACTCCTGGACCCGCATCGTGCGAGCCGTGGGCGGGCCCGAGGCCGAGTACGTGCGCAGCGAGGACTACGAGCGCATCATCGGCGAGATGAGCCTGTCGTTCGAGCGGCTGACGCTCCTGACCAACCTGCACGAAGCCCGCACCGTGCTGCAGATCTGCGAGGAGTCGACCCTGCCCGACTTCGAGGTCTGTCGCACGCTCTGGGCGTTCAAGGTCGTGGGCGCCATCTGGCGGGTTAACGCCGAGGCCCAGGCCACGGCCCTGGGCGACGACGACGGGCTGGGCGAAGTGCTGGCGGAGGGCTAGGCCGTGGGCTCTGGCGAGAAGCGCAGGGAAGAGCGCATCCAGCCGCTGATCGTCCGCTGCCGCGTCCTGGCGGAGGGGCGCAGCCCCTGGCCGGCCTACGTCACGGAGCTGAGCCTGGCCGGGGCCCGGGTCTCGGGCGAGTGCGAGCCGCCGCCGCCCGGCACGCGCCTGGCGCTCGAGCTCGACTTCGGCCCGGGCCAGGCGCGCCCGCGGCTGCAGGCCGAGCTGCGCTGGAGCGCCGCGGCCGGCCGCGGCCACGACTTCGGCGTCAGCTTCACCGGCGGCAGCAGCGAGGATCGGGAGCTGCTGGCCGCCACTCTCGACGAGTTCCGGCGTCGCGCGGCGCTGCTCCAGTGATGGGGGACCAGGTGAACGACGAGGATTCCCAGCGGCGACGGGCCTGGCAGCCGGGTCCGGCCTCCGACGAGGGCGGCTGGCTGGCGCTCTCCGACGACGACCTGCTGCACGCGGTCGCCAGCCTGCCCGACCGGCACGACCGCGACGAGGACCTCGTGCGGGTGGTGTGCAGCAAGCGCCACTTCTTCGTGCGGCAGGAGGCGGCCAAGCGCATCCGGGACGTGGAGCGGCTCAAGGAGCACTCGCACGACCGGCACATCGGCCAGATCCTGGTGCGCAGCATGAACCGGCGCGAGGACGTGGCCTACCTGGAGGCGCTGGTGCGCGAGACCCGCTACCTCGAGGTGCGCAAGGCCGCGGTGGCCCAGCTGCGGGCCATCGCGGAGTGCCGGGGACAGGCCGAGTGAGAGCGGCGGCCGGGCCTCCGGCCCGACCTCGATGACCGGCGGGGCGTCCCTCGAGCCCTGGCCCAGCGTCTGGTTCCTGCCCCTGGCGACGCTGTGGCTCTTGGCCACCTGGCGCCTGCGCCGGCCCGCCCTGCTGCTGGCCGGCGTGCTCCTGGCCAACGCCTGGGTGTGGGCCATGACCTTCCTGCCGCTCGCGCGCCCCTACGGGCTCGGCGCGGGCCGCGACCGCCTCAACAACCTGGCCATGATCGCGGTGGTGGCGGCGGGCGGACGGCCGCTCGAGACGCTGCAGGTGGGCCAGCTGCACTTCGAGCCGCTCTGGCACGGGCTGGTGGCGGGGCTGTCCGGCGGGCACGTGGAGCGCGTCCCCGGCCTGGTGCAGCTGTTCTCGCTCCTGACGCCGCTGGGCTTCGCGCTCGCGGTCTGGGCCGGGCTGCGCCCGGCGGCTCCCGGCGAGGAGGGCCGCTGGGAGCGGGCCGTGGCGGCCGGCTTCGCGACGCTGCTCGTGACGGCGCCGCTCGAGCCCCTGGGCGCCCACTACAGCGCCTGGGCGGGCACGTTCCTGCTCAAGCCGAACCACGCGCTGGGGCTGGTGCTGGCGCCGCTGGTGCTGCTGGCCGTGGCCCGGGCGCGCGGCTGGCGAGACCGGGCGGCGGCCGGCCTCGTGCTGCACCTGCTCGGCTGGGCCTTCGTGGTCCACATGGCCTTCGTGGTGGCGGGCCTGCTGGCCTTCGTGCTCCTGTCCTGGGCGCGGCGGCTTCCCGAGCGTCGCCGCGAGGCCCTCGACGTGGGCGTCACCGTGGGCATCAACCTGTTGGTGGTCAGCCCCTACCTCGTGATGCTGCTGCGCGGCTACCCCTTCCTGGTGCCGCTGCCCATGCACACCATCCCGCCCTTCTCGGCGCATCTGCTCGAGGGCCTGCTGGCCGGCGGCGGGCTGCTGCTGGCCGCCGCCGCCTGGGGGGGGCGGGTGCTGTGGGAGCGCGGCGACCGCCTGTCACGGCTCTGGCTGGGCCAGGGCCTGGCCGCCCTCCTGGTGTGGGTCGGCTACCTGCTCCTCAGCGCGCTGCAGATGGCCCGCGAGCGCGACGAGGCCTACTACTGGCTGCGCTTCCACACCGCCATCCTGGCCGGGATCGGGGCCTGGGACCTGGCGCGGCGAGCGGCCGCCGCGTGGCGGGACGACCTGCAGCCGCCGGCGCGGGCGGCCCTCTTGTGCGGGGCGCTGCTGCCCTTCAGCCTGCCGGCCTGGTGGCGGCCGTTGACCATGGACCACTACTTCCAGGCCGCGCGCCAGCCGCTTCCGGCGGCGCTCGTGGAGCCCGCCCGCTGGCTGGCCAGCAGCTCGCGGCCCGGCGACGTGGTGGCCGGCGACCACGACTACGCGACCTGGGTCGCGGCCCTCAGCGGCCGGCGCGTGCTGCTGGCCGCCATGTTCCACGCCCCGCCCCACTACGCCGAGCGCGAGGCGCTCGAGCGCGGGC
>JBDIBD010000308.1:0-6305 GCA_039812725.1 Vicinamibacteria bacterium | reverse complement strand
AGCGTGGCCGCCTCCGCCAGGGCCCTGGGCGCGGGGGCCGGCGGCAGCTGGCCGCCCCGGCGCAGGTCGGCCTCGAGGCCGTCGAGCGTGGCCTGCGCCTCGTCGAAGGCGGCGCGGCGCGCCGCCTCGGCCAGGGCGATCAGCACCAGCCGCTGCAGCACGTGGTCGAAGGCCACCAGCGAGCGGTAGAGCGAGAAGGAGGCCAGCGTGTCGCCCGGCTGGCCGTGCCGGTCGAGCAGGCGCTCGAACAGGCGCACCGCGTCCCAGGCCAGGTAGCCCACGAAGCCGCCGGTGAAGCGCGGCAGGCCGGGCACCTCGGCGGCGGGCGCTCCCAGGCGCTGGCGCAGGGCCGCCAGCAGGTCGCCCTTGACCCGCCGGGTCGAGGCCGCGTCGTGCTCCAGCAGGCCGTCGCGGCGGGCCTCGAGCGTGAAGAGCGGGTCGCGGCCCAGGAAGGAGTAGCGCGCCAGGCGCTCGCCGCCGATCACGCTCTCGAGCAGGAAGCCGCGCCGAGCGCCGCCGCACAGCGCCAGGAAGGCCGACACGGGCGTCAGGAGGTCGCCGGGGATCTCGCGGGAGACGGGCACCGGCCCGCCACCGGCCGAGAGAGCCTGGTACTCGTCGAAGGTCAGCGCCTTCATCGCGCCCCTCCCCGCCGGCGGGACAGCACGTCCAGGACCTGCTCGCTCGAGAGGCCGCGCTGCCGCAGGGCCACCAGCAGGTGGAAGAGCAGGTCGGCGGCCTCCTCGGCCAGGCGCTCGTCGCTCTCGCCCTTGGCGGCCAGGATCACCTCGGTGGCCTCCTCGCCGACCTTCTTGAGGCTGGCATCGAGGCCACGGGTGAGCAGCTTGGTGGTGTACGAGCCTTCGGGCAGCGTGCGCTGGCGCTCCGCGATCACGCGCTCGACCTCGGCCACGACGCCGGCCGCGCTGGCGGCCGTCTCCCCGAAGCAGGTGCGGGCGCCCGTGTGGCAGGCGGGACCGGCGGGGTCCACCACCAGCAGCAGCGTGTCGCGGTCGCAGTCGGCGTGGGCCGCGCGCACGCGCAGGACGTGGCCCGAGCTCTCGCCCTTCTTCCACAGCCGCTGCCGGCTGCGGCTCCAGAAGTGGGCCTCGCCCGTCTCGGCCGTCAGGCGCAGGGCCTCGGCGTCGGCCCAGGCCACCATCAGCACGTCGCCGCTCCTGCGCTCCTGCACCACGACCGGCAGCAGCCCGTCGGGCCCGAAGGCCAGGTCGCCCGGGATCTCGACCGCGCTCACGCTCGCACCTCCACCCCCGCCGCGCGCAGCTCGCGCTTGGCCTCGGGGATGCGGATCTGTCCGAAGTGGAAGACCGAGGCCGCCAGGGCGGCCGAGGCGCGGCCTTCCAGGAAGGCCGCGGCCATGTGGGCCACGCTGCCGCAGCCCCCCGAGGCGATCACCGGCACGCGCACGGCCGAGGCCACGGCCCGCGTCAGCTCCAGGTCGAAGCCGTCCTGCGTGCCGTCGCGGTCCATGGCGGTGAGCAGGATCTCCCCGGCCCCGCGTGCCGCTCCCTCGCGGGCCCACTCCACGGCGTCGCGGCCGGTGGGCGTGCGGCCGCCCCGCACGAAGACCTCGAAGCCCCCTTCCGGGCGCCGGCGGGCGTCGACGGCCAGCACCACGGCCTGCGAGCCGAAGCGCTGCGCCAGCCGCTCGACCAGCCCCGGGTCGGCCACGGCCGCGGTGTTGACCGCCACCTTGTCGGCCCCTGCCCGCAGCAGCTGGTCGGCGTCCTCCACCGAGCGCACGCCGCCGCCCACCGTGAAGGGCAGGAAGACGCTCTCGGCCACGCGCCGCACCACGTCGATCAGGATCGGCCGCGCGTCGGAGCTGGCCGTGATGTCGAGCAGCACCAGCTCGTCGGCCCCCTCGGCGTCGTAGCGCCGGGCGCACTCGACCGGGTCGCCGGCGTCGCGCAGCTCCACGAAGCGCACGCCCTTGACCACGCGGCCGTGCTCCACGTCGAGGCACGGCACGAGGCGCCGGGCTAGCACGGCCCCTCCTCGCCGCGCAGCGCCGCGCGCCCCTCGGCCAGGCCGAAGCGCCGCTCGTAGAGCGCCTTGCCCACGATGACCTCGTCCACGCCGCAGGCCTCGAGCGGCCGCAGGCGGCGCAGGTCGTCGAGGGTCGAGACGCCGCCGCTGGCGGTCACGCGCAGGCCGCTGGCACGCGCGAGCTGCTCGGTGGCGGCCAGGTTGGGCCCCACCAGCGTGCCGTCGCGGGTCACGTCGGTGAACTGCACGCGCGTCACGCCCAGGGCCTTGACCTGCAGGGCCAGCTCCAGCGCGTCCACGCGCGTGACCTCCTGCCAGCCGGCCACGGTCACCTTGCCGTCGCGGGCGTCGAGGGCCACGCACACCCGGCCGGGCCAGGCCTCGGCCGCCTGCCGCACGGCCCCGGGGCTCGAGACGGCCGCGGTGCCGAAGATGACCCGCTCGGCCCCGGCCTCGATGAAGCGCCGCGCGTCGTCGAGCGTGCGCAGGCCGCCGCCCACCTCGACCGGGATGCGCACCGCGCGGATGACGGCCGCCAGGGCCTCGGCCTGGGGCTGGCCCTGGATGGCGGCGTCGAGGTCCACCAGGTGCAGGCGCTCGGCCCCGGCCGACTCCCAGTGGCGCGCCACGCCGGCGGGGTCGGAGCCGTAGACGGTCTCCTCGCGCAGCTGCCCCTGCTTCAGGCGCACGACCCTGCCGCCGCGCAGGTCGATGGCCGGGAGGATCGTGATCACGCGCGCCTCCCGGCCACGGCGCTGCCCTGCCGGCCCGCCCGGGCCGCCACCAGCAGCGCGAAGTTCTCGATCAGCCTCAGGCCCACGGCCTGGCTCTTCTCCGGGTGGAACTGCATCCCGAGCACGTTGGCACGGCCCACGATGGCGGCGAAACCGTGCCCGTACTCCGCCGAGGCGATCACGATCTCGGCCGGCGCGTCGCAGTAGTACGAGTGCACGAAGTAGACGTGGGCGCCGTCGGGCAGCCCCTCCAGCAGGGCGTGCGGCTGCCGGCGCCAGAGGCGGTTCCAGCCCATGTGCGGCACGACCAGCTCGTGCGCCGGCTCGTCCCCGAAGAAGCGTCGCACGCGCCCCGGCAACAGCCCCAGGCCGGCGTGGCGGCCGTGCTCCTCGCCTTCCTCGAACAGCACCTGCATGCCGATGCAGATCCCCAAGAGCGGCGTGCCGGCCGCGGCGGCCTGGCGCAGGACGCCCTCGAGGCCGCGCCCGCGGATCTCGTCCATGGTGGCGCCGAAGGCCCCGTCGCCCGGCAGCACCAGGGCGTCGGCCGAGAGCAGCTCGTCCGGGTCGTGCGACAGGGCCACCTCGGCCCCCACCTGCCGGAAGGCCTTGGTGACGCTGCCCAGGTTCCCCAGGCCGTAGTCGACCACGAGGATGCGCGGCGCGTTCAAAGGACCCCCTTCGTGCTGGGGACCTCGGCCAGGCTCGGGTCCAGCGCGGCCGCGGCGCGCAGCGCGCGGGCCGTGGCCTTGAACAGGGTCTCGGCGATGTGGTGGCTGTTGCGGCCGCGCAGGCAGTCGAGGTGCAGGTTGAAGCGCCCGTGGTCGGCCAGGGCCCAGAAGAAGTCCTCGAACAGCTCGGTCGGCAGGCTCCCGACCATGGCCGTCGGGAAGCTCACGCCGAAGTGCAGCCAGGGGCGCCCCGAGAGGTCCACCACGCAGCGCGACAGCGCCTCGTCCAGCGGCACGTAGGCGTGCCCGAAACGGGCGATGCCGAGCTTGTCGCCCAGGGCCTGCCGCAGCGCGTCGCCCAGCACGATGCCCACGTCCTCGACGCTGTGGTGGGCGTCCACGTGCAGGTCGCCCTGGCAGCGCAGCTCCAGGTCGAACCGGGCGTGGCTGACGAGGGCCGTCAGCATGTGGTCGAGGAAGCCGATGCCGGTGGCCACCTGCGCGCGGCCGCCGCCGTCCAGCTCCAGGCTCAGGCTCACGTCGGTCTCGCGCGTCGCGCGGCGCAGCTCCGCCCGGCGTCCCATCACTCCCTCCCTTGGCCCGCGGCCACGACCTCGCCCAGGGCCGCGAGGAACAGGTCGTTCTCGCGCTCGCTGCCCACGCTCACGCGCAGGCAGCGCCCCAGGCGCGGGTAGGACGACACGTCGCGCACCAGCACGCCGCGGGCGTGCAGGGCCTCGAAGGCGGCCCGCGGGGCGGGCCGCTCCAGCTCGAACAGGATGAAGTTGGCCTGCGAGTCGTACGGCCGCACGCCCGGCAGGCCCGCGAGGGCCTGGGCCAGGCGCTCCCGTTCGCGCCGCAGGCGCAGCACGTTGGCGTGCAGGTGCTCGCGTTCGTGGAGCACGGCCAGCGCCGCCAGCTGGGAGAGGAAGTTGAGGTTGTAGGGCAGGCGGGCCTTGTTGACCTCCCGCACGAGCGCGGGCGAGGCCAGCAGGTAGCCCACCCGCAGCCCCGCCAGGCCCATGGCCTTCGAGAAGGTGCGCAGCACCACCAGGTTGTCGTGCTCGCGCAGCAGCGGCACCACCGAGCGGCCCGAGAACTCGTGGTAGGCCTCGTCCACCACCACCAGCCCGTCCCCTTCCGAGAGCAGCGAGCGCAGGTCGTCCTCTTCCAGCACGCCGCCCGTGGGGTTGTTGGGCGAGCAGACGATGGTGAGCGGGGCGGCCGCCTCGCGCCGGGCCCGGGCCAGGGCCAGGGCGTCGTACTCGAGCCGCGGCCCGAGCGGCACGCCGACCACCTCGCCCCCCAGCAGGCGCGTCAGCAGGCCGTAGAGCGTGAAGGTCGGCTCGGGGATCACCACCTGGGTCCCCTGTCCCACTGTGACGAGCAGGAGCGCCTCGATCAGCTCGTTCGAGCCGTTGCCGGCCAGCACCCCGTCGGCGCGCCAGCCGGCGAAGTCCGCCAGCCGCTCGAGCAGCTCGGTCGGATCGAAGTCGGGATAGCGCGACCACTCGCGCGACAACGCCTGCTCGAGCACGCGGCGCTTCAGCCCCTCGGGCAGGTCGAAGGGGTTCTCGTTCTGGTTGACCTTGACGGGCGCGCGGTCGGCCGCCAGCGTGTAGGCCTTCTCGGCCCGGCAGGCCGCCTTGACGTGCCGCAGGGGATCGCGCGCGCTCATCGGCGCCCCCGCGCGGGAGGCCGTCGTCCTGAGCGACCCCGCCCGCCCGGGAGCGAAGGACCTGCCGGGTCGTACAGCCCGCGAGGTCCTTCGTCGCCAGCCGGGGCGGCGCTCCTCAGGACGACGGGAGCGGCCTCGTGGGCGAAACGCGTCAGCACGCTCTGGGCGTGCGCCGTGAAGCCCTCGGCCTGGGCCACCCGCGCCACGTCGCCGGCCACGCGCCGCAGGCCCGCCTGGCCCAGCTGCACGCGGCTCGAGCGCCGCTGGAAGTCGCGCACCGAGAGCGGCGACGAGAAGCGCGCCGCGCCGCCGGTGGGCAGCACGTGGTTGGGACCGATGCCGTAGTCCCCCACCGCCACGGGCGACCAGGGGCCCACGAAGACGGCGCCGGCCACCACGCGCCGGGCCAGAGCGGCCGCCCGACGCGCCATCACCTCGGCGTGCTCGGGCGCCAGGGCGTTGACCGCGGCCAGGCCCTGCTCCAGGTCGCGCACCAGCACGACCGCTCCGAAGCGCGACAGGGCCCGGCGCGTGCGAGCCCGGTTGGCAGCCGCCGCCAGGCCCTCGCCCACCAGCCGCGCCACCTCCTGCGCCAGCTGCGGCGACGGGGTCACCAGAACCGCCGTCTCGTCGCCGCTGCCGTGCTCGGCCTGCGCCAGCAGGTCCACCGCCACCCAGCCGGGGTCGGCCGAGTCGTCGGCCAGCACCACCACCTCGCTGGGCCCGGCCTCGCCGTCGATCTCGACCCGGCCGCGCACCTGCCGCTTGGCCGCCGTCACGTAGGCGTTGCCCGGCCCCACGATCTTGTCGACCGGCCGCACGCGGCGGGTGCCGAAGGCCAGGGCCGCCACGGCCTGGGCCCCGCCCACGCGCAACACCGAGCCCTCCAGGCCGACCAGGCACAGCGCCGCGGCCACGGCGGGGTTCTCCTCCAGCGCGCGCGGCGGCGTGGCCACCACCAGCCGCCCGACGCCGGCCACCTGGGCCGGGATGGCGTTCATCAGCACCGAGGACGGGTAGGCCCCGGCCCCGCCCGGCACGTAGAGGCCGGCCGAGCGCAAGGGCGCCACGACCTCCTCGAGCCGCGAGCCGTCGGCCAGGCGCAGGGCGAAGCCCGGCTGGAGCTGCCGCCGGTGGAAGTCCGCGACCCGCCGCGCCATGCGGCGCAGCGCCGCCACCAACCGCGGGTCGGCCTGCGCCGCGCGGGCGCGG
>JBDIBD010000307.1:0-6311 GCA_039812725.1 Vicinamibacteria bacterium | reverse complement strand
ATCTGAAGGCGCCCACGGGGTAGAGGCGCGTGCCGCCCAGCGCGGCCGCACGCTCCAGGAGCAGGCGCGTCACGCCGGCGCCGTCGTTGCAGGGCTCGCTGTCGGCGAAGGCGCACACGGCGGTGAAGCCGCCGGCCGCCGCCGCCGCCAGCCCGGTGGCCAGCGTCTCCTGGTCCTCGTGCCCCGGCTCGCGCAGGTGGGCGCGCAGGTCCACGAAGCCGGGGCAGACCACCTGGCCGGAGACGTCCAGCACCTCGGCCCCGCGGGCCGCCAGACGCGGCCCGACCTCGGCGACGCGGCCGTCCTCGAGCAGCAGGTCGCGCTCGGCGTCGAGGCCCGCCGCCGGGTCGACGACCCGCCCGCCGCGCAGCAGCAGCCGCTCGCCCATCAGGCCTCCGTCCCGCCGCCCAGCAGCAGCAGCAGCACCGCCATGCGCACGGCCACGCCGTTCGTGACCTGCTCGAGGATCACCGAGGCCGGCCCGTCGGCCACCTCGCTGGTGATCTCGACCCCGCGGTTGATCGGGCCGGGGTGCATCACCAGTGCGTCCTTGCGGGCCCGCCGCAGGCGCTCCTCGGTCAGTCCGAAGTGGCGGTGGTACTCGCGCAGGCTCGGGAAGAAGCCGCCGGTCATGCGCTCCTTCTGGATGCGCAGCATCATGACCGCGTCGGCGCCCTCGAGGGCCTCGTCCATGCGGTGGGTCAGCCGCGCCAGGTGCCCGAGGCCGGGCGGCATGAGCGTGGGCGGCGAGCACAGCACGACCTCGGCCCCGACCTTGCTCAGCAGCCAGGCGTTGGAGCGCGCCACGCGGCTGTGCAGCACGTCGCCCACGATGGCCACCCGCAGGCCCTTCAGGCGGCCCTTGTGCTGGCGCAGCGTCAGCGCGTCGAGCAGGGCCTGGGTGGGGTGCTCGTGGGCCCCGTCCCCGGCGTTGACGACGGACGCGCGCGAGTGGCGCGCCAGGAACTGGTGGGCCCCCGAGGCGGCGTGGCGCATGACCACCAGGTCGGGGCGCATGGCCTCCAGGTTCTTGACCGTGTCGAGCAGGGTCTCGCCCTTCTGCACGCTGGAGGTGGCGGTGGCGATCGAGAGGCTGTCGGCCGAGAGCACCTTCTCGGCCGTCTCGAACGAGGAGCGCGTGCGGGTGGAGGCCTCGTAGAAGAGGTTGACCACGGTCTTGCCGCGCAGGGCCGGGACCTTCTTGATCGGGCGCTCCAGGATCTCGCGCAGGGTCTCGGCCGTGTCGAGGATCAGCTGGATGTCGGCCGGGGCCAGGGGCTCGATGCCCAGCAGGTGGCGGTGGGGGAAGCGGGTCACCGGCGCCTCCTGGCCTGGGCCGCCGGCGCGCGCCGGGCAGGCCGCCGGCGCGGGGCTGCGCGCCGGGCGGGCACGAGCATCACCACGGCGTCCTCGCCGTCCTCCTCCTGCAGGCGCACCTGCACGGCCTCGTCGCGCTCGGTGGTCAGGGCCTCGCCGACGTAGTCGGCACGAATGGGCAGCTCGCGGTGGCCGCGGTCGACCACCACTGCCAGCTCGATGCGGGCCGGGCGCCCGAAGTCGATCAGCTCGTCGAGGGCCGCCCGCACGGTGCGCCCGGTGAAAAGCACGTCGTCGCACAGCACCACCGTGCGCCCGTCGATCGAGAACGGGATCTCCGTGCCGCGCAGGATGGGCTGGGCCGCCACGGTGGTCAGGTCGTCGCGGTAGAGCGTGATGTCGAGGGCGCCCACCGGCAGGGTCAGGCCGCTGGCCTGCTGCACCAGCGCGGCCAGGCGGCGCGCCAGCGGCACGCCGCGGGTGCGCACCCCCACCAGCACCGTGTGCGCGAGGTCGTCCTGGCGCTCGGTGATCTCGTGGGCCATGCGCAGCAGCGTGCGCCGCAGGCGCGCGGCGTCCATCAGGGTGCGTCCCTCGCGCAGCGCCGCGGCCATCAGTCCTGCTCCTCGAAGACGCGGCTGCCCTCGGCCAGCGGCCGCTCGGGCAGCAGCAGCACGCGGTTGCCCTGGCCGTCCGGGGCCGACAGCAGCCAGGCGTCGACGCGCTGCCCCGCCACGGTGCGCGGCGGCAGGTTGACCACCGCCGCCACCTGCAGGCCGACCATCTGGTCGGGCTCGTCGCGGCCGCCGCTCTCCAGGCAGGTCTCGCGGCGCCCGCCCGGGCCGAGGTCCAGGGTCAGCGCCAGCGTCGGCCGTCGCGCCCCGCGCAGGGGCCGCACGCCCACCACCGTTCCGACCCGCACGTCGAGGTCGAGCAGCTCGTCGAGAGTGGCCAAGGCGGCGGGATCGTACCGCGCGGGCTGCGGGCCGGCAACCGCCTCACGGCTCCGGCTCCGGCAGCGGCGGCAGCTCGCCGGGGGAGGCCAGCTCGCTCACCGCCAGGCTCTCGTAGCTGGGGATGTAGGTCAGGGGCCGCCGGCGCACGAAGCCGGGCTGCAGGGCCTCGACCAGCACGCGCCCCTCCATGTCGCGGGCCACCGGCAGGCCCATCAAGTAGAGCACCGTCGGCGCCAGGTCGAGCACCGAGGCGGCCGAGACGACCGCGCCGGGCCGCACCCCGTCGCCCATCGCCAGCACGAAGCCGTCGGGGGCGTCGTCGTGCAGCCCGTCGGGGACGCTGGCGCCGGTGGCGAAGGCCAGCCCGCGCCGCCAGGGCGGGACGGGCCTCATCCCGTAGCCCGAGACCACCATCAGCACCTCCTCCGGGCGCAGCTCCGCGGCCAGCCGCCCCACCAGGCCGTCCACGTGGGCGGTGTAGCGGGCCTGCAGCTGGCCCCAGCGGCGCAGCTCGTCCGCCGGGACGTTGCCGAACTCCTCGGGGTGCGCGTAGCGCCGGAAGGAGTGCCCCAGCACGTCGTAGCCGTAGAGCGACAGGGCGAAGAAGGGCGGGTCGTAGGCCGAGCGCAGCAGCAGGCCGGCGCGCTCGTAGGTCAGGTCGGGGGCCAGCGCGCGCTCGACCAGCTCGCGCTCGCGCTCGGCGCCGCCCGCCGGCAGGGGCGCCTTCCCGTCCACGAAGGCCTCGAGCACCGCCGCCTGGTCGCGGCGCGGGTCCACGGCCCTCGAGCGCACCTCGTCGGCCAGGTCGGGCGGGAACAGCGCCGCCCGCGCCCGCCCGGGCTGGTCGCGCAGCAGCTGGTGGAAGACGTGCGAGAGCATGAAGCCCTTGACGCGCTCGGGGGGGTAGGTGCCCCAGAAGCGCACCACGCCGGTGTGCAGGCCGAGCGCGTTGAGGGCGTTCCAGAGCGCCGGGCCGCGGCGCGCGTCGGCCCCCAGCGGCACGCGCTCGACGAAGCCGCCGCGCTCCAGCCAGGGGACCAGGGTCCCCTTCGGGAGCAGGTCGAAGCGCTGGAGCGAGCCCGGCAGGGTGTAGGCCGAGAAGCTCTTGACGCCGTGGTCGCGGGGGTAGCGGCCCGTGAAGATGCTGGTCCACACGGCCGGGCCCTCCGTCGGCCGGATGGTGGCGAGCGGCCCGAAGGCCCCGCGCCGCAGCAGCTGGGCCAGCGCCGGCGCGCCCCCGCTGGCCGCGCTGGCCTGCACGTCGGCCGGGCCGAGCCCGTCGAGCGCCAGCAGCACCAGGCGCCGCTTCGAAACCACCGTCTCCATCGCCAGCCGCACGGGCGCCGGGGGGCGTGGCGGGGCGGGGCGCAGCGCCACGGGCAGGATCAGCAGCAGCCCGTAGACCAGCTTGACCAGGGCGGCCGAGACGCGCCGCGAGCGGTACGGGAAGAGGAGCGCGTCGAGGCAGACGAACAGCAGCGCCAGCGCTCCCAGGCCCAGGCCGGCCGTCAGCGCCGCCAGGCCTCGCACGGCCGAGACCGGCACCGCATAGCGCGCGTTCCAGAGGTTGAAGCCGGCCACGGCGGTGGCCGCCAGCGTGGCCGCCAGCACCAGCGAGGTGAACCAGGGCAGGGCCCGCACCGGACGCTTGAGCCCCTCGGGCCAGAAGCGCAGGCCGGAGAGCACGGCCGCCAGCAGCGACAGGGCCGCCCAGGCCAGCGCCACCCAGGGGACCCACAGCGACAGCGCCAGGGCCCGCCCCTCGCTCCAGGGCGAGACGTGCGGGTTGAGGTGCAGCGTCACCGCCAGGAACTGCGTGGCCAGGAGCACCCCGGCCAGCAGGGCGCTGAGCAGCGTGCGGCGCAGCATGGGGGATTATGGCGCGGCCGGGCCGGGCGGACCTTCGGGTTATCATCCGACCGTGCCGACCAACCGCGAGGCGCCGCTCGTGCGCCGCGAGCGCCTGGAGGGGCCGTACTTCCTGCTGACCTTCCGCCACCCCGAGGTGGCCGCCCTGGCCCGCGCCGGCCAGTTCGTCATGATCAAGGCCGGCCTCTCGGCCGAGCCGCCGCTGCGGCGGCCGTTCTCGATCATGTCCGTCGACCCGCGCGACGAGACCTTCACGCTCTTCATCAAGACCGTGGGCCCGGGCAGCGCGGCCCTGGCCGGCCTGGCCCCGGGCGAGCCGGCGCAGTGCCTGGGCCCGCTGGGGCGCCCGTTCGAGCCGCCGCCGGCCGGCAGCCAGGCGCTGCTGGTGGCGGGCGGCTATGGTGTGGCCCCCTTCGTGCTGCTGTCGCGCGAGCTGCTGGCGGTCGGGCGCAAGCCCGTCGTCTTCTACGGCGCCCGGCGGGCGGCCGACCTGCCGCTGCAGTCGCCCTTCGCGGGGCTGGGGGTGCCGCTGACCCTGGCCACCGAGGACGGCAGCGCCGGTGTGGCGGGGCGCGTCACGGTGGCGCTCGAGGCCCACCTCGACCTCCACCCCGGGCCGGCCGAGCTGCTGGCCTGCGGCCCGGAGCCGATGATGCACGCCGTGGCGCGCGTGGCGCAGGAGCGCGGCCTGCGCGCCCAGGTCTCGCTCGACCCCTGGATGGGCTGCGGCGTGGGCACCTGCCTGGGCTGCGTGGTGTGGGTGAAGCGCCCGGGCGAGCAGCGGCCGAAGTACCGCTGCGCCTGCACCGAGGGGCCCGTCTTCGACGCCGCCGAGCTGGTCTGGCCGGGCGCCGCGGCCTCCCGCGCGGCCGGCGGGGGGCGGCCGTGAGGCTGGCGGTCGAGATCGGCGGGCTGCGCCTCAAGAACCCGGTCCTGGCGGCCTCGGGGACCTTCGGGTACGGGGTCGAATACGAGGGCATCCTCGACCTCTCCCGGCTGGGCGGCATCGTCTCGAAGGGCCTCTACCTGGAGCCGCGCGACGGGGCGCCCCCGCCGCGCATCGTCGAGACGCCCTCCGGCCTGCTGAACGCCATCGGCCTGCAGGGCGTCGGCGTGCGGGCCTTCGTGCGCGACGTGCTGCCGCGCCTGCGGGCGCACGACACGGCCGTGGTGGTCAACGTCTGCGGCGAGAGCGTGGACGAGTACGCCGAGGTCAGCCGCGTGCTCGACCAGGCCGATGGCGTGCACGCGCTCGAGGTCAACATCTCCTGCCCCAACGTCAAGAAGGGCGGCATGGCCTTCGGCGGCGACCCGCGCCTGACCCACGAGGTCGTGACGGCGGTGCGCAAGGCCACGCGCCTGCCGGTGATCCCCAAGCTCTCCCCCAACGTGGGCGACATCACGGTCTTCGCGCGCGCGGCCGAGGAAGCCGGCGCCGACGGCCTGTCGTGCGTCAACACGCTGCTGGGCCTGGCCGTCGACGTGGAAAGCCGCCGGCCGCGGCTGGGCTTCGGCACGGGCGGTCTGTCGGGGCCCGCCATCCGCCCCGTGGCCGTGCGCATGGCCTGGCAGGCCGCGCGCGCCGTGGGCATCCCCGTGATCGGCATCGGCGGCATCAGCAGCGCCAGCGACGCGCTCGAGTTCCTGATCGCGGGCTGCCGGGCCGTGCAGATCGGCACCGCCAACTTCGTCGACCCCGGCGTGCACGAGAAGGTGCTGGCCGGCATCGTCGCCTACCTGGAGCGGCACGGCCTCGAGGACGTGAACGACCTGGTCGGCACGCTCGAGCTCCCCGTGGCCGGTCCGCTGCCGGCCCGCTAGACGGCCGGAGGCCCCGTGGACCCTCGCCAGCGACTGATCGTGGCCCTCGACGTGCCCACGCCGGCCCAGGCCTCGCGCCTGGTCGACGCCCTGCGCGGCCGGGTGGGCCTGTTCAAGGTCGGCAGCCAGCTCTTCAGCGCCGCCGGGCCGGAGTTCGTGCGGGCCCTCACGGCCAGCGGGGAGAAGGTCTTCCTCGACCTCAAGTACCACGACATCCCCAACACCGTGGCCGGCGCCGTGGGCGCCGCGGCGCAGCTGGGCGTCTCGCTGGTGGACGTGCACGCGCTCGGCGGGCGCGCCATGCTCGAGGCCGCGGCCGGCGCGCTGGCCGCCGGCGCGGGCACGGGC
>JBDIBD010000306.1:0-6330 GCA_039812725.1 Vicinamibacteria bacterium | reverse complement strand
GTCGCCGCTGCCCAGCAGCCGCCCCTCGAGCCAGGCCGGCGCCTGGGCCAGCGCGGGCAGCGCCAGCAGCAGGAGCAGCGACAGGCGGTGCCGGCCGGCCCGTGTCACCGCCGGTCCTGGCCGGCCGCGATCTGCTCCGAGATCAGGCCGAACAGGAAGACCACCACCGCCAGCTGGATCAGGAGGGCCGAGCCCATCGGGATCTTGCCGTGGGCCACCACGTTCCACAGTCCATAGGCCGCACCCAGCAGGAAGGAAGCCGCGGCGATGGGGAAGAAGACCCGCAGCGGGCTGTAGAGCGTCACGATCTTGAAGATGATGAGCAGGAACTTGGTGCCGTCCTGCAGCACCCGGATCTTGCTCTTGCCCACGCGCCGGTGGGCCTTGATGGGGACGAACGTGACGTTGTGCCCGGCCTTGAGCAGGGCCAGGCACGAGGTGGTCGGGTAGCTGAAGCCGTTGGGCAGCAGGTGCAGGATCTCGAGCAGGCGCTCGCGGCGGGCCGCGCGGAAGCCCGAGGTCAGGTCGGGGATCGGCCGGCCGGTGAGCCAGGAGGCCAGGCGCGTGAAGACCCAGTTGCCCAGCGCGCGCGTGGCGGTCTGGTCGCTGGAGGAGCGCGCTCCGATCACCAGGTCGTGCAGCTCGAGCGGCTCGAGCACGCGCAGCACGTCGTCGGGGTCGTGCTGCCCGTCGGCGTCCATCAGCAGCACGAGCTGGCCGCGGGCCGCGCGGATGCCGGTCTTGACCGCGGCCCCGTTGCCCTTGTTGTAGGGGTGGCGCACCACCCGCGCGCCGGCCGCGGCCGCCACCTCGGCCGTGCGGTCGCGCGAGCCGTCGTCGACCACCAGCACCTCGGCCCAGGGGCGCAGGGCCCGCACGCGCTCGACCACCGGCCCGATCCCGAGCTCCTCGTCGAAGGCGGGGATGACGATGCTGACCTGGCCCGGGTCGATCACGCGCCGCCCCCCGGAGGCTCGGGCCGCGCGCCCGCGCGCAGCTCGAACTGGCGCACGCGGTAGAGCAGGTCCTCGATCAGCTTGCGGTTGCTGGCGATCAGGTCGGCCATCACCCCCCACTGCAGCGTCTGGAAGCCCAGGATCAGCAGCAGCACGGAGAGGATGGCCGACTGGATGTGCCCGCGCACCTCGCCCTGCCACCAGAACCAGGCGTAGCGCAGGCCCAGGGCCACCCCGGCGGAGAGCAGCGCCGAGCCCAGCAGGATGAAGACCTTGAAGGGCTCGTACATGGCGTAGATGCGCAGGATCGTGGCGGCGCTGCGCTTGACGTACTCCCAGGTCGAGCCGAACAGGCGCGAGGGGCGCGTCTCCTGGGCCTCGATCGGCACGCTGGCGATGGCCAGCTTCTTCTTGCCGGCCTGGATGATCGACTCGAGCGTGTAGGTGAACTCGCTCACGATGTTGATGCGCAGCGCGGCCTCGCGGTTGAGGGCCCGGAAGCCGCTGGTGGTGTCGGGCACCTGGGTCCCCGAGACCTTGCGCACCACCCACGAGCCCAGCGTCTGCAGCCGGCGCTTGGTCCACGAGAAGTGGCCCACCTCGGAGACGCCGCGGTCGCCCACCACCATGTCGGCCTCGCCGCGCAGGATCGGCGCGATCAGCCGCGGGATGGCCTCGCCGGGGTACTGGTTGTCGGCGTCGGTGTTGACGATCACGTCGGCGCCCAGCCGCAGGGCCGCGTCGAGGCCGGCCATGAAGCCGTAGGCCAGGCCCTTGCGGCGCGTGAAGCGCACGATGTGGTCGGCCCCGTGGGCCCGGGCCACCGCGGCCGTGCGGTCGCAGGAACCGTCGTCGATCACCAGCACCTCGACCACGTCCACGCCCGGGATCGAGCGCGGGATGCTGGCCAGGGCGGCCGGGAGGGTGGCCTCCTCGTTGAGGCAGGGGATCTGGACGACGAGCTTCATGGCGGTGCCGGGAGCGACGGTAGCACACCGGCCCCGCCGGCCGGCAATCCTCAGGCCCGGGCGCGGGCCAGCAGGCCCTTCCAGGCGGAGTAGAAGCGGAACTGGGCCAGGTTGTCGAGCAGCAGGCGCTCCTCGTTGCGGCGCTCGGCGGCGCGGGCCTGCTCGAGCGAGCTGCTCCAGCGGGCCGCGCGCCCCTCGGGCCGCGCCGCCGGGGCCAGGGCCGGCACCAGGTGGCGGAAGCCGTCGTCCACCTGGCCCTCGCCCACCAGGGGCCCCAGCCACTCGCGCAGCGCCAGGAGCGTCGAGCCGCCCGCGCCGCCCTCCAGCTCGAAGTCCTCCGGGTCCAGCTCGACCGGCCGCGGCTCCGCGCGCAGGTGCAGATGGAAGCGGTAGCCGGGCTGGGGCGAGGCCATCCCGAGCAGGCGCTTCACCGCGGCGTCGTGGCTGGCGCGCTCGATCGGCCCCTGGACCAGCAGGAGCAACTCGCCCGGCTCCACTCGGCAGGGACCCTCGGCCTGCAGCAGGACCGCGCCGCCGTCCCGGCGTCCCGTGGCCGCGCGGCGCGGGGCCTGGCCCCGCACCCGGCTCTCGGGCAGCGTCCAGCAGCGCAGGCCGGCCCGGCCCAGGCGCTCGGCCTCGGCCTCGGCCTCCCCGGGCGGGAGCACCCGCCACAGGTGGTCCCCGCCGCGCGCAGCCAGCCGTCGGGCGTCGTAGACCGGCAGGTCCAGGGCCGCGGCCAGGTCCACCGCCTCGAGCTCGTCGACCCGGAAGCCCACCAGCAGGCGCTCGGCCTGGAGGGCGGCCGGGGCCGGCCCCTGGAGGGTGGCCCGGCGGGCCTGCTCGGCCACCGCCACGGATTCCTCCGGCAGCGCCGCCCCGCAGTAGAGGCAGGTGGCGCGGGCCAGCGCCAGCGGCCGCCCGCAGGCGGGGCAGCCGCTCACGCGTCGGGCGGCCCGGGCGTCGGCAGGGGTCGCATGCCGGGATTATAGGCAGGTGCCCCCGACCGGTCGGCGGTCTCGGTAGTAAGATGGCGCCCTCGGACGACCATGGGTGCCCTCGGCGTGCTTCTCGCCCTCCTCCTGTCCGGCGCCTCCCCGGCGGCCAGCCCGTCGGCCGCGCCCAAACCGCCTCAGCACGAGCCGGTCATCCTGTTCCTGATCGACAACTCGGCCTCGCTGCCGCCGCTCGACCCCCAGGAGAAGCGCGTGGAGGCCCTCGAGAAGCTGTTCGGCTTCATCCAGGGCCGCCCCTATCGGCTGATCCTGTTCGGCGGCCGCAGCGAGATCTACGTCGACGACGTCCAGCGCTACCGCAACAATGGCCAGTGGACGGACTTCCTGGCCGCCTTCGAGCGCGCGCGCGAGGTCATGCGCGAGTACCCGGCGCAGACCGAGTTCCGCGTGGTGATGGTCACCGACGGGTTGATCGACCCCGACCCCAAGGAGTGGGCCGGCAAGGACCTGCCGCCCGGGACCGACCTCAAGGCCCACGTCATCGACCTGTTGCTGGAGCAGCTCAAGAGCCTGGGCGCGCCCCTCTACGTGATCCTCGTCGGCGACACGCCGGCCGACGCGGTCTCGACCGGCGGCGGCGAGCAGGCCCCGCCGCTGATCCTGCAGATGGTCCAGGCTGCCAACGGCCGGGTGGCCTCGCCCACGGCCCAGCGCCTGTCGTCCTTCTTCAAGGACGACGGCCTGCTGGTGCGCAAGTTCATCTTCCGCGTCGAGGCCCAGCAGGGGCTCCGGCAGGTCGAGCCCGTGGTGCGGCGCATCGTGGCCCCGCCCCGCGCGCGCGTCGAGCTGCAGCTGCTCAGCACGCTGCTGCTGCCGCTGGTGCTGTTCCTGTGCCTGCTGCTGGGCATCCTGGTGCGCTCCTTCCCGGGACCGGGCGACCTGGAGGTGGTCGAGCTGGGCGAGGGCCTGCCGGTGCACCTGGGGGTGGACCGCATGCACCGCACCCGGGACGGCTGGGCGCCCACGGGCCTCTCCCTGCTGGCCGACGCCAAAGACGCCGCCGGCACGCTCACCTGGCAGCGTCCCTCGATCGAGCTCAGCGGCGTGGGGCTGGCCACCGAGAGCGTCGACCCGCTCACGCAGCAGCTGCTGCCGCTGGGGCTCGAGGAGCTGCGCCGCCGGCTCGAAGGGCTCTCCGACAACGGCACCAAGGAAGAGAAGATCTACGCCCTCAACCTCGACTACATGGCCAAGAACTTCGACTCGGGCCAGGCCGAGCGCGTGCTGACCACGCCCCTGGCCGAGCGCCGGCGCGTGCCGGTGCTGGACTTCCTGCGCGCCAAGTCGCACCTGTTGTTCAACGACGAGCTGCGCCGCAAGCTGACCGAGCCGCGCCTGCAGTTCGTGGGCTACGGGCGCGACGCGGAGCGCAAGGAGCTGAAGGCCGGCAGCCAGGTGCGGGTGGGGCGCTACGGCTTCCAGTTGCAGGAGGTCGCCCCCGGCGGGCGCAAGGACGTGAAGGTGGTCCTGAGCTACCACCGTGTCCCCTCGGTGCTGGGCCTGAAGTCCTGGCTGCCCGGCTTCTTCCAGCGCGCCTTCCGGCTGCGGCGCAGCCGGCAACGCCTGGTCACCTGACGCCCGCGGGTCATGGCTGCCACGGTGCTCGTCGCCGGCGTCCCGGTGGCCGAGGTCCTGGCCGGCAGCTCGGTGCTGCTGCGCGGCGCGCACACGGTGGCCGAGGCCGACTCGGCGCGCGGCCTCCTGCGCCAGCTGGCCGAGGGCGACACGCGCCTGGTGGTCCTGGGCCCCGACCTGCCCGACCTGGGCCTGGCCGAAACCCTGCGCCGCGTGCGCGCCTCGCCCCTCACGCGTCGGGTTTCGCTGCTGGCCCTGCTGCCCGCCGGGGCCCCGTCCGAGACGGCCGGGCAGCTGATCGCGGCCGGGGCCAACGCCGTGCTCCAGCGCCCGCACGACCCGCTGCGGCTCGACGCCTGGATGACCCGCCTGATGAGCGTGCCCCGCCGGCTGGAGGTGCGCGTGCCGGTGGACGGCCAGGTGGTGGGCGCGCGGCGCGACAGCGCGGGCGGCTACTTCACCGGCCTGACCCGCAACGTCAGCCTCAACGGGGCCCTGCTGGCCAGCCCGGTGCCGCTGCCGGTGGGGGCCGACCTCGACCTCGAGTTCAGCCTGTCGGCCGCCTACCCGCGCTTCAAGGCCGTGGCCCGCGTGGTGCGCCCCGCCCGCGAGGTGGCCTGGCCGCACCTGGGCTACGGCGTCGAGTTCGTGCTGGTGCCGCCCGACTCGCAAGCGGCCCTGGCGGCCTTCCTGGTGGCGGGCGCCCCGGTCGAGCCGGCCGCCAGCGTGCACGCCATCCGCTCGACGGTGCGGCGTGGGGAGTGGGTCTACGAGGTGCTCTCGCCCCAGGCCACGGCGCAAGGCTGGCAGGCCGAGATCCGGCGGGCGCCGCGCGACCTGTGGCGCCCCGGCATCGCCGGCCCCTTCTACGTCGTGTCGGGCGTCAGCGCGGAGGAGACGCTCCAGGCCGCCCGGGCCTTCATCGAGCGGCATGGCTGAGGCCGTCCCGCGCGTCAGCGTGCTGCTGCCGGTGCGCGACGCCGAGGCCAGCCTGCCGGACTGCCTCGACTCGCTGCGCCGGCAGAGCCTGGCGGAGCTGGAGATCCTGGCCGTGGACGACGGGTCGCGCGACGGGTCGCGGGCCCTGCTCGAGGCGCGGGCGCGGCACGAGCCGCGGCTACGCGTGCTCTCCTCCGGGGGCGGCGGGCTGGTGCGGGCCCTCAACCTCGGCCTGGCCCGGGCCCGGGCCCCGCTCGTGGCGCGCATGGACGCCGACGACCTGGCGCACCCCGAGCGGCTGGCCTGCCAGGCCGGGCGCTTCGCCACGGGGCCACGGGTGGACGTGCTGGCCAGCGCGGTCGAGGCCGGCCCCGAGGCGGGCCCCGGCATGCGGCGCTACGTGGCCTGGAGCAACGCGCTCCTGACCCACGAGCAGATCCTGGCCGACCTGCTGGTGGAGTCGCCGCTGGTGCACCCCAGCGTGATGGCCCCGGCGGCGCTCCTGCGGGACCTGGGGGGCTACCGCGAGTTCGAGGGCCCGGAGGACTACGACCTGTGGCTGCGTGCGGCCCGCTGCGGGGCCCGCTTCGCCAAGCTGGACCGCCCCCTCCTGACCTGGAACGACGGCCCCCGGCGTCTCACCCGCTGCAGCCCGCGCTACGCCCCCGCGCGCTTCCTCGAGCTGAAGCTCGCGGCCCTCGAGAGCGGGCCGCTGCGCGCCCCGCGGCCGGTGGTGCTGTGGGGCGGCGGGCCGGTGGCCAAGGCCTGGTGCCGGGCCCTGGCGGCCCGCGGCCACGACGTGGTGGCCTTCGTGGACGTGCACCCGCGCCGCATCGGCGGCCGTCTGCAGGGCCGGCCCGTGCTGGCGCTGCCGGAGGC
>JBDIBD010000305.1:0-6336 GCA_039812725.1 Vicinamibacteria bacterium | reverse complement strand
CGCCACCGCCCTGCCCGCGCTGCGCCTGCTGCTGGTGGGCGCCGCCGCCGACCCGGCCTGGCTGCGCGGGCTGCTGGCGCGGCTGGGTGTGGCCGAGCGCGCGGTCGTGACAGGCCGCGTCCCCTTCGACGAGCTGGGCGCGCACCTCGAGGCCGTCGACCTGGCCGTGCACCTGCGCTACCCCACCGCCCGCGAGACCTCCGCGGCGCTGCTGCGTCTGCTGGCCCAAGGGCGGGCGGCGGTGATCGCGGACCTCGAGCACCAGGCGGAGATCCCGGCGGAGGCGGTGCTGCGGGTCGACCCGTCGGACGAGGAGGGCGAGGTCACGCGGGCCCTGCTGCGGCTGGCGGCGCGCGCCGACCTGCGCGCCCGGCTGGCGGCCGCCGCCGCCGCCTGGGTGGCGCGCGAGCACTCGTTCGCGCGGGTGGCGCAGGCCTGGGAGTCGGCCCTGGAGCGCTGCGCGGCCCGGCCACTGGCCGGGCCGCGGGCTGGTTGGCCCGGTCACTGGCGAGCCGCCGCCGGGGCCTGAGACAGCCTGCCCGCTGGAGTAATCTCTCGCGCATGCACGACCCCTCGCGCCTCGACCTCGACCCCGCGCTGCGCGGCGAGCTGTGGCGCCGGCTGGCCGAGACCGTCGAGCGCCACGCGGCCGGTGTGGACGCCCTGCCCGTGGCGCCGGTGCTCGACGCCGAGGCCCTGCGCGCGCAGCTGGCGCCCTTCGACTTCGAGTCGCCGCTGGCCCCCGAGGCGGCCCTCGACTTCGCCGCCCGGGGGCTGACGCGCCAGCAGGTCCACACGCCGCACCCGCGCTACTTCGGGCTCTTCAACCCGGCCCCCAGCGCCATGGGCGTCGCAGCCGACGCGCTGGTGGCGGCCTTCAACCCGCAGATCGCGGCCTGGAGCCACAGCCCCTTCGCGGCCGAGGTCGAGGCCCACCTGTGCCGGGCCTTCGGGGCGCGCTTCGGCTGGCCCGCCGCGCAGGTCGACGGCGTCTTCTGCTCGGGCGGGGCCGAGGCCAACCACAGCGGCCTGCTGGTGGCCCTCAACGCGGCCTTCCCGGAGTTCGCCCAGGGGGGGGCGCGGGCCCTGCCGGCCCAGCCCGTCTTCTACGTCTCCCAGGAGGCCCACCACTCCTTCGCCAAGGCCGCGCGGCTGTGCGGCCTGGGGGCCCCGGCCTGCCGGGCGGTGCCGGCCGACGTGCGCCTGCGGATGGACCTGGACGCGCTCCTGGACCAGTTGCGGCACGACCGCTCGGAGGGCTTGCTGCCCTTCCTGGTCGTGGCCACCGCGGGCACCACCAGCGCCGGGGCCATCGACCCCCTGCCCGAGCTCGGGGCGCTGGCGCGGCGCGAGGAGCTGTGGCTGCACGTGGACGCCGCCTGGGGCGGCGCCGCGGCGCTGGTGCCCGAGCTGCGCGGCCTGCTGGCCGGCCTCGAGCAGGCCGACTCGCTGACCTTCGACGCCCACAAGTGGCTCTCGGTGCCGATGGGGGCCGGCCTGTTCCTGTGCCGCCACCCGGGCGCGCTGACGCGCACGTTCGCCACGCGCGCCGACTACATGCCGCGCGACGCGGCCGGCCTCGAGGTCACCGACCCGTTCATGCACTCGACAGTGGTCGCGGCGCTTCATCGGGCTGAAGCTGTTCCTGACCCTGGCGGTGGCGGGCTGGGGCGGCTACGCGACGGCCCTGGGGCGCATGGCCCGCGTGGGCGCGCACCTGCGCCAGCGGCTGGCCGGCCGCGGCTGGCCGCTGGTCAACGACACGCCGCTGCCGATCGCCTGCTTCGTGGACGGGCGCAGCCCACAGGGGCGCTCGGCCGAGCACCTGCAGGCCGTGGCCCAGCGCGTCGTAGGCTCGGGCCGGGCCTGGATCTCGACCGTGCTGCTGCGCGGGGAGCAGCCGGCCCTGCGGGCCTGCGTGACGAACTACCGCACCAGCGAGGCCGACGTGGACGCGCTGGTCGAAGCGCTCGACCAGGCGCGGCGCGGCTAGTCGGCGCCCGCGTGCGTCGGCTGCTTCGCGGCGCCTCTCCCCAGCGTCATCAGGCGCGCCCCCACCGCGACGAAGAACAGCGCGATGAAAGGCCCGACGTCGAACAGCCCCCGATCGCCTGCGCCGGCCTCGCCCGCTGCATCTGGCTGTTCTGCGGCGCCTCGCGACCCACCTCAAGGCCTCGACGTCACACGGTCGGCGCCTGCGACGTGGGCCGTGCGACGGAAGTGGAGCGCCTGGACGCCGGACCTGAACCGCTGCGTCGAGAGGAGCTCGAGATGCCGCGCACTCGACAGGCCATGAAACAACGTCGGCCCGCGGCCACTGATGATCGGATGAACGACGATGCGGTACTCGTCGATGAGCCCCAACTCCTCGAGCGCAGCCGCGAGCCTGGGCGCTCCCACGAGGACACCCCGCTCGGTCTTTGCCTTCAGCGCCGCGATCGCCTCGCGAAGCTCACCCTCCACCTTGATCGTGTTCTGCCACGGAAAGTCGCTCCGCGAGGCCGACACGACGTACTTGGCCTTCGCCTCGAGCTTCCGTGCCCACTCGCGCATCGCGCGCGGCGCCTTCTCGTCGCGTGCCACCGCGGGCCAGGCTTCCTCCATCAGCTCGTAGGTGTTGCGCCCGAAGAGCATCGCCCCGCTCTGATCCATGAGCTGCGTCCAATAGTCGTGCAGCTCGTCGTCCACGATCCCCTGGGTGTGATCGATGCACCCGTCCAGAGTCACGTTGAGACCGAAGGTGAGCAGGCCCATAGCGTGGGATTCTACGAAACGCGTGCCCAGCGCGCACCCGCCCCAGCGCTGGGTCGACTTCGTGGAGCAGCCCAACGACGCTCCATCCCGCCCCCCCCCGAGTACTGCACCCGGATCATGACCGAAGTGTTGCGTCGTTCTCCTGAGAGCACCCGCAGGAGCATCAGGTGGTCGTCGGGCAGGCCCAGGTGTTCCGGCGCGATGCCGGCGACATCATCGTCGCCCAGGGGTCCGAGCGTGGAACCCGGGGTATCGATGCGTGAGCCGCTGCCGGAGGTCTACCAGGCGGTCATGCAGAGTGGGTCCAGCGAACGCTGGGGACAGGCTGCGGGCGGCGTCCGTGCCATGGCGCGGAGCGCGGCAGGGCGCCCGCCAGCTTCATCCCCTTGTTCGACGCCCTTGTGATCCCTACGCCGAGGCAGGCCACTCCATGGCCAGCTTTCGCCCCTGGGTCGCGCAGTCTCGGAGGTAGAGATTGATGAGTGTCTGGTACCGGATCCCCGTAGCCTCTGACAACGACCGAAAGTATTCGATGGTGGGCTCGTCGATCCGCAGCGTGATCTGCTTCTTCAGCCTACGGGCGTAGGGGTTCTTCTTGGCCTTGGAGAAATCGTACTGCTTCCTCATCTTCTCAACCTCTCGCGATACTGCTCTTGCTCATGGCGGTTCGCACGTCTTGCGCTGATGATCCGGATGACCGAGCCACCCTCGCGGATGCAGTGGCACACGAACAAGACCCGAAGACCAGCAGCCATGCCCAGCAGGATGAACCGATCCTCGGATGCGGAATGGTCCGGGTCCTCGATGACGAGAGCCTCTTCGTCCAGAAACGCCGCCTGGGCTTCTTCGAATGAGACTCGATGCTTGCGTCGATTCTGCGTCGCCTTGCGCGGGTCCCAGTCGAAGCGCAACTCAGCCACAGACTACATCGTAGCTACAGACCGCGTGGCCTGCAACCTGTCGCTCCCCCGCTTGGTGCGTCGAGCACTCACGTGGTGCGGGAGCTGCGCAACCCGGCGCGGAGCCCGTTGGACCTGCTCGGAGCGGCCGGGGACGCCCTGAGTCGGCGTGGTCCGGGCCGGCCGGCGTCCCTCTGCCGGCGAGCTGCACGAAACACAGGGCCTGACGCGCAAACGACGAGAGCCTGGGAGACTCCGCGCGAGTCCCCCAGGCTCCCGGATCCGCCCAAGAGGCGGGTGCAGCTACAGGATGAACAGCGGCGCAAGCACCAGCGTGATGGTGCTGAGCAGCTTGATCAGCACGTGCAGCGACGGGCCGGCGGTGTCCTTGAAGGGGTCGCCGACGGTGTCGCCCACGACGGCGGCCTTGTGGGCCTCGGACTTCTTGCCCACCACCTTGCCGTCCACCGTGAACTCGCCCGACTCGATGTACTTCTTGGCGTTGTCCCAGGCGCCGCCGCCGTTGTTGAGCACGGTGGCCATCAGGATGCCGGCGATGGTGCCGATCATCAGCAGCGCCGCCACGGCCTCGGCGCCCGACTGGTTGCCGAAGCCCATGGCCGAGCCCAGGAACTTGAAGACGAAGCCCACCACCACGGGGGTCAGCACGGCCAGCAGGCCGGGGGCGATCATCTGCTTGAGCGCGCCGCGCGTGACGATGTCCACGCACGAGGCGTAGTCGGGCTGGTCGGTGCCCTGCATGATGCCGGGCTTCTCCTTGAACTGCCGGCGCACTTCCTGGATGACCACCTGGGCGGCCTGGCCGACGGCCTTGATGGCCAGGGCCGAGAAGACGAACACCAGGCAGGCGCCCAGCAGGCCGCCCACGAAGACGGGCACCTTGGTGATGTCGACGCCCATGTGGGTGCCGGTGATCTTGTGGATCTCGTCCAGGTAGGCGCTGAACAGCAGGAAGGCGGCCAGGGCCGCGGAGCCGATGGCGTAGCCCTTGGTGAGGGCCTTGGTGGTGTTGCCGACCGCGTCGAGGCGGTCGGTCTTGTGGCGGATCTCCTCGGGCTGCTTCGACATCTCGATGATGCCGCCGGCGTTGTCGGTGATCGGCCCGAAGGTGTCCATGGCCAGGATGTAGGCGCAGGGGGCCAGCATGCCCATGGTGGCGATGGCCGTGCCGTAGAGGCCGGCCGACATCGGGTCCATGGTCGGCAGCGCCAGGCGCCCGAACCAGTAGGCGGCCAGGAGCGCGGTCGAGATCACCAGGATCGGCGGGCCGGTGCACTCCAGGCCCACCGCGAAGCCGCTGATGATGTTGGTGGCCGGGCCGGTCTTGCTGGCCTCGGCGATATCGCGCACCGGGCGGTACTTGTACTCGGTGTAGTACTGCGTGATCCAGACGAAGGCGTAGGCCGTCAGGATGCCCACGATGCCGGCGCCGATCAGGTAGTTGTTGTGGACCTCGATGGTGCCGGGCGAGGCCAGCAGCAGCTTGACCGAGGCCACGAAGCCGCCCATGGCCAGGATGGTGGTGACCAGGTAGCCGCGGTTGAGGCCGTTCATCGGGTCCTCGTCCTCGCGACAGCTCACCATGTAGACGCCCACGATGGTGGCGATCAGGCCGAAGGCGCGGGCCAGCAGCGGGAACAGGATGCCGCCCATGCCGAAGACCGGGAAGAGCGCGATGCCCAGGATCATGGCGCCCACGTTCTCGGCGGCGGTCGACTCGAACAGGTCGGCGCCGCGGCCGGCGCAGTCGCCGACGTTGTCGCCCACCAGGTCGGCGATCACGGCCGGGTTGCGCGGGTCGTCCTCGGGGATGCCGGCCTCGACCTTGCCCACCAGGTCCGCGCCCACGTCGGCGGCCTTGGTGTAGATGCCGCCGCCCAGCTGGGCGAACAGGGCAACGAAGCTCGCGCCGAAGCCGAAGCCCACGATCTGCAGCGGCACGTGCTGGTAGTCCTGCATGCCGCCGAAGAGGTAGAACAGGCCGCCCACGCCCAGCAGGCTCATCGACACGACCGAGAGGCCCGAGACCGCCCCGCCGCGCAGCGCGATCTGGAGCGCGCGGTTGAGGCTGGTGGTGGCCGCCTGGGCCGTGCGCAGGTTGGCGCGCACCGCCACGAACATGCCGATGTAGCCCGCGACGGCCGAGCACAGCGCGCCCACCAGGAAGGAGATGGTCACCTTCCAGGCCGTGCCGGCGCCCATCTCCTTGATGTTCGGCACCTCGGCGTTCACGGCGTAGAAGCCGAAGATGGCCGCGGCCGCCAGCACCGAGAGCACCGCGATGGTGCGGTACTGGCGCGACAGGAAGGCCTCGGCGCCCTGGCGGATGGCGTCCGAGATGCGCTGCATGTCGGCGTTGCCCGTCGGGGCCGAGAGCACCTCGCGGGCCAGGACGGCGGCCACGACCAGCGCCACGACGCTGATGCCCAACACGATGGGCAGGACGATTTGCACGTCCATGGGATCCCCTTCTCCTTGAAAAAGCTGCTGACCCCGGGGACAAGAGGGCCCGCTCGGCAAGGCCTCCCCGGCAGTGACGCGGGAGGGTACTGTCCCGGCCCGGGGGAGTCAAGGGCCGGCTTGCGCATTAGACTGCCGCATGCCCGCCCCTCGCCGCGCGGCCTGGCCGCCGCTGGCCCTGGCCGTGCTCCTGCCGGCCCTG
>JBDIBD010000304.1:0-6344 GCA_039812725.1 Vicinamibacteria bacterium | reverse complement strand
AGCTCGCCGCCCAGGGCCGCCAGCAGCCAGGCCGCCAGCAGCGCCGCCGTGGCGAAGCAGCCGGGCGCGGCCAGGGCCCGGGCCCCGCGCAGCTCCTCGCCGCGCACGTCGGCCAACGCGTAAGCGAAGCGCGGCAGCAGCTCGGGCGCGGGATGGCGGCCGTAGTGGGCCGCGTAGAGCTCCGGGTCGGCCACGCGGAAGTCGGCCGCCAGGTCCACCACCAGCCGCGGCCCGGCTTGCAGCACCTCGGCCATGAGCCGGCTCGACTCGCCGTGCTCGAGCGAGAGGAAGACGACGTCGTGCGAGCGTGCGGCCTCGCCGGCGGACAGCTCGACGAAGCGTGCGTCGGTGAGCCCCAGCAGGCCCGGGTGGACGGTGGCCAGGGGCTTGCCCGACTGGCTGCGGCTGACGGCCGTGAGCGAGCGCGCCTCGGGGTGCCCGAGCAGCAGCCGCAGCAGCTCGCCGCCGACGTAGCCGGCGGCGCCGAGCACCGCTACGCGCACCGGCTCAGGCCCGCCACTGGGACAGCGAGGAGGTCACCGCCTGCAGCAGGCCGGCGGCGTCGCGGCGGGCGTTGTGGGCCGGCAGGCGCAGCTCGGTGCGCACGTAGCGCCGCCCCACCTCGTTGTCGGTGGCCGGGCCGGTCACGGCCGTGATGGCCAGGCCGTACTGCTGCTCGAGGATCTGGCGCGCCCCCCAGCAGGCCACCGGGTCGGGGCCGGCCAGCACCAGCGCGCCGCGCACGCCCATCAGCTCCGGGTCGGAGAGGATGTCCTGCACGCCGTACTCGCCCAGGATGCCGTCGCCCAGCTCGGCCACGATCACGTCGGGGCGCGACTGGGCCAGGCGGTTGAAGATGCCCTTGGCGATCGGCACCGTGGCCCCCGCCCGTGTCGAGGGGGCGCCCGTGTCGTTGAAGGTCAGGGCCGCCACGGCCCCGGCGTCCATCATCGACAGGCTGTCGCGCATGAGCGAGACGCCCGTGAGCTTGGCCGCCGCCACGCGGTGCCCGGCCCGCGTCAGGCCGCGCACCAGCTCGGTGGCGGCCACGGTCTTGCCCGCCTCCATGCACGTGCCCGCCACGTAGACCACCGGGATGCGCTCGCGCAGGGTCTCGGCGGTGGGGACGGCGTGGTCGCGGATGTGGGCCGGCGTCCCGACCCGGTCGCCGATCTCGGGGAAGGCCAGCACGGCCCCCAGCACCTCGGCCTGGAAGGGCGGGCCCAGCTCGGGGTTGACCGAGGTGCAGCGGCCCAGGATGCCTCCCAGGTTGAGCACCTCGATCGTGTCCCCGGGGGCCAGGCGCTCGGGGACCTCGCCGGCGTAGCCGCGCAGGGCCCGGCGGCTGCCCAGGGTGCCGGCCAGCACGTCGCCGGCCCGCAGCGGGATCATGCGCCCGGACAGGTCCTCGACCGAGTTGTACGAGGGCTTGTCCATCAGGATGCGCACGGCCACCACGTAGCCTTCCTCCGACACCACCTCGCGCCCCAGCACCACCTCGGGCTTCAGGTGCGCGTTGCGGGTGGAGGAGGCGATGCGGTCGAGCCGCAGCCGGAGCGTGTCGTGGCCGTTGAATGCAGACTGCATAGTGCATGAATATGCATCAGCTCGGCCGGGCTGTCAAGCGCTGCCCCGAATTCCTTGACAGCACGGGGCTTCCGCCATTAGCATGCGCTGCTTCGTCCTGTGCCCCGGGGCCCTCGCGGCCCCCGCGCCCAGGACAAATCCCAAGCGCTGGAGGATCTACCAGTCCCATGCCGGAAACCGACAAGACCGAGCGGACGCTTGCGCCCGCGGGCAGTGCCGCCACCCTGCAGGACGACGACGCGGCCCTGGCCGCCGAAGAGTACGAGCGCCTGCTCGACATGTACGACGTCAGCTTCAAGAACTTCGCCGAGGGCGAGGTCGTGCACGGCGTCGTGCTGGCGGTCACCGAGAACGAGGTGATCGTCGACGTGGGCTACAAGTCGGAGGGGATCATCCCCGTCGACGAGTTCAAGGACGAGAACGGCCAGATCACGATCAAGCCCGGCGACGCCGTCGACGTGCTGATCGAGAAGACCGAGGACAAGGAAGGCTACATCGTCCTGTCCAAGGAAAAGGCCGAGAAGATGAAGGTCTGGGACGACGTCGAGCGCGCCTACCACGAGCGCCGCGTCGTGACCGGCCGCGTCATCGAGCGCGTCAAGGGCGGCCTGGCCGTCGACATCGGCGTGCGCGCCTTCCTGCCGGGCAGCCAGGTGGACCTGCGGCCCGTGCGCAACCTGGACGCCTACAAGGGCCAGGAGCTGCGCATGCGCGTCATCAAGGTCAACAAGAAGCGCGGCAACATCGTGCTCTCGCGCAAGGCGGTCCTCGAGGAGGAGAACGCCGGCAAGAAGCGCGAGACCCTCGAGACGCTGGAAGAGGGCAAGATCGTCCAGGGCGTGGTCAAGAACATCACCGAGTACGGCGCCTTCGTCGACCTGGGCGGCCTGGACGGCCTGCTGCACATCACCGACATGTCCTGGGGCCGCATCAACCACCCCTCCGAGGTGGTGGCGGTGGGCGACGAGACCCGCGTCATGGTGCTCAAGTTCGACCGTGACTCCGAGCGCGTCTCGCTGGGCCTCAAGCAGCTCAGCGCCGACCCCTGGACCACGGTCCAGATCCGCTACCCCGTGGCCACCCGCGTCAAGGGCCGCGTGGTCAGCCTGACCGACTACGGCGCCTTCGTCGAGCTCGAGCAGGGCGTCGAGGGCCTGATCCACGTCTCCGAGATGTCCTGGTCCAAGAAGGTCAAGCACCCCTCGAAGATCCTGACCGTGGGCCAGGAGGTCGAGTGCCAGGTGCTGGGCATCGACCAGGAGGCCCACCGCATCAGCCTGGGCCTCAAGCAGATCGAGTCCAACCCCTGGATGCAGCTGGTCGAGAAGTACCCGGTCGGCTCGAAGATCAAGGGCAAGGTCCGCAACCTGACCGAGTTCGGCGCCTTCGTCGAGGTCGAGGAGGGCATCGACGGCCTGATCCACATCTCCGACATGTCCTGGACCAAGCGCGTCAAGCACCCCTCCGAGGTGCTCAAGAAGGGCGACACGGTCGAGGCCGTGGTGCTCAACATCGACGCCGAGAACCAGCGCCTGTCGCTGGGCCTGAAGCAGCTCGCCACCGACGTCTGGGACGACTTCTTCAAGGCCCACAAGGTCGGCGACCTGGTCGAGGGCCGCATCGTGCGCCTGACCAACTTCGGCGCCTTCGTCGAGCTGGCCGAGGGGATCGAGGGCCTGGTGCACGTCTCCGAGCTGGACGAGAAGCGCATCGAGCGTCCCGAGGAGCACTTCAAGCCCGGCGACGTCCACCAGATGAAGATCATCAAGGTCAACGAGGGCGAGAAGAAGGTCGGCCTCTCCATCCGGGCCGTCAAGAGCGACGAGTACACCCGCGACTACCAGGCCTACAAGGAGTCGTCGGGCGGCAGCGAGCGCTCGACCCTGGCCGAGGCCTTCCGCGTGGCGCGCGAGCGCCAGCAGCAGGCCGAGCAGGAAGACGAAGAGTAGCCCTTCACGCGGCGGGGGGCCGGCCGTAGCGGTCTCCCGCCGCTCTTTCGACCCCGCGCCGGGGGCAGCCCCGGAGGCGGGCAGCGAGGACGCCATGACCAAGGCGGAGCTGGTCGACGAGGTGGCCCGCGCCTCGGAGCTGACGCGCAAGCACTCCGAGGTCATCGTGGACGCGGTCTTCACGTCCATCGTCGAGGCCCTGCAGGGCGGCGACAAGATCGAGCTGCGCGGCTTCGGCAGCTTCCGCCTGCGCCAGCGCCGCAGCCGCGCCGGGCGCAACCCCAAGACCGGCGCCGGGGTGGTCGTCCCGGAGCGCAGCTTCCCCCACTTCAAGCCCGGCAAGGAGCTGCGCGAGCTGATCAACCGCAGCTGACCGCGGAGCGCATCCTTGGACACCTCGTCGCTCTTCCTCAAGCAACCGGCCGCCGCCCGCTTCGTGACCGGCGGGCTGCCCGAGGCCGAGGCCCTGCTGGGCTCGCCCCTGCCGCTGCTGCCGCCCACCGAGGCGGACGGAGCGGAGGGCGAGTACCTGGTGCGGCTGCACCCCAGCCTGCGCTCGGTGATGCAGCGCTTCCTGCAGGGGCTGCTGGCCGACATCGGCGGCAACACCCCCGCGACGCGGGCCGAGGCGCGCGCCCGCGAGCAGGCCGACTACGAGGCGCTGCTGCTGCGCATCCTGCGCACCGTGCGCCTGTCCGACCGGCGCGAGGGCCTGGCCAACCTGTTCTGGCTGGCCCACACCCGCGACGCCGCCGAGCACGTGCGCGAGTTGGAGCGCAAGACTCCGGCGGTGCGCAAGCTCAAGTACTCGCTGCACCCGCTGCTGTCGTCCTTCTACCGGCGGGTCGAGCAGGCCGCCCGGCGCGAGGCCGAGCGCGAGGCGCCCGAGCGGCTGGCCTTCCTGGTGGGCAGCTCCGAGAACAGCGCCCTGGTCGACGCGCTGATCGACGACGGCTTCGCCGTCACCGAGCTGAGCGTCACCGACCTCGACTTCAACCAGTTCCTGGCCGCCAACAAGCGCTACCGGCTGAGCGGCGAGGTCTTCTACGAGATCTGGAGCGTGCTGCTGCGCGAGACCGAGCGGCGCGTGCGCGAGGGCGAGCGCGGCCTGGCCCAGCGCCTGGCCCGGCACCTGCCCGACCTGCCCGGCAGCCAGCTGCGCAGCCCCTCGGGGCTGGCCAAGATCATGCTCAACTCGCACGTGCTGACCTACTTGCTGGCCGACGCCTGGAACACGGGCGTCAAGCTGATGGCCTCGCCGCGCCTCAAGGCCGAGAGCGAGCGGCGCCGGCCGGCCGAGATCGTGGACGCCTTCCTCGACCTGGTCACGGGCGTGCGGCGCTTCGAGATCCTGGCCCACGTGCGCGACCGGGTGCGGCTGCTGGACGCCTTCCAGAACGACCCGGCCGTGGAGGAGAAGATCTCGCGCGGCTTCCGGGTCTACGAGTTCGGCGAGGCCGCCCAGGTGCTCAACAACGCCGTCAACGCCACGGTGCTGTTCCTCGACCTGCGCGGCTTCACCCAGACCTCCGAAGGGCAGATCTCCGAGCGCGACCTGACCCGCGAGCTGTACGGCGTCTTCGACGTCTTCGCCGGGCACGTGGCGCGCTGCGGCGGCAAGGTCGACAAGTTCCTGGGCGACGGCATGATGGTGACCTTCGGCACGGCCGAGCCCGACCCGCTCGACCCGCTGCGGGCCCTGCGCGCCGCCGTGCTGTGCCAGGAGTCGCTGGCGCGCCTGCGCCAGGAGGGCCAGACCTGGTTCCGCATGGGGGTCTCGATCCACTACGGGCGGGTCTACCTGGCGCGCTTCATCCGCGACGAGGACGAGGTCGAGGCCACGGTCATCGGGCGCAACGTCAACCTGGCCGCGCGGCTCTCCTCGGCGGCCAAGAAGGCCCTCGACGAGGACGAGGAGGGCAGCGCCCCGGCCCCCGCGCCCACCTCGCGCAGCGGCCTGCAGGTGCTGGTGGACGACCAGGGCGCGCTGTTCAACGAGGGCATCGCCCTGTCGCGCGACGCCCTGGCCCAGCTCGAGGCCCACCTGCCCCTGGCCCAGGGCCCGCAGGGGCGCGAGTACTTCGACGAGGTCATCGGCCGGCGCCTGTTCGTCAGCTACGTGGGCGACGCGCGCTTCAAGGGCGTGCGCCCGAGCTTCCCGGTCTACTCCGCCGACTACGAGGTCTGAGGGCGGCTCCTGCGCTAACATGCGCGCGTGGAGCGCATCTGGTCGCCCTGGAGGAACGCGTACGTGACCCAGGCGGGGCAGGAGCCCGGCTGCGTGATGTGCCAGGCCTGGGAAGGCCGCGAGCAGGCCGGGAGCCTGGTGGTGCACGTGGGCCAGCGCAACTTCGTGCTGATGAACCTCTACCCCTACACCTCGGGGCACGTCATGGTGGCGCCCGTGCGGCACGTCGGCAGCCTCGGCCAGGCCACGCCCGACGAGCTGGCGGAGATGATGGCGCTGGCGCGCCGCACCGAGGCGGTCTTCGCCCAGGCCTACCGCCCCGACGGCCTGAACGTGGGCATGAACCTGGGCAAGAGCGCCGGAGCGGGCGTGGCCGACCACATCCACCTGCACGTGGTGCCGCGCTGGAACGGCGACACCAACTTCATGACGGTGGTGGGCGGCACGCGTGTCATCCCGGAGGACCCGCTCGAGGCCTGCGCCCGGCTGCGCGAGCTGTTCCGGTGAGGCGGGCCGGCCTCGCCGCGCTGGCGCTGCTGGCCGGCGCCCTGGCCGCGGCCCGCCCGACCCCTCCGTCACCTCGCTGCTGCTCTTCGCCGGAAACGCCCAGGGGCTGTGGC
>JBDIBD010000303.1:0-6350 GCA_039812725.1 Vicinamibacteria bacterium | reverse complement strand
CCGGCCAGCCACTGGGAGCCCGCGCTGGCCGCGGCCCTGGCGGACGCCGAGCGGGCGGGCGTGGGCGGGCGCGAGCTGACGCCGTTCCTGCTCGCCCGCCTCGAGTCGCTGACCGGCGGGGCCACGCTGGCCGCCAACGCGGCCCTGCTGCTGAACGACGCCGACCTGGCGGCGCAGCTGGCCGTGGCCCTGGTGGAGCTCAGGGCCGGGCGCTGACCACGGTCGGGCGCTCGCGCCGCACGGGCTCCCAGGCCAGCCCGATCTGGAAGGCGCCGTCCACCGGCGGCAGCTCCGCCGTTCCCAGGGCGTCGAGCCGCAAGGCGAAAGCCCGGTCCCCGCCGGGAGAGGCGAGGTGCAGGACGACGTCGCTGAGCGGGGTCAGGCCCGGGATGTGCACCTGCACCAGCCGGCGGCGCTCCCCCAGCAGCTCTTCCTCGAAGACCCGCAGCGGACCGAAGTCCGCCAGGACCTGCAGGTCGCCGGGAAGATCGAGGCCGGGCGTGCTCCGGCCCAGCCGTTCCTTGAGGTAGACCTGCACCGCCACCTCCGCCTCCATCAGGCGGAAGAGCGCCCGGGAGAGCTTGTTGCGGGCGATGATGTCGAGCAGCTGGGCCGAGACGATCTGGCTGGCCATGGCGTACTCGCCCACCGCGATGAAGCCGGCCAGCTGGTCGATGCTGCGGAAGACCAGGGCGCTCTCGGCCGGCGCCAGCCGCACGTCGGAGATCTCGATCAGGATCGTCTCGAGGTTCTCGAGGGCTGCCGCGCCCTCCCGGGCCGCCGCCGCGTCCTCGCCGAAGTCGTGCCAGGCGATGTGGATCAGGGTCGGGACCAGCCGGAAGAAGAATCGCCCCACCTGTGCGGCGCCCTCCGGCGCCAGCGTCGGCGCCAGGGCCTGGAAGAAGACGATGAAGTTCTCGACGGCCTGGACCGCCGCGCGCTCGG
Organism: Vicinamibacteria bacterium; assembly: GCA_039812725.1. GTDB lineage: Bacteria > Acidobacteriota > Vicinamibacteria > Fen-336 > Fen-336 > JBDIBD01. Next base: position 5,405 of record JBDIBD010000303.1, on the reverse strand, counting down.
GCCCCTTGCGGCAGGTCTCCAGCAGCGCGTTGGCCCGCTCAGCCATGGCGGCCGGCGGGAGGGCGGCGAAGCTCTCGCCGTCCAGCGGCGCGCCCGCTCCTTCCCGGAGGAACTCCTCGAAGCGCCGGGCCAGGTCGGCCCCGGGGGCCGGGCGCGAAACCACCTGGGCCGCCAGCTGCTCCAGCTCCCCCAGGAACTCCGCGTCGAAGAACGAGACCTCGTCCGGCGCCGTCACCGTGGGAGTTTACCCCGCCGTGGCACGCCAGCGGCGAGACGGCCGGGCCCGCGGTATCATCCCGGCCCATGGCCGAGAAGCGCCTGTACCGCGTGAGCTTCCTCACCCAGGGGCAGGTCTACGAGATCTACGCCCGCAAGGTGGCCCAGGGCGGCCTGTTCGGCTTCGTGGAGATCGAGCAGATCGTCTTCGGCGAGCGCAGCAGCCTGCTGGTCGACCCCAACGAGGAGCGCCTGCAGCGCGAGTTCGAGGGCGTCAAGCGCACCTACGTGCCGATGCACGCCGTGCTGCGCATCGACGAGGTTCTCAAGCCGGGCCCGTCCCGCATCACCGAGGCCGGCCCCGAGGGTCGCGTGGCCCCGTTCCCGGTGCCGGTCCCCCGCCCCGAGAAGGGCTGACTCCCCCGAGGTTCACCATGACCCAGATCGTCGAGTGCGTCCCCAACTTCTCCGAGGGCCGCGACCGGTCCGTGATCGACGCCATCGCCGAGGCCATCCGCCGCAGCGAGGGCTGCACTCTACTCGACGTGGACCCCGGCCAGTCCACCAACCGCACCGTCTACACCTTCGTGGGCGACCCCGGCGCGGTGGTCGAAGGCGCCCTGGCCGCGGCGCGGGTGGCGCGCGAGCGCATCGACATGCGCCGCCACAAGGGCGAGCACCCGCGCCTGGGCGCCATGGACGTGTGCCCCTTCGTGCCGGTCTCGGGCGTGACCATGGACGACTGCGTGGCCTGCTCGCGCGAGTTCGGGCGCCGCGCGGCGGCCGAGCTGGGCGTCCCGATCTACCTGTACGAGGCCGCCGCGACGCAGGCCCACCGCAAGGCCCTGCGCCAGATCCGCGAGGGCGAGTACGAAGGGCTGGCCGAGAAGCTCCTCAAGCCCGAGTGGGCCCCCGACTTCGGCCCGGCCGAGTTCGTCCCCTCCTGGGGCGCCACGGTCACCGGCGCACGCTTCTTCCTGATCGCCTACAACGTCAACGTGCTGGGGACCAAGGAGCAGGCCCACCGCATCGCCCTCAACCTGCGCGAGCAGGGGCGCGGCCCCAAGGAGCCGGGGCGCCTGAAGGCGGTCAAGGCCATCGGCTGGTGGGTGGACGAGTACGGCCTGGCCCAGATCTCGATGAACCTGGACGACTACACCCTCACCCCCCCGCACGTGGCCTTCGAGGCGGCGCGCGAGGAGGCGGCGGCGCTCAACGTCGGCATCGTCGGCTCCGAGATCGTGGGCCTGGTGCCGCGCGAGGCCCTGCTGCAGGCGGCGGAGCACTACATCGCCCAGGAGTCGCTGTTCGTGCTCGACGAGCGCCAGAAGGTGCGCCTGGCCATCGAGCGCCTGGGCCTGTCCGCGGTCACGCCCTTCGTCCCGGAGAAGCGCGTGATCGAGTACATGATCGAGAAGCGTGCCGACGAGCCGCTGGCCGGCCTCAGCGTGCGCGCCTTCGTGGAGCTGCTGGGCTCGCGCGCCCCCGCCCCCGGCGGCGGCTCGGCCGCGGCCCTGGCGGCCGGCCTGGGCGCGGGCCTGGGCGCCATGGTCGGCTGGATGACCTACGGCAAGCGCAAGTTCGAGGCCAAGGACCCGGTCATGCGCCAGCTCATCCCGCCCCTGCACGAGGCCATGCAGGCGCTGCTGCCGATGATCGACGCCGACACGCGCGCCTTCAACGACTACATGGCGGCCCTGGGCCTGCCCAAGGAGACCCCCGAGCAGGCCGCCGCGCGGCACGCCGCGCTGCAGGCCGGGCTGCGCAAGGCCATCGAGGTGCCGCTCGGCACGATGCGCCTGGCCGACCGCTGCTGGGAGCCGCTGGTCGACATGGCGGCCCACGGCAACCTGGCCTCGCGCTCCGACCTGGAGGTGGGAGCCAAGTGCCTCGAGACCGGCATCTGGGGCGCCGGCAAGAACGTGCTGATCAACCTCGACCCGATCGAGGAGACCGCCTTCAAGGAGCGCGTGCGGGCCGAGTGCGAGGCCCTCACCAGCCGCGCGGCGCACCAGCTGGCGGCCGTGCTGGCCGCGCTGGCCCGGCGCACGGCCTAGCGACTCAGCGCTCGCCGCCCCGCAGCTGGCGGGCGATCCAGACGGTGCGCTGCGCCGCCGTGTAGAACGTCCCCACGGCGATCAGCGCCATGACCCACAGCAGCAGGGTCCCCGGGGGGCGCCCGAGCCGGGCCGAGAGGCCCGCGTCGGCCAGGCAGGCCAGCGAGGTCAGCACCAGGCGCTCCGCCCGCTGCATGAGCCCCTCCTTGCACAGCACGCCCACCGACTCGCCGCGCGCCCGCGCGTAACTGACCAGCATCGAGCCGGAGAGCGCGGCCGCCGCCGCGAGCGGCCCGAAGGGGTGCGGCGCCAGGAAGACCACCAGCCCCAGCAGCGCGAAGACCTCCACGAAGCGGTCGAGGGTGCTGTCGATGAACTGCCCGTAGCGCGAGGCCAGGCCCAGGGCCCGCGCCAGTCGCCCGTCCATGATGTCGCACACCCCGCCGGCCACGATGGCCCAGCCGCCCGCCTCCACCCGGCCCGTGCCGAGGAGCAGCCCCGCGGCGGCCCCGCAGGCGAGGCCGGCGAAGTTGAAGAAGTCCGGAGTCAGGCCGGCCGCCAGCGAGGCCCGCTCGACCGGGCGCAGCACCCACATGAACCAGTGCACGAAAAAGCCGCCCAGCGCGAACTGGGTCCCCTTGCGGGCGGCGTCGGCGTCGGCGCGGCGGCCCAGCAGGGCGAAGGCGGCCATCGACAGGACGGCCAGGCCCAGGATGGCCAGGAACGCCAGCAGGCTGTTGGGCATGTTCACCTCGCGGCGCGGCGCTTGTCGCGCAGGAAGCGCCACAGCCGCGGCCAGAGAAAGATCAGCGGGTAGCGACGCTCGCGCGCCGAGAGCTCGAGGGGCGGGCCGTCGCTGTGCCGCTCGACCTTCTGGACGATGTACTCGAGCCAGCCCTCGAAGGTCACCACGTGCTTGGCCCAGCGCAGGGTGGCGCGCGCCAGGGAGCGTCGGAAGTAGAGCCGGTTGCGCAGCCGCTCCAGGCGACCGGCCGGCCGGACCAGGGCGTAGCCGCCGGGGACCTGGACCAGCTCGCCGCGCTCGGCCAGGTCCTCCAGCAGCGCCGGGTAGACCTGGCGGTGGTACTCGCGCTGGACCTCCCACAGCTGCCCGGCCCGGTCGCCGGTCTCGGGGCGGATCTCGCTGCCCATCGACAGCTGCAGCAGCCGGCGCGTGTAGCCCTCGGCCTCGAAGGCGGGCGGCAGGCCCGGGCGCGACCACTCGTAGGTGGCGCGGTGGGCGCTCTCGATGGCCAAGAGCGCCGCCTGCCGGGCGGCCTCGTCGCGCGCGTACAGCAGCTGGGTCGGCTGGAAGAGGCGCGCCACGCAGAAGTGGTCGTGGCGTCCGGGGCCGGTCTCGCGCGCCAGCTGGCGCGAGGTCAGCACGGCGGCCTTGGCCCTCAGCGGAAGGAGCCCGTCCCGCTCGAGCCGGATCGAGACCTGGCTGGGCGGCAGCACGCCGCCGACCGCCGCCATCAGGCCCGGCCGGCGTCCGCACAGCCCGGCCGCGCGCAGCGCCGTGAAGAACGGCCGGTGGGCATCGACCACGACGAACAGGTCGTAGGCGCTCCAGGGGTTGGTGGCCGCGCCGCTGCGGCGCGAGCCGAAGAAGACCACCGACGCCAGCACCTCGCCGGCGGCCGCCCGCAGGCGCTCGGCCAGCAGCGCCACCTCGCCCTGCACGGGCTGCTCGACCTGCGCCGCCAGGCGGCGGCCGAGCTCACTGGACGGGCTTGCGCGCACGCATCTCCGCCAGGTGCCGCACCATGACCTCGCGCATCTCGAGCAGGAACGGCTGCAGCAGGGCCGGGTCCTCCGGCGGCGTGAAGGGTCCCAGCACCTCGGTGCTGCCGCGCAGGCGCGGGATGTTCATGAGGAAGTCGATCAGGCGCCGGCCGGACTCGAAGCCCTCGGTGACGACCAGCCAGACCGGCCAGCGCCGGCCACGCAGCACCGCCTCGGCGCCTCCCGTGCGGAAGGGCCTGACCTGGCCGTCGAGCGTGCGATGCCCCTCGGGAAAGATCAGCAGCCCGTGGCGCTCGGTCTCGGCCGCCCGCTCGATGGCCCGCACGGACCCCGCGGCGTCGCGGCGCGGGTCGATCGACGGGCACTGCAGCAGGCGCGTGCAGTGGGCCACGATCGGCACGAAGCGGGTGTAGCGCACCCGGGTCACGAAGGCCGGCACGTACTCCGACATCATCACCACCGTGATGATGTCGAGCAGCGACTGGTGGTTCATCAGCACCAGCAGCGGGCCCTGGCTGGTGGGCACGCGCCCGCGGCGCTCGAAGCGGGCGCCGCCGACCACGCGCAGGAAGAAGAAGATGCCGCGGGACTGCAGGCGCATGTAGGCCGAGACCGGCCCGCGCATGCGGCCGGGCCGGAACCACGACAGCGGCCAGAGGATCATCCGCTGCACGAGGATGCCGACGACCAGGATCCAGGTCAGGGCCAGTGCCAGGGCCACGCAGGAGCGCAGCTTCGTCATCGCGGCCCCGCCGGCACCAGCACCTCGAGCGCGGAGGGCAGCGTCTCGACCGTCACCTCGCTCGCGCTGGCCCGGTGCCACTCCCCGTCGGTCTCGTAGGTCGGGGCTTGGTCGAAGGCCAGGTCCAGGCGCGCCGCCCGGCGCAGGCCCACCTGCGGCGAATCCAGATGGCGGCCCCGCAGCAGCTTGCCGATCAGCCCCAGCCGGGCCCCGGTCGAGGCGTTGCCGAAGCTGACCGCGTCGAGGCGCCCGTCGGACAGGTCGGCTCCCGGGGCGATGCGGAAGGTGCCCCCGAAGACCCGCGCGTTGGCCAGGATCAGCATCAGCAGGTCACGCTCCTCGGCCGGGCCGCCGTCCCAGCGCACGCGGCAGCGGAAGCCGTGGTAGCGGCGCAGCTGGCGCAGGGCGCAGTAGAGGTAGAGCAGGTCGCCCCGCAGCCAGCGCACCGTCTTGGAGTCCTCGAGCACCGCCACGTCGTAGCCGAAGCCGGCGATGTTGAGGAAGTAGCGCCCCGCGATGCGGCCCACGTCGACCGGGCGGGCGCGGCCTTCGCGGACCACCCGCGCGGCCGCGGCCAGGTCGCGGGCCGGCACCTCGACGGTCTTGGCGAAGTCGCAGCCCGTCCCGCCGGCCACCAGCCCGAG